>NZ_JBFAIM010000007.1:0-315651 GCF_040654715.1 Nonomuraea sp. NPDC050643 | reverse complement strand
TCGCCAAGCCCATCCCCGCCGTCGTCATCTGCGAACTGCTGGGCGTGCCGTACGAGGACCGGGACCGCTTCCAGGGGAACATCGACACGTTCCTCGGCGGGGAGACCGGCGACGAGGAGCTGATCGCCGCCTACCTCGCGACCCAGCAGTACCTCGCGGAGCTGGTGGCCGCCAAGCGCGCCGACCCCACCGACGACGTGCTCAGCGACCTGCTCGACAGCGACCTGACCGACGAGGAGCTCCAGGGAATCGCGCTGATCCTGCTGTCGGCCGGCTTCGACACCACCGCGAACATGCTCGCGCTGGGCACCTTCGCCCTGCTGCGGAACCCGGAGCAACTGGCCGCGCTGCGCGCCGACCCCGCGCTCACCGACGGAGCGGTGGAGGAACTGCTGCGCTATCTGAGCGTCGCCAAGCAGTTCCAGCGGGTCGCGCTGGAGGACGTCGAACTGGACGGCCGGACCATCGAGGCCGGCTCGACGCTGATCCTGTCCCTCAGCACCGCCAACCGCGACCCCGAGCGCTTCACCGACCCCCACACGCTCGACATCCGCCGCCAGGACGGCGGCCACCTGGCCTTCAGCCACGGCATCCACCAGTGCCTGGGCCAGCAACTCGCCCGCGTCGAACTGCGCGTCGCACTCCCCGCGCTGCTCAACCGCTTCCCCACGCTACGGCTGGCCGTCCCCGCCGACGAGGTCGCCCTGCGCCCGGAGACCGCCGACATCTACGGGGTCAAGAGCCTCCCGGTCACCTGGGACGCCTGACCCTGACTCCCGAGCCGCACAGGGCATCGGTCGGCCCGCCGGTGGGCCGACCAGACGCCCTGTCCGGGACAGGAGCCCGGCCCCCCGCCACTACTTGGCGTTGGCCTTGAGGTAGTCGCTGTTCATCTGCGCGATCGTGTCCAGCGGGATCCCCTTCGGGCACACCGCCGTGCACTCTCCCGTGTTCGTGCAGCCGCCGAACCCCTCCGCGTCCATCTGGTCCACCATCGACTTCGCGCGGGACAGCCGCTCAGGCTGGCCCTGGGGAAGCAGGCTCAGGTGGGTGATCTTGGCGGCGGTGAACAGGGAGGCCGAGCCGTTCGGGCAGGCCGCCACGCAGGCGCCGCAGCCGATGCAGGTCGCCGCGTCGAACGCCGAGTCCGCGTCCTCCTTGCGTACGGGCACGCTGTGCGCGTCCGGCGCGGAGCCGGCCGGGACCGAGACGAAGCCGCCCGCCTGGATGATGCGGTCGAAGGCGCTGCGGTCCACGACCAGGTCCTTGACGACCGGGAACGGGGCCGCCCGCCACGGTTCGATGGTGATCGTGGCGCCGTCCTCGAAGTGGCGCATGTGGAGCTGGCACGTCGTCGTCGCCACCTGCTCACCGTGGGCCACGCCGTTGATGACCATGCCGCACATGCCGCAGATGCCCTCGCGGCAGTCGTGGTCGAAGGCGATCGGGTCGTCGCCCTCCAGGATGAGACGCTCGTTGAGGACGTCGAGCATCTCCAGGAAGGACATGTCCGGGGACACGTCCTCCACCTTGTACTTCACCATGCGCCCCGCGTCCGAGGGACCGCTCTGCCGCCAAACTCGCAGGGTCAGGTTCATGCCCGGGGTTCCTTCGCTCCGCTTGCCCCGCTCGCTCACTTGTAGCTCCGCTGGGTCATCTTGACGTACTCGTACTCGAGGGATTCCTTGTGCAGCACCGGCCCGTCGGCGGCGAACTCCCACGCCGAGACGTGCGCGAAGTTCTCGTCGTCGCGCAGGGCCTCGCCGTCCGCGTCCTGCGACTCGGCGCGGAAGTGGCCGCCGCAGGACTCCGTGCGGATCAGGGCGTCCAGGCACATGAGCTCGGCCAGGTCGAAGAAGTCGGCGACGCGTCCCGCCTTCTCGAGGACCTGGTTCAGCTCCTCGGCGGCGCCGCTGACCTTGACGTTCTGCCAGAACTCGGCGCGCAGTTCGGGGATGCGCTCCAGCGCCTTGCGCAGCGACTCCTCGGTGCGCTCCATGCCGCAGTAGTCCCACATGAGCTTGCCCAGCTCACGGTGGAAGGAGTCGGGCGTACGGGTGCCGTTCACCGACAGCAGCCGGTCGATCTTGCTGCGGACCCGGATCTCGGCCTCGGCCACGGCCTCCTCGTCCACGTCCTCGAACGGGCCGGCGGCCAGGTAGTCGCCGATCGTCGTGGGCAGCACGAAGTATCCGTCGGCCAGGCCCTGCATCAGCGCGGACGCGCCGAGGCGGTTGGCGCCGTGGTCGGAGAAGTTGGCCTCACCGATGACGAACAGGCCGGGGACCGTGGACTGCAGGTCGTAGTCCACCCACAGCCCGCCCATCGTGTAGTGGACGGCCGGGTAGATGCGCATCGGCACGTCGTACGGGTTCTCGCCCGTGATGCGCTCGTACATCTCGAAGAGGTTGCCGTACTTCTTCTCCACCGCCGAGCGCCCGAGCCGGTCGATGGCGTCCCGGAAGTCCAGGTAGACGCCCAGCCCGCCGGGCCCGACACCGCGGCCCTCGTCGCAGACGTTCTTGGCGGCCCTGGAGGCGATGTCACGAGGGACGAGGTTCCCGAAGGCGGGATAGATCCGCTCCAGGTAGTAGTCGCGCTCCTCGTCCGGGATGTCGCCAGGTGCCCGCGTGTCGTTCTTCCGCAGCGGCACCCACACCCGGCCGTCGTTGCGCAGCGACTCCGACATCAGCGTCAGCTTCGACTGGTACTCCCCGGACACCGGGATGCAGGTCGGGTGGATCTGCGTGTAGCAGGGGTTGGCGAAGTACGCGCCGCGCTCGTGCGCCCGCCAGATCGCCGTGGTGTTGCAGCCCTTGGCGTTCGTGGACAGGAAGAACACGTTCCCGTACCCGCCGGTGGCCAGCACCACGGCGTCGGCCAGGTGGCGCTCGATCTCGCCGGTCACCATGTCGCGCACGATGACGCCGCGCGCCCGCCCGTCGGAGATGATCAGGTCGAGCATCTCGTGCCGCGTGTGCATGGTCACGGTCCCGGCCGCGATCTGCCGCTCCAGCGCCTGGTAGGCGCCCAGCAGCAACTGCTGCCCCGTCTGCCCCCGGGCGTAGAACGTACGGGAGACCTGGGCCCCGCCGAACGAACGCGTGTCCAGCAGGCCGCCGTACTCACGGGCGAACGGCACCCCCTGCGCCACGGCCTGGTCGATGATGTTCACCGACACCTGCGCGAGCCGGTAGACGTTCGACTCGCGAGCGCGGAAGTCGCCGCCCTTCACCGTGTCGTAGAAGAGCCGGTAAATGCTGTCGCCATCGCCGCGGTAGTTCTTCGCCGCGTTGATCCCGCCCTGCGCGGCGATGGAGTGCGCCCGCCGCGGCGAGTCCTGGTAACAGAACGACTTGACGTTGTAGCCCAGCTCCCCCAGCGTCGCCGCGGCCGAGCCGCCGGCCAGGCCGGTGCCGACCACGATCACGTTGAGCTTGCGCTTGTTGGCCGGGTTGACCAGCTTGGCGCCGAACTTCCGCTTCTCCCACCGCTCCTCGATGGGCCCGGCGGGCGCCTTGGTGTCCCTGATCTCGGGACCTTCGGTGTAGTTCACTTGATGACTCCGAACGTGATGGCGAGGGGCGGGGCCAGGAAGCCGATCACCAGGACCGCGGAGAGCAGCGCCGCGGAGACGCGCAGGGCCTGGTTACGGGTGCGGTTGGCCCAGCCGAGCGTCTGGAAGGCGCTCCAGATGCCGTGCCGCAGGTGCAGGCCGACCATGACGACGGCCACGAAGTAGATCAGCGTCACCCACCACCGGGACGCGTCGAAACCGGCGATCATCCGGTCGGCGGGGGCCGCGTCGAAGCCCTTGGGGTTCACGACGCCGAAGGTCAGGTCGAGCAGGTGCCAGACGATGAAGAGCACGATCGTCAGGCCGCCGAACCGCATGATGTGCGTGGCGTAGCCGTTGGCCTGCGACTTCTTGGCCACGTACTTGACGGGCCTGGCCTTGCCCGCCCGGCGGGCCAGCGAGATCGCGGCCCACATGTGCAGGACGACCGAGGCGACCAGCACGACCTCGATGAGCGTCAGCAGCGTGCGGTACGGCGCGAGCGGCTCGAGCAGCGTGCGCAGCGCATGGGCGTAGTCGTTGAAGGAGTCACGGCCGAAGAAGATCTTGAGGTTGCCGAGCATGTGTCCGACGAGGAAGAGCACCATCACGGCGCCCGTGACGGCCATGACGACTTTCTTGCCGTTCGACGAGCCCAGGAACCCGGCCGGCTTCTTACGCGTTGGAGCGTTCTTGGAGGAGTTCTGGGGAGCGGTAACAGGCGCGGTGGCTGCGCCGCGCTCTATCGTGGCAGTCACGCCTCAAACGCTAGGTATCCAGCAATGATCCGTCCAAGTCATCGCAGGTCTGGTTTCGATAGCCATCGGCTATGATGTCTGCAATACATGGTTGACAGGGCCCTGACCACTTCGGTCGGTGCGAGGAAAATCACATGCAGTTGCAGCAGCTCGCGTACTTCGTGGCGGTGGCGGAGACCCGGCATTTCACTCAGGCGGCCGAGCGCATGCGGGTCGCCCAGCCCTCGCTCAGCAAGCAGATCAAGGCCCTCGAAGACGATCTGGGCGCGCGGCTGTTCTCGCGGGCCCGCGGCAACGTCACGCTCACGGCGGCCGGTGAGGCGCTGCTGCCCCTCGCCCGCCGCATCCTGGCCGACGCCGACACCGCCCGCCAGGAGGTGGCCCAGCTCGCGGGGCTGCGCCGCGGCCGCGTGCGGCTGGGGGCCACGCCATCGCTCTGCGCGGGGCTGCTGGCCGACGCGCTGGCCCGCTTCCACCGCGAATATCCCGGCATCGAGCTGCTGGTGGAGGAGGGCGGCTCGCGCGACCTCATCAGGGCGCTGGCCCGGGGGCAGCTCGACCTGTCGCTGATCATCATGCCGCTGCAGAGCGACGACCCCTCGCTGGTGACCGAGGAGATCCTGCGCGAGAACCTCGTCGTCGTCTCGCCCTCGCACGAGCACGCGAAGGGCCCGTACCTGCGGATCGAAGACCTGCGCGGCAAGCCGATGGTGATGTTCCGGCGCGGCTACGACCTGCGGGAGGCCACGCTGGCCGCCTGCCGGCAGGCGGGGTTCGAGCCCAGGTTCGCGGTGCAGGGCGGCGAGATGGACGCGGTGCTGCGCTTCGTGGAGGCGGGGCTGGGGGTGGCCGTGGTGCCGTCGATGGTGCTCGACGGCCGCCCCGGCCTCTCCGGCACGCCGCTCGCCCCGCCGGGGCTCAGCCGGTCGATCGCGCTGGCCCATCGCAAGGACGTCGAGCCGACCCGGGCCGCGCAGGCGTTCAGGGAGACTTTGCTGTCCTTCGTCGTAGAAGCCGGGCATGAGGGCACGCTTCCACAAGGAGTCGAACTCATCGCAGAATGAGCAACAACTGCTCCGACTGCACGAAGAGGCGTCTGTGACGGCAAATCTTTCGGAAACGTTGACGCTGCTCCTCATAGAGGATGACGACGGCGACGCCTTCCTGGTCGAGGAGCTGCTCAACCAGGCCCTGGCGCCCCCGGAGATCTTCCGGGCACGCACCCTGCTGGAGGCCAGGTCGAAACTGACCGCCAAGATCCAGTGCGTGCTCGTGGACCTCTCACTGCCCGACGCCAGCCGGCTGGAGGCGCTGGAAGAGGTGCTGGCCATCGCCCCGCGCACGGCGGTGCTGGTGCTCACCGGCCTGCGGGACGTCCACGTCGGGGTCGCCGCGGTCCAGGCGGGAGCCCAGGACTACCTGGTCAAACAGGACATCGACGCGCGACTGCTGGCCAGGTCCATCCGGTACGCGATGGAGCGCAAACGGGCCGACCTGGCCCAGCTCAAGCTCATCCAGGCGGAGCTGACGGCCGCCGAGAACTCCCGGCTGGAGAGCGCGCTGCTGCCGGGTCCGCTGCTGGGCAGCGCGGACATCGAGCACCTGACCCGCTACCTGCCGGGCAGCGGCGGAACCCTGGCGGGAGACTTCTTCGACACGGTGCAGACGCCGGACGGCGCGGTGCACCTCGTGATCGGCGACGTGTGCGGGCACGGCCCCGATGAGGCCGCGCTGGGCGTGGCGCTGCGCATCGCCTGGCGCACGCTGGTGCTGGCGGGGCAGACGAGCGACACGCTCCTGCGCACGCTCGACACGCTGCTGCGCGCCGAGCGCAAGGCTCCCGAGATCTTCACCACGCTCTGCACCGCCACGATCACTCCCGACCTGTGCCAGGCCAAGATGCGCGTGGTCGGCCATCCACCGCCGGTGCTGCTCCGTGACGGCGTCGTGGAGGTGCTGAACGGCACACCGTCGGGCCCGCCGCTCGGGATCTTCCTCGACGCGGAGTGGTCGGAGATCGACGTGCCGCTGGGCCACGACTGGTCGATGATGCTCTACACCGACGGCCTGATCGAGGCCGCGATCGGCGAGCCGAACGGGCTGCTCGGCGTGGACGGCCTGGTCAACCTGGTACGCGAGCACGGGGTCATCGACCTCGACCGGCTCATCACCCACGTGGGCACGCTGAGCGACGACCTCGCCGCGGTCCTGGTACGGAGGAGGAGAAAATGAGCATCCACCCCCTGCCTCCGCCGAAGGAGCCCACCGGGCTGGGCAGGCTCCCGGTCTCCCGCTGGTTCCTGGCCACCGGGGCGGTGGCGGGCTTCGCCTTCACGGCCGGGGTCGTGGTCGTCATGACGATGACCGCCCGCGCGATGGAGCTGAACCCGCGCACGGAGGTGGCCGCGCAGCTCGGCCGGCTCACGGTGGCGCTGATCGTGCTGTTCGCGGTGCTGCTGGCCTGCGGGATCGGGCTGGCGTTCATCGTGCGCTACGCCGTGCTGAAGCCCATCGACCAGCTCACCGAGCAGGTCCGTACGGTCGCCGCCGGCGACTTCGACCACGACCTGCACGTCGACCGGCCGGCGGAGCTGGCCGAGCTGTCCAGTCACATCGACTCCATGCGCGCCCGGATCGTGTCGGCCTGGCGGACGGCCACCGACCAGGCCGAGGAGCTGCGGCGCTCGAACGGGGAGCTGGAGCAGTTCGCCTACGTCGCCAGTCACGACCTCCAGGAGCCGCTGCGCAAGGTCGCCAGCTTCACCCAGATGCTCGAGCAGCGCTACGGCCCGCAGCTCGACGACCGGGCCAGGCAGTACATCCACTACGCCGTCGACGGCGCCAAGCGCATGCAGTTGCTGATCAACGACCTGCTCGACTTCTCCAGGGTCGGCCGCGTCACCGGCGAGCGGCGCGTGACCGAGTCGGGCACGGCGCTGGACTCGGCGCTCGACAACCTCTCGGCCACGATCGACGACACCGGGGCCACCGTCACCCGGGACGAGCTGCCCCGCGTGAACGGCAACCCGCTGCAGCTCACCCAGCTCTTCCAGAACCTGATCGAGAACGCCATCAAGTTCCGTTCCGAGGAGCCGCCGCGCGTCCACATCGGGGCGACGCGCTCCGGCGACATGTGGGAGTTCAGCTGCTCCGACAACGGCATCGGGGTCGAGCCCAAGTACGCCGACCGCATCTTCCTCATCTTCCAGCGCCTGCATCCCCGCGACGTCTACCCGGGGACCGGCATCGGGCTGGCACTGTGCCGGAAGATCGTCGAGTATCACGGCGGGCAACTGTGGCTCGACGGCGACACCGGCGGCGACACCGGCGGGCGCACCGGCGGGCGCACCGGCGGGCACGGCGCGACGTTCCGCTGGACGCTGCCCGCGACGGGAGACGAGCGATGAACGGCTGGCGCCCGATCGAGGTGCTCCTGGTCGAGGACGACCAGGGCGACATCCTGCTCACCAAGGAGGCGTTCGACCTCAACAAGGTGCGCAACCGGCTGCACGTCGTCAACGACGGCGAGCAGGCGATGGCGTTCCTGCGGCAGGAGGAGGGCTTCGCCGGCTCGCCGCGGCCCGACCTGATCCTGCTCGACCTCAATCTGCCGCGCATGGGCGGGATGGAAGTGCTGCGTGAGGTGAAGGCCGACGTCGCGCTGCGGACGATCCCCGTGGTGATCCTGACGACCTCCGAGGCGGAGGAGGACATCTTGCACAGCTACCGGCTGCATGCGAATGCTTATGTCTCCAAGCCGGTGGATTTCGAGCAATTCATCCGGGTTGTCCGCCAAATAGATGATTTTTTCGTGACTGTGGTGAAGTTGCCGGCCCAAGGACTGCCCCCTGACGGGCCTACGTGACAGGAATCACAGCCAGTCATCGAAAAAGTGAGTGACCCCGCTCACAAATTTCGATCCTGTCGTCGTAACGTATCCCCCACCAACGCGCGCCTGAGCGGATACGCCGTACGCGCGCCCAGCGAAACGACACCACGGACCCCCCTGCGCGACGGGTCCGCGGGAGGTGGAGAGGTCCACGATGACCCAGACGACGCCCGAAGCTCCGGTCAGAAGGCAGCGTGCACAGATCAGAGTGCGCACCCTGCGCACAGACAGATGGTGGCTGGCCCCGCTCCTGACATTCCTCGGGCTCAGCTCGTTCCTCATCTACGGTGTGTGGGCGATTCTCGACAACAGCTACTTCGTCGACCCGTATATAGCGCCCTTCTCCTCGCCCTGCCTCGCCGAGTCGTGTCCCGAGGGCGCGCGGCTGTTCGGATGGGCCCCGTTCGGCGAGTGGTACACCCTGCCACCCGGGCTGCTGATCCTCGGCCTGCCCGGCGGCTTCCGCCTGACCTGCTACTACTACCGCAAGTCCTACTACCGCTCGTTCTGGCTGTCGCCGCCCGCGTGCGCCGTGCAGGAGCCGCACGGCAAGTACACCGGCGAGCGCCGCTTCCCGCTCATCCTCCAGAACGTGCACCGCTACTTCTTCTACGCGGCCATCGTGATCGGCCTCGTCCTGGCCTACGACGCCGTCCTGGCGCTCATTCACAAGCCCGACGGCCTCGGCACCTGGATCCTGATCCTCAACGCCGTCCTCATCAACGCCTACACGCTGTCGTGCCACTCCTGCAGGCACATCACGGCGGGCAGGCTCAACCACTTCTCCCGTCACCCGCTGCGGTATCGGGCCTGGACGTTCGTGTCCAAGCTCAACGCCAAGCACCAACCCCTCGCGTGGGCCTCGATGTTCTCCGTCATGGGCGCCGACCTGTACGTCCGCCTGGTGGCCAAGGGCATCATCGCCTTCCCGTACGCGTAAGGACCAGTTCCAGTGGAAAACTCGCTTAACACAGAGCGCCACGAGTACGACGTCGTCGTCATCGGCGCGGGCGGCGCCGGCCTGCGCGCCGCGATCGAGGCCCGCCAGCAGGGCAAGAGGACGGCGATCGTCTGCAAGTCGCTGTTCGGCAAGGCCCACACGGTCATGGCCGAGGGCGGCGCGGCCGCCGCGATGGGCAACGTCAACTCCGACGACAACTGGATGGTGCACTTCCGTGACACCATGCGGGGCGGCAAGTTCCTCAACAACTGGCGGATGGCCGAACTGCACGCCAAGGAGGCGCCCGACCGCGTCTGGGAGCTGGAGGCCTGGGGCGCGCTGTTCGACCGCACTAAGGACGGCAAGATCAGCCAGCGGAACTTCGGCGGGCACGAGTACCCACGACTCGCACACGTGGGCGACCGTACCGGGCTGGAGCTCATCCGTACGCTGCAGCAGCGCGTCGTGGCCCTGCAGCAGGAGGACTACGAGACGCACGGCGACCACGAGGCCTACATCAAGGTCTTCGCCGAGTGCACGGTCACCCGCCTGCTCAAGGACGGCGACGCGATCTCCGGGGCCTTCGGCTACTGGCGCGAGACCGGCAACTTCGTCCTCTTCGACGCCCCGGCCGTGGTCCTGGCCACCGGCGGCATCGGCAAGTCGTACGTCGTCACCTCCAACTCCTGGGAGTACACCGGCGACGGCCACGCCCTGGCCCTGCTGGCCGGCGCGCGCCTGATCAACATGGAGTTCATCCAGTTCCACCCCACGGGGATGGTCTGGCCGCCGTCGGTGCGCGGCATCCTCGTCACCGAGTCGGTCCGCGGTGACGGCGGCGTGCTGCGCAACTCCGAGGGCAAGCGCTTCATGTTCGACTACATCCCCGACGTCTTCAAGGACAAGTACGCCACCACCGAGGAGGAGGGCGACCGCTGGTACACCGACCAGGCCAACAACCGGCGCCCGCCGGAGCTGCTGCCGCGTGACGAGGTGGCCCGCGCGATCAACGCCGAGGTGAAGGCCGGTCGCGGCTCGCCCCAGGGCGGCGTCTTCCTCGACGTCTCCACCCGGCTGCCCGCCGAGGAGATCAAGAAGCGGCTGCCGTCGATGCACCACCAGTTCAAGGAGCTGGCCGACGTCGACATCACCGCCGAACCCATGCAGGTGGGCCCCACCTGCCACTACATCATGGGCGGCGTCGAGGTGGACGCCGACACCGGCGCGGCGGCGGTGCCGGGGCTGTTCGCGGCCGGCGAGGTGTCGGGCGGCATGCACGGCTCCAACCGGCTGGGCGGCAACTCGCTGTCCGACCTGCTGGTGTTCGGGCGCCGTGCGGGCGCGGGCGCGTCGGCGTACGTGGACGGGCTGCCCGCCCGGCCCAAGGTGGAGCCCGAGCAGGTCGAGTCCGCCCGCGAGGAGGCGCTGGCGCCCCTCGGCCGCAGCGGCGAGAACCCGTACGAGGTGCACCACGAGCTCCAGCGCACGATGAACGACCTGGTCGGCATCATCCGCAAGGCCGAGGAGGTCTCCGAGGCCCTGCAGGTCGTGGAGAAGCTCAAGGAGCGCGTGCATCTGGTCGGGGCGGCCGGTTCCCGGATCTACAACCCCGGCTGGCACCTGGCGATCGACCTGCGCAACATGGTGCTCGTCTCGGAGTGCGTGGCGCGTGCCGCGCTCATGCGCGAGGAGAGCCGCGGCGGCCACACCCGCGACGACTTCCCCGGGATGAACCCGGAGTGGCGCCGCAGGCTGCTCGTCTGCTCCAGCGACGACGGCAACACGATCGCGGTCGAGGAGAAGGTCCAGCCGTCCATGCGGGACGACCTGATCGCCCTCTTCGACCGGGACGAGCTGAAGAAGTACCTCACCGACGAAGAGATGTCCGAGTTCGACGGGATAGCGAAGTCATGAGTTACAAGGCAAAGTTCAAGGTCTGGCGCGGTGAGGGCGGCGAGGGCAAGCTCGAGGACTTCACCGTCGAGGTGAACGAGGGCGAGGTCGTCCTCGACATCATCCACCGCCTCCAGGCCACGCAGGCGCCCGATCTGGCGGTGCGGTGGAACTGCAAGGCGGGCAAGTGCGGCTCGTGCAGCATGGAGATCAACGGCAAGCCGCGGCTCGGCTGCATGACCCGCATGTCCACCTTCGAGGAGGACGAGACCATCACGGTCACGCCGATGCGGACGTTCCCGGTCATCAAGGACCTGGTCACCGACGTGTCGTACAACTACCAGAAGGCCATGGAGATCCCCTCCTTCACGCCTCCCGCGGGCGTGCGGCCGGGTGAATACCGGATGAAGCAGGTCGATGTCGAGCGGTCCCAGGAGTTCCGCAAGTGCATCGAGTGCTTCATGTGCAACAACGTCTGCCACGTGATCCGTGACCACGAGGAGAACAAGACCAACTTCGCCGGTCCGCGCTTCCTCATGCGGATCGCCGAGCTGGACATGCACCCGTACGACGTGGCGGACCGGCAGGACGCCGCCCAGGAGGAGCACGGGCTCGGCTTCTGCAACATCACCAAGTGCTGCACCGAGGTCTGTCCCGAGCACATCAAGATCACTGACAACGCGCTGATCCCGATGAAGGAGCGCGTGGTCGACCGCAAGTACGACCCGCTGGTGTGGCTGGGCAACAAGATCTTCAAGCGCACCGGGAAGTGAGAAAAGGGCGGGGGCCGGAGCCCCCGCCCTTTCTCGTTCGCCTACTTCTTGCGGCCGAACCGCCTGCGCTTGGAGTCCGGCATCTCCTTGGTCGGCTCCTGCTGCGGGGGCGGCTCGGGCAACGGCTGAATCACCGTCGCCTCACCCTCGGCGGGCACGTCGGCGGGCAGGTACGGCGGCGGATCGTAGTTCCCGGGCTCCCTGGGAGCCGGCTCGAACAACGACTGGCCCTGCCACGGCTCGGAGTCGCCCGGCTCGGCCGCCGCGGCCGGGGCGAGCGGCAGTTCCTGGTCGCCCTCGTAGGGGCTCGCGCCGCCCGGCGGAATGTCGGACGGTGGCGGCTCCGCCGGGACCAGCGGCTCGAACAGGTCGCGCGCACGGTCCCTGGGCGGCTCGTGGCTGTAGGAGTCGAACTCGTCCGGGTGCAGCACCACCGGCTCCGGCGGCGGGGCCTGCGCGGTCGGGGGCTCCTGGACGTACCCCTGGGGCGGGTACGGGTGGTTCGGGTCCTGGTAGTACTGCGGCTGGCCGGTCGGATAGGTCTGCACCGGCACGAAGCTGATGATGGGCGCGTACGCCGTGCCGCCCGGATAACCCGGAGCCGGGAAACCCGCCGTGGCGTAACCGGGCCCGGCCGGATAGCCGCCGCCCATGGGCGCCGCGTCCGGCCGGCCGGCGTGCGGCCCGGCCTTCCGCACGGCCGCCGCGTGGGCCATGCGGCGCAGCCGCCCCTCGAAGATCAGGACGGCGAAGAGCGCGAGCAGGACGAGCACCAGGGCCGGGATGCTGAGCTTCTGCGTCAGCGTCCGCTGGTCGAACTCCGGCGCCGCGTTCCGCAGTTCGAGCGGCACCTCCTCGGTGGAGGCGGCCTGCGACTCCGACACCGGCGGCGTCGTGGGAGGCGTCTCGCTCGGCGCGATGGCCGGCATCTCGACGGACTGCTCAGGCGTGGGCGACGTCGAGGTCGCCGGCGGCACGTCCACGCTCTGCGTGGGCAGCGGCTGCGGGTTCTGCGTCGGCGTGGTCTCCGGGGTCGGCGCCGGAGGCGGGGTGCTGCTCTTCTTCGGGGTGGGCGCCTTGGTGGCCTTCGTCGGAGACGCGGTGACGGTCTTGGTGACCGTCGTCTCCGGCTCCTCCTCAGGAGTCGGCGTGCCCAGAGTGGTGGTCACCGTGACGGTGGCCTCCGGCGTCGTCTCACACGTCTCTTCGACGTCACAAGGATCGACCGGATCGTACGCCGCCACGGAGGCGCTCGCACTCTGCACGATGAACGGTGTCGCTCCGGCGCCGGTCAGTCCGAGCGCCAGGACGATAGCGGACACGGCTGTCGCTCGTGTGCGTGCCACCGCTGCCCTCCGCGTAGTCCCGGAACCATGGTCAAGGGAATACTAGTCGGGTAAAAGTAACAGTAAAGACGGAATTACAACACCTTTCTCCGGTTGCCGCCTTTTTGTACCGTGACAATGAGCCACAGGGCTCCCAGCAGCACTCCGATACCCCCTGCGACCATGGGCAGAGCCCGCGGGCCGTCGATGGGGCTGACCCAGCCGACCGCTTGGACCGGTCTCGACGACGCGGCCATCTCCCACGGCAACGGCGCCTCCCCGATCTCGTCGTTCCCCTCCGGCGCCGCACCGGCCACCACGGGCGGCGCCACGCTCACCGAGGCCGGCGGGGCCAGGCTACCGAACGGCATGAGCCCGGCCACACCCTGAGACGGGACACCGACGGCGGGCATGCTCACCAACGCCCCAGGCGTGAGACCGACGGCGGGCACGCTCACCACGGCCCCGGGCAGGGCACTGACAGCGGGGACGCTCACCACGGCCTGGGGCCGGGCACTGACGGCGGGACGACTCACCGTGGCCCGCGGCAGCGCACTGACAGCGGGACCGCTCACCCGAGCCCGCGCCCGAGGCTGGGCGGGGGCGCTCACGGTGGCCCGGGGCAGCGCGGGGGCGCTCACCGTGGCCCGGGGTTGGGCAGGCGTGCCCATGGTGGCCCGAGGCCGGACGGGGGCGCTCGTCCGGGGCTGAGGCGTGGCAGGGGCGCTCGCCGCGGCCCGAGGCGTGGCGCTGGGCCGGTGCCGTTCCCTGGGGGGCACCCGCACCGCCGGGCCGGTGAACGTCGCCGCCTCGCCCGTGATCTCGTTCCGCACCGGCACGGTGGCGGTCGCGCTCGTCGTGGCCGGCTCCTTCCCCGGGGTGGACCTGATCCGGCTCACCGCCGCCAGCACCACTTCCCTCGTCCTCGGCGGCGCCGTCACCGTGACCTCCACGATCCGATCACCGGAGACCGCGCCCAGCACGCACACCCGCGCCCCCAGCGGAGCCAGGGCGGACCCGCTCACGGCGGCCAGCGCCCGCAGGGCCAGCGCCCGCGCCTCGCCGGAACCCGAAGCGGGCTCGCCCTCACCCTCGTCCGACACAGGCGCGGGCAGGCCGCCCGCCTCGTCGGTCACCGGTGTGCCGCTCGCCTCCGGAGTGGCCGATCCTGTGGCCAGGGTGGTCGACGGCACGCACGCCACCTCCGCCAACGCCTCCATGGGGCTGGCCGCCACCGCCACCTTGGCCCCCCTGCCCATCCCGTTGATCCGCACCCGGAACCGCTGCACGTCGCCGGTCCTCATCCACAGGCCGGCATCGCCGGTCTCCTGAATCCGTTCGAGCACCAGCGACACTCCCGCGGCCGCCACCGGCACGGACGGCACCGCGACCAGGATCAGCGCTCCGGCCATGATCCAGCCCCGCCGCATCAGCCAACTCCCCCGCCATGACAAAACTACGCCTAGTAGTCATTGTGTCACAGACAGGGACCACTTAATCCCGAAGCAGTAGATTCTCCACAGTCTTCATGATGGGCAGGTCGGCCCCCAGCCAATCGACGTCGTAGTATTCGCCAGGCGCCAGCCACCGCAGCGCGAGGTGTTCCTTGGCCTCCGGCGTGCCCGAGGCCAGCGAGCACAGCCAGGCCCGCATCACGTACCCCTGGGCCAGGGGCCAGTCACCGCCCACACGTTCGCCCACCGCGATCCGCACGCCCAGTTCCTCACGGCATTCGCGGACCAGCGCCGCCTCCTCACCCTCCCCCGGGTCCACCTTGCCGCCGGGGAACTCCCAGCCGCCGGCGAGCGCCGGCGGCTCCGCGCGCTGGGCGGCGAGCACGCGCCCGTCCCGGTCGACGATCACCGCGGCCACGACCACGACTTCGCTCATGAAGTTGATGTCCTCATAGAGTTGGATTCTGCAGCTTCTCGAGCTGCGCGAGCACGTCGGGGTTCTGCAGGGGGCGGGTGAAGCCGATCCGGTTGGCGCGCGCCTGGTAGCTCGTGACCTTGATCGGCCCGCACAACCGGCACCGCGCCTCGAGCATCTTGCCCTTCGACACGACCAGCCCGACGTGCCCGGGGTTGTCGGCCGAGGTGCCCGGGCCGGCGTTGAAGAACACCAGGTCTCCCGGCTGCTCCTCACCCTCTAACACCTTCACCCCGAACGGCCACTGCCCGAAGGTGGTGCGCGGGATCCTCAGCCCCACCGACTGGTAGGCGGCGTAGATGACGCCCGAGCAGTCGAACGAGTCAGGCCCCGTGCCGCCCCACAGGTACGGCTTGCCGCGCTGCGCCAGGGCGTACTGCATGATCCTGGCCACGACGTCGCTGGGCGCGGCCTCGATCAGCGGCTCGTCGCAGTCTTCCGACGCCTGCGGCGGCACCTTGAGGTCGCCGGACTTGGCGTATTTCCTGGCGATCTCCTCGACCTGGTCGACGTACCACCAGGCCCGGTTGTAGACGAACAGCGCCCGCCGTACGTTCTCGGGGGCGCCGTTGCGCTTGAGCATCTTCGCCGCGCCCAGGATGGCGTCGGCCGGGTTGTAGACGTCGCCCACGCCGTCACCGTCACCGTCGGAGGCGTAGCCGTTGAACGTCGACGACATCGTGATCCTGGCCTTGCCGCCCCACGTCGAGATGAGGAACTGCATCGGCCCGGCCGCGCCCGCGTAGTTGGTGCCGCTCTGGACGCCCGGCAGGGTGGAGCGGCCGTGGTCGGTCTCGCGCTTGCCGACGGCGGCCAGGATGTTCCACTGCACGCCGATCTTCTGGCCGTGCTCCTTGTACAGCTCGAGGTATTCGGCGGGGATGTCGGACGCGGCCGAGTCTGAGGCCTCCTCGACCTGGGCGGTGTCCTCGCAGTCGGTGGGGGCGCCGCCGCTGCCGAGGAAGGACGGCATCGACATGAGCAACATGGGCGACAGGATGACCGCCACGAGGAGAAGCAAACCGGCGAGGCCGATCACCAGCGCCAGGCGCGCCCGCGAGAGTTTCACCCCGTTTCGTCCCCCTTCTGACCGGCGCTGGCGGGAAGGATGTCGTAGATCCGCCAGTCGGAGGCGGACTGGCTCACCGTCACCGCGTACTCCTCGCTGACGTGCTTGGGACCGCTCTTGGCGGCGACCTGCCGGGTCGCGGTGATCAGGAAGACGACGGACGACTTCTCGATCTGCCGGATCTCCTTCAGCCTGGCCGTGGCCGTGGAGACGACCTGGTCGTCACGGTTCTGCTGGACGGTGCCCGCCGAGGTGATCGTCCTGGTCAGCGTGTTGGCGAGCCCGGGCGTGGTGTACACCTTCACCCGGTCCGCGTACGCCGCCGGGTCCTCGTCGTAGCGGAAGGTGCCGTAGGCGGCGGTGAACCGCTCGGCCAGGTCCGCCGCCGCGGCGAGTTGTTCCTTCGTCATCGGCAGATAGGAGTAGACGTCGAACGGCGCAGCACTCGCGGTCGCCAGGGGCGTGCTCGACGCCACCGCCGGGCCGGCGGTGCGGCCGGCCTGGGAGTCGGGCTCGGCCTGGTCGGGCGTGTCGGGCCACATCGTCAGATAGATGCCGACCGCTGCGATGACGACGACGATGGCGGCGAAGGCCACCCCGCGCCGGTCACCTGGCTGCGCCATGTTCTAGTCCTTGTCCGGGTTGCTCGGCTTGAGCCAGAAGGGCACGGAAGGGCTGTCACCTCCGGAGCCACCTCCGTTGCGGCTGCCGCGCAGCCAGAGCGGGGGCGCCTCGGAGGAACGGGACGAGGGCTCGTCGGAGCCGAAGATCCGGGGGCCGGAACCGGAAGACGAGCCGCCACCCGACCGCGATCCGCCGGACCGCGAGGAACCGCCGGAGCCACCGGACCCGCCGCCGAACAGCCCGCCGCCGCCGCTGGAACCACGTGAGCGCGTGCCGCCCGTACGGGAGCCGCCACCGGACCCGCCGAACCGCGACCCACCTGAGCGCGACCCACCCGAACCACCGAAGCGCGACCCGCCGGAGGAGCCGCCCCGCGTCCCGGCCGACGACCCGCCGCGCCGCGCCCAGCCACCGCCGGACCCGCCGCCGAACCAGCCACCGCCACCGGAACCGCCCGAGCTGCCCGAACCGCCGGAGCTCGCCGGCCCGGACGCGCTGGCCGCCCTGGGACCTGCCGCCGCGGGGCCACGGGTGCGCGTGGGCGTGCCGCCCAGGTTGAGCGGCGGCGCGGTGCCCTTGCGCGGCTGAAGCGGCGCCCTGCCCGCCTTGCCGCCCTGCTGGTCGGTGTCGAGCGGGGCCGCCGTGGCCGGGAGCCTGGCGCCGGAGGCGGCGCCCTCGCCCTCCTCGCCGCGTACGCGGACCTGCCCGGCCGCCGCCGTGGCCGCCGCGCCCGCCGGGTTGGCCGCACCGGCCGCCCTGATGAGCGGCTCGGCCTTGCGCAGGCCCCAGCGGCCGATCCGGGCCGAGGCGACCGGCGGCAGCGCGCCGGCGGAGCGCTCGAGCACGGACGAGCTCGCGGCCTCGCCGAGCATGCGGGTGGCGACCGTGTGGCCGTTCATGGAGGCGAACAGGTGCTGGAACGGGCGCCGGTAGAAGAACACCGCGATCGTCAGCAGCGCCATGAACAGCACCTGAAGGCCCCAGGGCATGGCCGTGGAGATGATCAGGGCGTAGCCGTACACCAGGACGCTGAGCACGATCGTCAGCACGGCCTGTCTGAGCAGCGTGCCGATGAGCATCTCCACCCAGCGCATGGCGACGATGCGCCCGCTGCCCGGATGCACGCCGATCAGCAGGAAGATCGGCCCCAGGATCAGCAGGAGCAGGAAGCCCACCTTCAGCACCAGCAGCGAGACCGCCACCAGGAAGATGAGCGTCCCCGCCACCAGGGCGGCGATGAACGCGCCCACGGCCACGCCGAGCCGGTTGGACCAGTCGCGGCCGGAGAAGGTGGCGTAGCGGGGGTCGTTCCTGAGCTTGTCGGCCAGGGCGGCGTATTCGGACTGGCGGGCCCCCCGGTCGGGGGCCGGCTGGCCGGCCACGGCAGGCGGGACCGACTGCCATTCCAGCATCTTGCGGCCCCAGTCGCGCACAATGGGCTGCTGCGGGTCGGCGGTGCCGAACTGGCCCACCAGCCACGGCTTGCAGATCAGCGTCGACCACAGCGCGTCGGCGTTCTGCTCGACCCCCGGCGTGCCGGTCTGGCCGTAACCGCCCGCCTTGACCTGGGGGTTGGCCTGGCCGGGCGGCGGCAGGCAGGAGGCGCCTCCGGCGCCGGGCAGGCCGGAGAAGGCCGAGTTGACGACCTCGCCGGTCTTGTCGGTGACGACCTTGCCCAGACCGGTGAAGTCGCCGGGGCGGCTGAAGAACCAGACCGCCACGGTGACCGCCAGGACCATCCAGATCACGCCTTCGGCGGTCGTGGTGGCCCGCTTGCGGATGAGCCCGTACCAGGCCAGCCAGATCGCGCCGAGGATGACGATCGGCCGCAGGTACGGCCAGTACATGGCGTTGGACAGGTTGGTGACGATGTCGTCGACCACGTCCTTGATGGACTGGAGCGGTCCTTCGGTCGCCGCCGCCTGGTAGGTGGTGATCGTCAGCCTGTCGACGGCCTTGGCCGCGGTGAAGACGCCGTTGGCCCACATGTTGCCGAGCACGGCGACGTAGTCGGAGCAGGTCAGCTCGTGCGTGTGCCAGAACTGCCCGCTCATGCCGAACTGGCCGTAGTTGGTCGTCGGCGCCTGCGGACCGCCCTCGGGGGGCGGCGGCTGGATCAGGCCGTCGGTGCCGCTGCCGATCATCTCCGGTTCGAGCGGGCCCGACAGGTCACAGGGCGCCGCGGCGACCGGCGTGGAGACCCCGCCCACCACGAGCGGCACCACCAGCACGGCGGTGACGAGGGCGAGAGCCAGCGATAGTCGTCGGGATAGCCGGATCTTCATGACCGTACCTCCTGCGCCCTGCCCACGCCCCCTTGATGATCATCATGCCCGGTGCCGTCGGGTTTGTCGTGCGTCGGGTTCGTGTCGAGCCAGCGGAGAAGTTCCTCGGAGATCAGGTCTACTCCGATCCGGCCCGCCCTGCCATCCAGATCGCGGAAAACGCATTCGCCGTTGCCGAGTGAGCGCAGCACGGCCTTGTGCTCTTCCGACGGTTCGACCCCGAGCAGGGACATGACGTGATCCACTTCCACTCGTTCGGTGGACCTGAAGGCGAAGACGGACGAGAGGCAGTTGGTCACCTGCTCGTTCAGCAGGTCTCCGGCGTTCTGGGAGACCAGCACGAGAGCGGTGTTGCGGGAGCGGCCCATGCGGCTGACCTCGGGCACCAGCTTGGCGCCCTCGGGCGTGGAGGTGATCGCCCACGCCTCGTCCAGGAAGATCGCCTTGGGCGCGCGCCGGTCGAGACCGTTCATGAGCCTGCGCGCGAACTGGGAGACCAGGTACAGCAGCGCCACCGACAGCCGCTGCTCGTAGGAGTAGTCGTCCCTGGTCGTCGCCACGTCGGGCAGCGTCAGCCCGCCCAGCGTGAACACGGTCGTCCAGCCCTCGCTGTCGATCTGGTCGCCGCCGGAGGGGTCGAAGCAGAGCCTGGCCAGGTGCATCTCCGACATGGAGCGCAGCACGGCGCCGAGGTTCTTCGAGGCGGGGTCGTCGGCCCCCTCCAGGAAGTCCACGACCTTGCCGAGCGAGGGGTCGTCGCCGTTGGACACCGCGGCGACCGCCTGGATCATCGCCGACTCGCGCTCCTCCGACATGCGGGGCAGCAGCAGCCGCAACGTCTCGGTCGCCATGGTCTTCTTCGCCGCGATGTCGTCGCCGAACGAGAACGGGTCCAGCAGCCCGGGAGACGCCGAGCCGAGCGGGATGATCCGGGCCTTGCGCCCCCGCTTCTCCAGGAGCTGCACGAGGGACTCGGCGTCGCCCTTCGGGTCGATCACCGCGACCGTCACGCCGCGCAGCGACATCTGGTAGATCATCAGCAGCGCGAGCGTGGTCTTGCCGCCGCCCGGCTCGCCGGTGATCGCGATGGCGGTGGGCCGGTTGCGGGTGGCCGCCACCAGCGGGTCGAAGTGCACGATGCTGCGCGCCCTGCCGACGGTCTCGCCGATGTACGGGCCCAGCCAGCCCTCACTGCCGTCGTCGAGCCGGTCGCCCAGGTCGACGGTGGCCGTGGCCATGCCGCCCGCGATCGTCCGCAGCGGCTGGCGCTGCGCGTAGGCGTTGACGCCGACCTTCTCGCCCGGCAGCGTCTCGCGGAACAGCGAGAACTGGTCGCCGGTCGAGTTGACCACGTCGATGCCCATGTCACGGTAGTGCTCGACGACCGCCTCGACACGCTGCACGCAGATGTCCTCGCTGGGGGCCGACACGATCAGGCGGTGCCAGCCGTACACGAAGGGCAGCCGCTCCTTGGTGATGCCGTGCTCCAGCATGCGGGCCGCGTCGATCTGCTCGGCCAGCGCCAGCGGCGCCTCCGCGCCCGCCTCGCGGATGTGGTGGTCCATGTCGCGGGCGTGCGCCAGCTTGCGCGCCACATCCTTGGACGCCTTGACCGGCGGGATCAGCCGCATCCTGGAGGAGACCTCCACCGGGAACGGCAACTGGTCGGCGAAGTGCAGCCACGGCTCGCCGTCGGGGAACGGCATCAGATCGGGGAAGCGCGCGAACGACAGGTAGGCGACGTACGACTCGCCCTGCGGCTGCACGATGCGCAGCAGCGACCTGCCGTTGTGGATCTCCCCCTCGACCAGCGACTCGATCTCGCCCTTTCCCCAGCGCCGCCGCGGGCTCGCCGACGGCGGCGGGTCGCCCAGCGCGCCGGAGGCCGAGTGCTGGAACAACCACGCCACCTCGACAGAGGTGGCGTGGCGAGCATAGAGGGCGCTCGATGCGAGCGCCCGGCCGAGGCGTTCCGCCTGCTCCGTCCAGCGCCCGATCTCGCTGTCGGGCACGTGGTCGTCCTCCATGCCCAGCGCCTTCTCCGTCCGCTGGTAGAAGCCGAAGAGCTGGGCGAGCACACCGCTGCCGAGTTGCTTGCCCCGCGGCCCGAGCCGCACGCCGAGGTAGACCTCCTTGGACCAGAAGTCCTTGGCCCAGACGTGCCGGTACATCTCCTCCAGGTAGTCGCGCCAGCCAGGCCCCTCGTCGGACGTGGCGTTCAACGCCATGGCCCACTCCGCCGCCGGGTAGGTGCGGTGCGCGACCCTCAGGTGGACCTCGGCGTCAGGCATCCTGATCGCGGCCAGCGCGATCGTGATGTTGGTGGCCAGCGCCTCCCGCTCCTCGGGGGTGACGAACTCGTAGCTGACCGTGGGAAGGCGGAAGTACGCCCAAGCGCAGGTGTCCGTGAGCAGGATGCGATCGTCGAAATAGCGGACCGCGAGGCGCTGGTGCGCTCGAGACGCCCTGCTCATGCCGCCCCCTCGGCGCATGAACGGGCCAGACCTGCTCGCTTGTTCACTTATCGCTCACCGATTCTCGTGCCCGGGGGGTCACTCGCCAACTCCTCTTCGCTCGGTCGTACGGTCTGTGCCGCGAAGCCCGCGACCACCACACCGGCCAGGGCCAGATAGGCCCGCCGCCCGGCCGCGCGCAACTGCCCGGGATCGACGACCTCCGCGCCGTCGGGCGCCAGGTCGTCCTCCCAAGGGACCCTGACGATGGCCCGGCACCTGCCTCTGGCCACCGACTCCGCCTGCTCGACGTCGGTCATCGAACGCCTGCTGACGCCGTTGACCACCATCACCGCCCGCCTGCGCAACTCCGCGCAGCCGTGCCCGTCGAGCCACTCGTACGTCATCGCCACCGCCTCGGACGCCTCCTCGCTCGCCGGAACCACCAGAACGAGCTGATCCGCGTACGGCAGCAACCTGGCCGCCAGGGCGGCGGCCGGGTCGATGACGGCCAGCTTGTAGTGGCGGTCGAGCAGGCGCAGGGATTCGCCGAGCCGGTGGTCGGAGAAGAGGGACCGATCCGCCAGGCGCTGCTCGGCGCCCGCGTCGGTGTCCGCGCTGACCACTTCGAGCCCGGAGGCGGTCCGCGTGGTGTAGCCCCGCATGGTGAGATAGCCGCTGACCCGGTCGAGCCCCGCCAGCAGCGAGGTCAGGGTCTCGGGGGTCTCCGGCTGGATCTTGCTGGTGAGGGTGCTGCCGCCGGTGTTGGCGTCGACGGCCACGACCCTGTCGTCACGGTATTTGGCGAAGGTGTGCCCCAGCATGAGCGCCGTCGTGCTCTGCCCGGCGCCACCGGTGCACCCCAGAACCACGACCCTCCGGCACCCGCCGAACACGGCCCTGGCCCTCGCCTCGTCGATCTCCGACCCATCGGTACGCACCCCGCCCCCGCCGACGACGACCTGCGCGATCCGCCGCCACCCACCGGAGTCCCGGCCGACGACGGACTCGACCCGTCGCACCCGGCCTTCCCCGGGCCTGGGCACCGGCACGGGCACGACACGCTCCTCGGCCACCGGCACGAACGACTCTCCGGCCACCTCCGGGACCTCCGGGACCTCGGCGACCTCCGGGGCCCGCTCCCGTGCCACCGGCGCACCGCGTTCCCCGGCCACCGGCACCCTGCGCTCGTCAACCTCCACCGGCCTCTCATCCACCGGCACCGCGCGCTCACCCATCCCCGAAGCGACGCGACGGTCCGGGGCGTCCGTCTCACGATCACCCTTCGGCGACCCGGCGCACTCATCCCGAGCAACGACCTCACGGTCACCCCTCGGGACCCCGGCGCGACCACCCTCAACGACGGCCTCACGGTCGCCTCTCGAAGCCCCAACACGACCGTCCCGATCGGCCGCCTCACGGTCACCCCTCCGGGATCCGACGCGGCCATCCTGAGCGTCCGCCTCGCGCTCGCCTCGCAGGGATCCAGCCCGGTCCTCCTGGGCTGCCGTCTCACGGTCGGTCCTCGGGGATCCAGCGTGGCCATCCTGAGCGGCCGACTGAGATTCAGCACGGCCAGGCTGAGCGGCCGACTCGCCGTCAGCCCTCGGGGAGCCGGCGCGGTCGTCCTCGGTGGCCGTCTCACGGTCGGTTCTCGGGGGTTCGGTGCGGTCGGTCGGTGTCGTGGGCCTGTCGTCGTCCGTTGCCCGACCGTTGCGGGCATTGGTCTCGGCGGCGCGGTGCAGAGCCGTGACCTCGTGGAGGCCGGTGCTCTCCTGGCCGCTCGTGCCCTCGGCCGCGCCAACGTCCGCGCCCGCCCGGCCGGGCCGCTGCGCGATGTCGTCCGTGGTCATGCCTTGGGTCTCGGCGCGGACATCCGGCGCCTCGTCGCGAACGTCCCGTTGGACGTCCTTGCGGGCGCTCGGCCGGGGCAGCGGCTTGGCGTTGGGGTTGAGCGGCGGCCAGACCTGGGGAGTGCCCGACAGCACCAGGGTCGGGCCGATCCGCGGCGGCTGCCCCTTCCGGTGCTGGTCTCGCGCCACCTCGTCCTCGTGCCGGTTGCCCTCCCGGCGCTCACTCGCCACCCGCTCCACGGTCTCGGCCGGCGCGTCGGCACTCGCCGCGAGCCTCCTCAGCCGCCGCAGCGCCTCGGTGTCGATCGGCTTGCCGGCGGCGGGCTTACGGCTCTCCACGGTCTTGATCGGCACGACCGCTCCCCGCGCGGCCAGCGCCTCGGCGCTCACCTCGCCGTGCGACCCACGCGTGCCCTCGAACTCCACCCCGCCCTGGGCCCCAGCGGCGACCTCACGCTCACCCGCCTCACGCCCGGCAGCCCCACGCCCAGCGACCCCACGCCCGGCAGCCTCTCGCCCGGCGCCATTCCGCCCGGCAACCTCCTGCTCAACGGCTTCCCGCCCGGCAACCTCACGCCCGACGACTTCCCGCCCGGCGCGATCCCGCTCAGCGACCCCACGCCCGACGTCCTGCCGCTCAAGCTCCTCACGCCCAACCTCCGGACGCCCGCCATCACGCCCGGCACCCTGACGATCAGCACCCTGACGATCGGCAACGCCCCGGCCGCCCGAATCCCGGCCGCCCGAATCCCGGCCGCCCGAATCCCGCGCACCCGACTCCCGCGCACCGGAAACCCGCGTGCCGGAGTCCCGGCCGCCGGACTCCCGCTCACTGGACCGCCGCTCCCCGGAGCGTCGCTCACCGGACCGTCGCTCCCGCACGGCGGGCTCACGCTCGTCCGGCGTACCCCCCTCGAAGCCCGTCTCCCGGACCGGCACCAGCAACGCGTCCTGGCTCCGCCCGGAGCCGCCTGAGAGCGCCTCCTCGCGCCGTCCGGCCCCCACCGCGGTCCCGGAGCCCGCGGCCGTCGCCGTCTGGCGTAGCTGCGCCTTGAGAGCGGGCGCCGTCCCGCGCCGGGTGCCCCAGCGCGTCGTGCCCGTCGGCTCCGCCACAGGAGCCGTGGCGGCCGCGGCCGCCGCCGCGGCGACGGCGGGACGTACCTGACGGGGGCCGATGATCCGCTGGCCTTCGCGCTTGCGCTGCGGATGGCGGGCCTTGCGCGGCCCCTTCGACTTGGCGCGCACCGGCGCCGTACGCCAGACGCGGCCGGAGAACATCACGGCCTCGGGCTCCGCCGAGGGCGCCATGCGGTACCACGCCTTGGGCTGGCCGAGATAGCGAAGCTGGGACTCCAGAAGTTCGGTAAGCCGCTTGCCCTCGATGACGGGACGGGTCGACAGCCACGTCACGATCCCCGGCGGCACCAGGAACAGCACGTGCCAGGGCATCTCCACCGGCACGCCCACCAGGACCAGCAGGAGCGACCACGGAACGAACACCCCGACGAAGACGCCGATCCAGACGATGGGCAGCGGCATCGGCAGCCGTAGGTCGTACAGCTTGTAGAGCCGCTTCTCGATGCGCCAGATGTTCGTATACGTGGGCAGGTCCACGCGGTCCTCCTCTCCACCCGCTCGTACATGACCGCCACGGAGCGGTCTCAACCCTTACTTGATGCCCAGTGCGCCGGCGATTGCCTTCGCTGTCACCTCGATGATGTTGGGAACGTAGAAGATGACCCCAATGGCCACGGCCAGTATCAGGAACTGCACGAAACGTGTGATCTCACGGGTGAAGAGGAAGAAGAGCGCGACCACAGAGACGACAACGAGGAACAACGGGGCGAAGAACGCGCGCAGGAAGTCGGCGAGCCCTCCGGTGTCAATGCCGGTCGGTGTCGGGGTCGGCGTCATTTCGATCAAGGTGAGCACTACGGTCTTCAAGATCACTGTTTGTCCTCCCGGGGGGTACCGATCAGCAGCGCGGCCGTGCTTCTATCCAACGACCCGGCCGGCGCCGCGGATGTCTGCGACGAACCACTTGTCGCCCTGCTTCTCGACGGTCAGACGATAGGCCTGCTCCAGCGTGCCCCCGACCGCCGCGGGGTCGGTGGCATCGGGAGTGGGCGGGGCCTCGCCGTTCGGCACGGCCCACACCACGACCGCCTGGATCTCTCTGGTGGCACCCCCCACAGGCACCACGACTTCCTTGAGCTGCGAGAAGGTGAACGCGCCGCCGAAGCTCGGCAGGCTCTTGCCGGCCGCGACGTAGCGCTGCAGCCCGGACACGTTGCCGGACGCGTATTCCTTGAAGAAGCCCTCCAGTTGGGGCTTGAGTTCGGCGGCGGCCGCGTCGTCGGCCTCGGGCGCGGCCACCTGGGGCAGGTCGGCCGGGCCGGGGGCGGGCAGGATCGCGGGACGGCCCGCCACGACGAACCGCCTGCCGTTGTCGTCACCGGAGTAGTAGAGCGGCACCGACAGCATCAGCCGGCGCGGGCCTGACTGGAAGGCCACGCTGACCACGGCGTTCTTGGCGTCGGTGGCCTCGAGGTCGTAGGGCTGGATGGCGACGGCGGCCAGTTTCCCGTAGCCGTCCCAGCCCATCTGCGGGTCCATGCCCTGGGCCAGGAACGCCGCCAGTTTGCGCGACCTGCTCGCCGCGTCTTCCGGACTGAAATTCAGATAGACCCCGGCGAACTGGGCGGCGAAAGCCATCCCACGATCCACGGGGAAACCGTGCTGCACCTGCGCGACACCGTTGGGCGCCACCGCCCCTTGCTGGGTAAACCGCTCAAATGGTGCACGAATCCCATTCACCACGATAACCACAATAAGCGCCCACAGAATGATGCGGCCGGTCCACACCAGCCACCGTCCGCCGCCGCCGGACCAGCCACCGCGCCGCGGCCGGCGGGGCGGCGGCGCGTCGAAGTCAGCCGTGTCCAGGGTTGCGGAAAGCCCGGGCCCGTCAGCGATCCGAGGATCGTGCTGGACGGTAGACCTACGAGCCATCACGCCTCCGCTCGCGCCGATCCCCCCGGCTGGCGCGGTGTCGTCCGTTGCCGATCCCCATCATCCGCGGTGAAGTAGTCACCCTATCCGGTCTCCGCCATTGTTCCAGGAAAGCCACGCCCATGCTGCGGCATGACCGTCCACCACGGCAAACCGGGCCCGTATGAGAGGCCACAGTGGCGATTCCCGTCACTTCCCGACGGAAACGGCTTTTGACCAGGACAGACGCCTAAAATCGCGTAGCGCGGCGGCCACGGATTCCTGGCCAAAATAGGCATGGACTCCCGTGACCTGCGGATTTCGGCATGAGTCACGGGCGGAGAAGGTTCGTCTACGCGGGCTCCGGATCCTGCGTGGTCCGCGACTGCCGCCTGCTGTGGAGGTCCACCACCGTCGGCTGCACCGCCCGCTCAAGTGAGCCGCGCAGATCGGCCAGCATCTCGGCCGGCTCCCGCTCACGCATCAGGGACGCCATCTCGTTGCGCTCGTCGACCTTCCTCCGGAGGTACGCCTCGCGGTTCACACGCAGGCCGTACATGAGCTCGACTCTGATCAGGGCCAGCTCCTCCTCGAGGCTGATGCCCGTGAGTGTGGGCGCCGGGCGTCGTTTCCGGATGATGCGACGGATCATGAGGGCCTCCCGATTCAGCGTGAACGCCGTGACGATTCGACGCGCGGGGGCCCAAAGTGGTTGACGCATCAGTTGTCCCGGGATCAAGCGTCCGGCCGTAGCCGGGCATCAGTCGCCCAAGGGGGCTTCGCCGCCGTTCGCCGTCGGTAACCTACCGTAGCGAAAGCTCGCACTACGTGATTGGACTCCAAGACATGCGACGATTCGCCGCCGCCCTCGTTTCCGCCGCCGCGCTCACCGCGTACGCGTTCGCCGGGATCTCCCCTGCCATCGCGGCGCCGGCCTGGGTGACCTCCGACGAGTGCACCGACGACGGCGGCACCATCACCCCGGTCGGCGAGGGCATGGCCATCTGCAGCGGCGGCACCTGGGACCAGGAGCTCATCCACGACTGACGGCCGCGCCCTCTTCGCGCGCCGGCCGCAGGGCGCCGGCGCGCGCGGCGGCGAGCGTGACCCGCACGGCCTGCTCGGCGGTGTCGTCGTCGACCGGCTCGCCGGTCATGAGCAGGCGCAGGTAGATCGGCGCGGCGAGGGTCTTGATGAGCTCGGCGGGCTCGGTGCCGGCGGGCAGCTCGCCCCGCTCGACGGCGCGCGTGACCACGGGCTCGGCCCGTACGAGCCGGTCCTGGAAGACGTGACTCCTGGCCGCGGCGATCTCGGCGATGTGGGCCGCGCCGGTGAACATGGCCGCCAGGATCGCCCGCCCGGTCGGACTCGTGAACGACTGCACCAGAGCGCGCGCCAGGGCCCGCAGGTCGGTCTCGACGGCCCCGGTGTCGGGGACGGGGATGTCGGTCGCCAGGTGCTCGGAGAGGGCGTCGGTGAGCAGGCTCTCACGGTCCACCCAGCGCCGGTACACCGTCGTCTTGTGGACTCCGGCGCGCTGGGCGACGCCTTCGACGGTCAGGGCGGCGTAGCCCTTGTCCACGAGCTCGGCGAGCGTGGCCGCGTGGACCGCGGCACGGACCTTGGCGCCGCGGCCGACCGGTCGGGCGGTGGGACGATCCAACTCCATTGCAACTCCAAGTTGCGATATTGGCCGAAGAGGGGCAGGATCAATCTATCGCAACATGAAGTTGCGCTACCTCCCCTCTCCAAGGTGGCGATCATGTCGAACCCTCCCCGATGGAACTTCCACGCCATACCCGACCAGTCCGGGCGAGTGGCGGTGGTGACCGGGGCCAACAGCGGCATCGGCCAGGTCACGGCCCGCGAGCTGGCCCGCCGCGGCGCCCACGTCGTCCTCGCCTGCCGCGACCTCGCACGCGGCCGGGCCGCCCTCGACCGCCTGCGGGCCGAGATCCCGAACGCGCGGCTCGAACTGCGCCAGGTGGACCTGGCCAGCCTCTCCTCCATCCGCGACTTCGCCGCCGGATGGGACCACGACCGGCTCGACCTGCTGGTCAACAACGCCGGTGTCGCGATGGTGCCGTACGCCCTGACCGCCGACGGGTTCGAGTCCCAGTTCGGCATCAACCACCTGGGCACCTTCGCCCTGACCGGCCTGCTCCTGCCCCATCTGCTCGCCGCGCCCGAGCCGCGCGTGGTCACGGTCAGCAGCGAGGGCCAGCGCTTCGCCCGCTTCGAACCGGACAACCTCAACGCCGAGCGCTCCTACCGCGCGCCGCTCGCCTACGTGCAGTCCAAACGGGCCAACCTCTACTTCGCCATGGAGCTGCAGCGCAAGGCCGACGCCGCCGGGCTCGGGCTGCGCAGCATGGCCGTCGCGCCGGGGCTCACCCGCAGCAACGTCCTCACCGGCGGCGCCAACAGCGCCAGGGGCCCCGTGTACGCGAGCGCCGTCCGCCTGCTCGTCCGCGCGGCCTTCCGCCCGACCCCTGAAGGGGCCAAGACCTCCCTGTACGCGGCGACCGTCCCGGACCTGCCGGGAGGCAGCTACATCGTGCCCGACGGCCCCTTGCAGCTTCGCGGCGAGCCGACGCGGCGCACCCGCGAGCGCGCCATCGGCGACACCGCCACCGCCGACCGGCTGTGGCGGCTGTCCGAGGGTCTCACCGGCGTCACCTACTCCTGGTTGAATAAACGTTCATTCAATGTATAGAGTGCCCGCATGGCCAGAACACGTAAGGAACAGGCCGAATGGCGGCGAGAGCAGTTGCTCGACGCGGCCTTGACGGTCTTCGCCGCGAAAGGCGTCGACGGCGCCTCCGTCAAAGATCTCGCCGCGGCGGCGGCAGTGACGCCCGGTCTGCTCTACCGCTATTTCGACAGCAAGGAGGCCCTGGTCCAGGCGCTGCTGGCGGAGCGCGGGTTCCTGCCGCGGCTGCGCGAGCTGCTGACCGCCGACCACGGCGCCCGGCCCGCCAGGCAGGTGCTGACCGAGCTGCTGGAGGCGTTCGACCGCCTGCTCGCCGACAACGCCGACCTCGTGGCCGTGTTCTTCGGCACCACCCGGGCGCGGGCCGGGCTGGCCGAGCTCATGGCCGAGGGCCAGGGGCTCGTCGGCGGCTTCCTGACCGCGCGCGTCGCCGCCGGTGAGCTGCGCCCGCACGACGTCGCGACGGCGGCCAAGACCCTGCTCTCCGTCGTGGCCGTGAATCGCGGCATGGGCATCCCCGTCGACGTCGTACGGCTGGTCGATCTGCTGTTCCCCGAGGAAGGGTGACGATTCGATGCGTACCGAGAGCACGAGATGCGTCGTCGTCGGCGGTGGCCCCGCCGGGATGATGGCCGGGCTGCTGCTGGCCCGGCAGGGCGTCGAGGTGACCGTCCTCGAGAAGCACGCCGACTTCCTGCGGGACTTCAGAGGCGACACGGTCCACCCCTCGACGCTGGAGCTGATCGCCGAACTGGGCTGGATCGAGGAGTTCCTGGGCCTGCCGCACAGCAGGATGCACGAGGTCACCGTGAGCATCGGCGGACGGGCCGTCACCTTCGCCGACTTCACCCGGCTCCGCGTGCGGTGCCCGTACATCGCCTTCATGCCTCAGTGGGACGTGCTCGACTTCCTGGCCGGCAAGGCCGCCGCCCACCCCTCCTTCCGGCTCCTGCGGAGCACGGAGGCGACCGATCTGATCATGGAGGACGGGCGCGTCGCCGGTGTCCGGGCCGTCACCGCCGACGGGCCGCTCGACGTACGGGCCGGCCTGGTGATCGGCGCCGACGGCCGCCACTCCACGCTCCGCGGCCGGGCCGGGCTGGAGCCCACGGCCGGTTCACCGCCCATGGACGTGCTGTGGTTCCACCTGCCCCGCCGCGAAGGCGACCGGGTGCCCTTCTTCCAGGGCGGCAAGGGCGCGCTCGTCGCCATCGACAGAGGCGAGTTCTGGCAGCTCGCCTACACGATCCCGCCCGGCGCGTTCGCGGAGCTCCGGCAGGCCGGGCTGCCGGCGTTCAGGGAGCGCGTGGCGGGCCTGGCGCCGGCGCTGCGCGACCGCGTCGAGCGGATCGACGACTGGGACCTGGTCCATCAGCTCAGCGTCCGGGTGGACCGGTTGCGACGGTGGCACCGGCCGGGGCTGCTGTGCATCGGCGACGCCGCCCACGCCATGTCCCCGGCGGGAGGCGTGGGCATCAACCTGGCCGTGCAGGACGCGGTCGCCACCGCCAACCTGCTCGGCCCCGTGCTGCTGCGGGCGGGCCTGCCCGGTGAGGCGGACCTCGCCGCGGTGCAGGCGCGCAGGGAGCGGGCCACGAAGGTCACCCAGGCCTTCCAGCTCGGGATCCTGCGCGACCTCTACCCGAAGGGGGCGGCCGACGACACCGCCCAACACGTGCCGCCGATCTTCACCGCGTTCAGGGCCCTGCCGCCGCTGCGGCACGTGATGGGGCGCTTCATCGGGCTCGGGATACGACCCGAGCACATCGCCCCGCTCACGCGTTGAAGCCCGCTGACGCCTTGAACACCGTCTACACGTTGAAGCGGAACTCCACCACGTCGCCGTCGCGCATGACGTAGTCCTTGCCCTCGACGCGGGCCTTGCCCGCCGAGCGGGCGTTGGCGATGGAGCCGACCTCGACCAGCTCGTCGTAGGAGACGACCTCGGCCTTGATGAAGCCCCGCTGGAAGTCGGTGTGGATGACGCCGGCGGCCTCGGGCGCGGTGGCGCCCTTGCGGATCGTCCAGGCCCTGGTCTCCTTGGGCCCGGCCGTCAGGTAGGTCTGCAGGCCCAGCGTCTCGAAGCCGACCCTGGCGAGCTGGCGCAGGCCCGACTCCTCCTGGCCGACCGACTGCAGCAGCTCCAGCGCCTCCTCCTCGTCGAGCTCGACCAGCTCGGACTCGATCTTGGCGTCGAGGAAGACGGCCTCGGCCGGCGCGACGAGCGCGGAGAGCTGCTCCCTGAGCGCGGAGTCGGTCAGCTCGTCGGCGTCGAGGTTGAACACGTAGAGGAACGGCTTGGCCGTCAGCAGGTGCAGCTCGCGCAGCTCCTCGCCGTCGAGCCCGCTCTCGAAGACGGTCTTGCCGGTCTCCAGGACGGCCAGCGCGGCCTCCGCGGCCTCCAGCGCGGCCTTCTTGTCCTTGTTGTTGCGCGACTCCTTCTGCAGGCGCGGGATGGCCTTCTCGACCGTCTGCAGGTCGGCCATGATCAGCTCGGTGTTGATGGTCTCGATGTCCCGCTTCGGGGAGATCTCGCCGTCCACGTGGGTGACGTCGGGGTCGTTGAAGACCCGGATGACCTGACAGATCGCGTCGGTGTCGCGGATGTTGGCGAGGAACTGGTTGCCCCTGCCCTGCCCCTCGGAAGCACCCTTGACCAGGCCCGCGATGTCGACGAACTCGACCTTGGCGGGCAGGATGCGGGCCGAGCCGAAGATCTCGGCCAGCTTGGGCAGGCGGTCGTCCGGCACGCCGACGATGCCCACGTTGGGCTCGATGGTGGCGAACGGGTAGTTCGCCGCGAGCGCGTTGCCGGTCTTGGTCAGCGCGTTGAAGAGCGTGGACTTACCGACGTTGGGCAGGCCGACGATGCCGATGGAGAGACTCACGAAGAGCGAGTTTACTTGCTCAGCACGTCCAGACAGGTCACGGGACGGTAGGCTCCCGCGGCCCGAAGGTAGCGCCGCGAGGTCGGCGGGCAGTACGCGGGCGCCGTCTCGAACGACAACACCCTGGCCCAGGCGTCCGGCGAGTCACACGGCACACGCGCGACGGCCGACCTGGCGAGCACGTCGGTGGCCGGCCGGGCCACGCACGAGCCCCGGTCGAGCACCTGGCCGCCCGGGCCCAGGCAGACCACCTGGGAGTCGCCCTCCAGGGTGTCGAGGGTGCCCGCGGGGCAGGCGCCGGGCTCGGACGTGATGGCGACGGCCCTGCCGTACCAGCCGGGGTGCGCACAGGCGCGCTCGCGGCCGTCGAGCGTGACGCAGTCGCCCGCCCTGAGCAGGCCGCCGCCTCCGCCGGGGGCGCCGGGGTGGGGGTCGACGAAGTTGCGCACGCACGCCGTACGGCCGGAGCCGGTGCGCAGGACGTCGTCGGTGTCCTCGGGGCAGTCGCCGGGACCCGGCGGGTCGGGGGCCACGGCCATCACCTCCGACTCACCGCCGTTGCAGGCGGTCAGCGCGTACGTGTCGGTGACGCACGCGCCCGGCGTCCAGCGCAGCACGGGGCGGGGGCGGTCGCCGCCCGAGCCCGCGATGACGGCCCCGGCCAGCGCGATCAGGCCGACGCCCACCGCGGTGCCGGCGGCGGCCAGCTTCGGTAGCGTGTCCACCCCAGTACTCTGGGTGACGGGTGATGTGCCGCACAAGCGGAACGCCCAAGCGTGTCGGGAAGATTCGCGCGCCGAAGTCCGCAATCATCGATGGAGTGGACGTCGTGTCGCTTCTCATAGGTCTCGCCGTCGGGCTGCTCGTCGGTTTCCTCCTGGCCAGAACGCGAGCGGCGGTGCGGGTGGCCGAGGCCGACGCGCGCGCCAGGTCGGCCGCGGAGAAGCTGGTCTACGTGGAGGAGCAGCTCGCCGAGCGCTTCCAGGCACTGTCCACGCGGGCGCTCGACGTCAACAACGTACGTTTCCTCGAGCTGGCCGAGACCAGGTTCGCCGCCACGCGCGCGGAGGCCACCGGCGATCTCGAGCAGCGCAAGCAGGCCGTCGAGCACCTGGTGGAGCCGCTGAAGGACGCCCTCGCCCGGGTCGAGTCGCAGCTCCGCGACACCGAGTCGGGCCAGGTCGCGGCGCGGGCGGAGCTGGCCAAGCAGATGGAGTTCGTCCGGCAGAGCCACGAGCAGCTCCGCTCCCAGACCACCGCCCTGGTCAGGGCGCTGCAGCGGCCCGAGGCCCGCGGGCGCTGGGGCGAGCTGCAACTGCGCCGGGTCGCCGAGATCGCCGGGATGCAGCGCTACTGCGACTTCGACGAGCAGGTCACCGAGGGCTCCATGCGGCCCGACATGGTCGTGCGGCTGGCCGGCGGCAAGAACATCGTGATCGACTCCAAGGTCTCGCTGGCGGCCTATCTGGAGGCCGCTGAGGCATCGGACGAGTCACTCGCGACCGTACGCCTCGACGCGCACGCCCGGCACGTACGCGAGCACGTCGACCGGCTGGCGGCCAAGACCTACTGGCAGGGGTTCAACCCGTCACCGGAGTTCGTGGTGCTGTTCATCCCCGGCGAGGCGTTCCTGGCCCCGGCCCTCGAACGCGATCCCGGCATGCTGGAATACGCCATGACGCGGCGGGTGCACATCGCCACCCCGACGACGCTGATCACGATGCTGCGCACGGCGCACTACGCCTGGCAGCAGGCCGCGCTGAGCGAGAACGCGCGGGCGGTGTTCGAGCTGGGCAAGGAGCTGTACGAGCGGCTGTCGTCCCTGGGCCGGAACGTCGAGTCGCTGGGCAAGGCGCTGACGCGGGCCGTGGAGGCGTACAACAAGTCGGTCGGATCTCTCGAAAGCCGCGTCCTGGTCACCGCGCGCAAAATGCACGATCTGGGCGTTGTGGACGGCGATCTCGACTCCCCGGAGATGCTCGAAGCGCTGCCCAGACCCCTGGCCTCCCCCGAACTGCTCGAAACCTCGTCTCTGATTTCACACTCGAACGGTAAGTTGGCCAACGGGTCGCAGTAGACGGGGGTGGGCCAGTGGGTGAGAAAGGCAGGCGTTCAGCCGTCAGGCTGACCGCTCGCGGCGCCATCGCGCTCGCCCTGATGGCCACCCTGGCGGGCTATGTGCTCACCGCCCTGTTCGACGTCTCCCACATCGTGGGCGCGGCGTTCGTGCTGTCCAGCACGCTCGGCGTGCTGCTGGTCAACCGGCGCGAGCTGCTGTCGCTGGTGGTGACGCCGCCGCTGGTGTTCTTCTGCGCCACGCTGTTCGTCGAGCTCGGGCGGGCGTTCGGCTCGGTGTCGATCGTGCAGTCGCTGGCCCTCGGGCTCTACACCTCGCTGACGCAGGGGGCGCCGTGGCTGTTCGCGGGCTCGGCCGTCGTGCTGGGCGTGGCGTGGCGGCGCGGGCTCCGCGACAACGTACGCGAGCTGCGGGAGGAGCTGAAGGCGGGCGCGGAGGTGCCGCGCCCGCGCCAGCCGTTCGTGCCCGAGCCCGAGGGCTATTTCGAGCCCAAGGTCTACGGGAGCCCGCGCGGCGAGGACTAAGAGGCCCGCAGGTCCTTACGCAGCTCGTGGGGCAGGGCGAAGCGCATGTGCTCCTCCACCGGCTGCACCTCCGACACGTCGCCGAAGCCGTGCGTGGCCAGGCGGGCCAGCACCTCGTCGACGAGCTCCTCGGGCACCGAGGCGCCGGAGGTCACGCCGACCGTGGTGACGCCGTCGAGCCACTCGTCACGGATGAACGTGGCGTTGTCGACCAGGTAGGACTCCTTGGCGCCATAGTCTTTGGCCACCTCGACCAGCCGCTTGGAGTTGGAGGAGTTTTCCGAGCCGACCACGATGACCAGCTCCGACTCGGCGGCGATCTCCTTGACCGCGACCTGCCGGTTCTGGGTGGCGTAGCAGATGTCGTCGCTGGGCGGGTCGATCAGCGTGGGGAAGCGCTCCTTGAGCCGGGCGACGGTCTCGGTGGTCTCGTCGACCGACAGCGTGGTCTGCGACAGCCACACCAGCTTGCTGGGGTCCTTGATCTCCACCTTGTCGACCGCGTCGAGCCCGTCGACGAGCTGGATGTGGTCGGGCGCCTCGCCGGAGGTGCCCTCGACCTCCTCGTGGCCTTCGTGCCCGATCAGCAGGATGTCGTAGTCGTTCGCGGCGAACCGCTTCGCCTCGTTGTGCACCTTCGTGACCAGCGGGCAGGTGGCGTCGATCGTCCGGAGACCGCGCTCCTTCGCCTCGCCGTGCACCGCGGGAGAGACGCCGTGGGCGGAGAACACCACGATCTCCCCCTCAGGCACCTCCTCGGTCTCCTCGACGAAGATGGCGCCCCTGGCCTCGAGCGTCTTGACGACGTGGGTGTTGTGAACGATCTGCTTGCGTACGTAGATCGGCGCACCGTACTGCTCCAGAGCCTTCTCGACCGCTACCACGGCTCGATCGACTCCGGCACAGTAGCCCCGTGGCTTGGCTACGAGGACTCTGCGGGAAGTGGGGGTCTGGGGCTCCATACTTTCTATGCTACGTGGAGCGGCCATCTGGCCCGCGCGTGCGGGGTTGCCCGCAGTTTGCCAGACTAGCCGTCCAATACTGACCTCCCAGGGAGACGTTCATGTCCCTCAGCGACGTGATACGCAACATCGCAAAAACCGTGACCAACAAGGACGAGTTGAAGGAAAAGGCCAAGGACCTGCCGCTTCTCGTCGTCCAGACCACCCTGAGCGCCGCCGGACAGGCGCTGCTCCTGGTGGACCGCATGAAGAACTCCATCAAGGGCATCGGCTCCAAGGAGGAGCGCGAGGAGAAGGAGTACGACTCCCGCCCCACCGCCGCCGAGCAGGTGGCCGCCGCCCCGGCCGAGGCCGAGGAGGACAAGCCGGGCCGCAAGGAGCCGGTCATCTTCGCGCCCCGCCCCGGCACGGCCGAGCCCAACGGCGTCGCCAAGACCAAGCCGGACCCCGTCATCTTCACGCCCGCGGCCAAGCCGGAGACGTCGGAGAAGGCCGAGACGGTCGTCGTCGCGGAGCCGGACCTCGCCCCGCAGGCCGAGGCCGCGACCAAGACCGAGACGGCCCCCAAGCCCGTCGCCGAACCCGCAGCCGAGCCCGTCGCGGAGCCGAAGGCCGCCGAGCCGATCGTGGAGCCCGCGCCCGAGCCCGAGCCCGTCGTGAAGCCTGTCGTGAAGCCCGTCGCCGAGCCGAAGGCCACCAAGCCCAGGGCCACCAGGGCCACCAAGGCCAAGGCCGCCGCGCCGAAGGCCGCGGAGCCCACCGTCGCTCCCGAACCGCAGGCGGCTCCCGAGCCCACCCCCGCTCCCGAGCCCACCCTCGCGGCCGAGCCCGTCACCTCCGCGGCCGTCGACCTGCTGGAGCCGCTGCCCGGCTACTCCGAGCTGACCGTCGCCTCCCTGCGCGCCAGGATGCGCGGCAAGACGGCCGACCAGATCTCCGACTTCCTGGTCTTCGAGCGGGCGAACGCGGCCCGCCCCGAGGTCATCCGCATGTTCGAGAACCGTCTCGCCAAGCTGCAGGCCGGGGAATAGGTCGCACCGAACCCGTAGTCTTCCGCCATGACGTCGAAGACCACGCCAGAGGCTCCCCTGCCGATCCGCACCGTCCTGCAAATGGTGGGCGGCTGGATCGGCAGACTCGGCACGGTCTGGGTCGAGGGCCAGATCACCGACCTGAGCGCGCGTGGCGGCACGGTGTTCCTGACCCTGCGCGACCCCGTCGCCAACGTGTCCGCCAGGGTCACCGCTCCACGCGGCGTCTATGAGGCGGCGGTCCCGAGGCCGGCCGACGGCGCCAGGGTCGTGGTGCACGTCAAGCCCGACTTCTGGGTCAACAGGGGCTCGTTCGCCTTCACCGCGATGGAGATCCGTCCGGTCGGCGTGGGCGAGCTGCTGGCCCGGCTCGAGCGCCTCAGGCAGTTGCTGGCCGCCGAGGGGCTGTTCAACGCCGACAGGAAGCGGCGCCTGCCCTTCCTGCCGGGCACGATCGGGCTCATCTGCGGCCGCGACTCGGCGGCCGAGCGCGACGTGCTGGAGAACTCCCGGCGGCGCTGGCCGGCCGTGCGGTTCACGGTCGAGGAGGTCGCCGTCCAGGGGCCCTACGCGGTGGGCGAGGTGACCGAGGCGCTGCGCAAGCTCGACGCCGACTCCTCGGTCGACGTGATCGTCATCGCCCGTGGCGGCGGCTCGCTCGAAGACCTGCTGCCGTTCTCCGACGAGACGCTCGTGCGCGCGGTGGCCGCCTGCCGCACCCCGGTGGTGAGCGCGATCGGCCACGAGCAGGACAGCCCGCTGCTCGACATGGTGGCCGACGTACGCGCCTCCACCCCCACCGACGCGGCCAAGAAGGTCGTGCCCGACGTCGGCGAGCAGCTCACGCTGGTGCGCCAGTTGCGCGACCGGGGCCGCAGGGTGCTCAACGGCTGGCTCGACCGGGAGATGTCGTGGCTGACGTCCGCGCGCTCGCGGCCCTCGCTGGCCGACCCCGTACGCGAGCTGGAGCGCAGGGCCGAGCAGGTCGAGGCGCTGCGCGACCGGACCAGGCGTTCGCTGTCCGGCTCGCTCGACCGCGCCACCGATGACCTCGCCCATCTGCGCGCCCGCCTGGTCGCCCTGTCCCCGGCGGCCACGCTGGAGCGCGGCTACGCGATCGTGCAGCACCCGTCGGGCGACGTGGTCCGCCTGGCCAAGGACGTCGCCCCCGGCTCCGTGCTGACGATTCGCCTCACCGACGACCGCCTCACCGTCCGCACCGAAGAGCCCACCGACTCCGCCACCTGACCGCACCCGGGCGAAACGGGAGGCGCGGACTCCGCCCGAGGTCTAGGTTCGGCACATGAGAGGACTCGCGCAGGTCGCTCAGCACGCCGACGACCTCGACAGGGCCACCGCTTTCTACCGCGACGTGCTGGGCCTGCGGCACATCGCCACCTACCGGCCGCCCGGGCTGGCCTTCTTCGACCTCGACGGCGTACGCCTGCTGATCGAGAAGGGCGCCCCCTCGGCCGTCCTCTACCTCGCCTCCGACGACCTCGAGGCGGACGTGGCCCGGCTGCGGGCCCACGAGGTCGCGATCGTCGAGGAGCCGCACCTGGTCTTCACCGACGACGGCACGTTCGGGACGCCGGACAAGGAGATCCGCATGGCCGCGTTCCGGGACTCGGAGGGCAACCTGCTCTGTCTCATGACATAGACCCTCAGGACAGAGACCCTCAGGACAGAGACCCTCAGGACAGAGAGCCGGTCACGGCCGAGGCCAGGCCGGCCAGGCCGGATTTGATCTCCTCGATCGTCATCCCGCGCTCCTCGCGCTGAAAGGCGATCAGACAGGCGTTGACCGGCGCGAGCAACGCGTCCGCCAGATAGGCGGCGTCGGCCCGCGGGCACGCCTGCGCCAGCAGCGTGGCCAGATGGATGTGGTGCACCTGGTAGGGCCGGCTGCGGCCGCTCCCCTTCTCCAGCAGCATGAACAGTCCCTGCTGCGCCACGATCCGATCGACCAGCGCGTGCAGGAACGCGACGATCCGCTCACCGGCGGGCGCGCCGGGCCCCAGCGGCGGCGGACCGGACAGGAAGGCGGCCTGGAACCGCCGCTCGCGCTCGTCGATGAGCGCCAGGATCAGCCCCGCGCGGTCGCCGAAACGCCGGTAGACGGTGCCCACCCCGACTCCGGCGGCGCGGGCCACCTCGTCGAGCGAGAGGGCGTCGGCCCCATGCTCGGCGACCATCTGGGCGGCAACCTCGATGATCTTCTGCCGGTTCCTGGCGGCGTCGGCCCGCTCCGGCTGAGGTTGCCCGAGAACGGGCAGAGATCGGCGCACGGCAGGAGCATACCGCTTGTAAACGGAGAGCTCTCCGGTTAATCTTCCGAATCGGAGAACTCTCCGATTAGAGGAGCCGAGAATGCCCAACGAGTTCAACCAGCAGGTCATCGACGAGTTCCGGGCCAACGAGGGCCAGGTCGGCGGCATGTTCGAGGGAGCGCCTCTGGTGTTGCTGACCACCAAGGGCGCCAAGAGCGGCCGGCAGACGACCACACCGGTGATGTACGTGGAGGACGGCGACCGCTACGTGATCATCGCCTCCAACGGCGGCGCGGACCACCACCCCGCCTGGTATCACAACCTGCGGGCCACCCCGGAGGGCATGGCGGAGGTCGGGACGGAGACGTTCGAGGTCGAGGCCGTGTTCGTCGAGGGCGAGGAGCGCGACCGGCTCTACGCCCGGATGGTGGCGCAGGCCCCCGGCTTCGCCGAGTACGAGGCCAAGACCACCCGCCGCATCCCCGTGGTCGCCCTGCTCAGAACGGCCGCCTAGAGGACGGCACGGACGTCAGAAGGGTGCGTCGTCGTGGCCCGACCCGGGATCGGAACGGCGGGCCATGGCGGCGGCGAGCTTCACCCGGGCACCCTGCAGCCACTCCTCGCAGACGGACGCCAGCTTCTCGCCCCGCTCCCAGAGCTCGATCGACTGCTCCAGGGTGAGCCCGCCGGTCTCCAGGCGGCGCACCACCTCGGTCAGCTCCTCGCGGGCCTGCTCATATGAGGGTGCCTTCTCGTCTGCCACGCAACCACCCTAGACGTGCCGGCCGACAGACTCAGCCCACAGGCCGCTGCTGGAGCAGCGCCGCCAGCTCGGCCAGCTCGGGCCAGTCGGCCGTGCCGGAGATCACCAGCGTCACCTCGGGCGTCACGCGGACCAGCGAGCGCTGGTTCTTGTCCTTGCGGAAGCGCTGCTCCCACGCCACCCCGCCGACCTGCTGCGTGCCCTGGGCCTTGTCGGTGTTGGCCATGCGGCTGGCGAACCCGGCCGCCGGCTGCTCATTGCTCTGCGCGAACATCGCGTGCTGCCGCTTGGCCGTGGCGTAGCCGAGGTAGAGGACCTTCGCGCCGCTCTCGCCCTGGGCGATCCTGTTGCTGTTGGGCACCCAGCCGGCCGGGTCCTGGCGCGGGGCCCACACGCCGTAGGGCACCGCGTGGCCGAAGTTCGCGACGGTGATGGAGTATTCGCGCCGCGGGATGTGCTCCTCCCGGCTCTGCGGGGTCACGAGCAGGAACAGCCCGGCGCCCGCGAGGCAGACGAAGAGGGCTACCGCGTAGCCGTAGAAACCTTCGGTGAACCGTCGCACACTTGGCGAGGTTACCCGCTGGCGGAGGCGGTCGAGGAAGTGGCCGGGCGGATCTGGCCGATGATGGCGAGGACCTCTTCGGCCAGGCCGCGATCGCCCGTGCGCACCACCTCGGACACGGCCGCGGCCAGCGCCCCGGTGACCACCACGACGAGCGCGGTCTCGTCCTCGAACAGCGCCGCGTTGCGCTGCGCCCACATGCGCAGCCGGTCGCGCATCACGACCTCGAAGCCGGGCGGCCCGTCGCCGCGCAGGAACAGCGCGGCCAGCTCGCGGTCGTCCAGGCAGCCGTCGAGGTAGGCGCGGGCGGCGCTGACGAACACCCGCATCGGGTCGCTCTCACCCGCCGCGCGGGCCGCGCGGGCGGCCTGCTTGGTCCGCTGCGTCTGCTTGGCCTGGAACTCCTCCCACAGGGTGAGGTAGAGGTCCGCTTTGCCGGAGAAGTGGTGGTAGAGGCTGCCCACGCTCGCGTCCGCCCGGCCCACCACGTCTGTCACGCCGGCCTCCGCGAACCCCTTGGAGACGAAGACCTCCCTGGCGGCGGCGAGAAGTGAGCTGCGCGTGGCGGCGCCACGCTCGGACGTGCGCGGCTGGGTGACCACGTTCTCCACATCGCTCATACGGAATCTCCTCCACGGCGGGGCGGCAGGCACCATGTTGGAGGCAAGATCCGTGGCGCGCACACGGTATGGCGCAAAATCCGTTCTCCGTTAGCAGATTATCCCCCTCCGCCCAGGAAAAGAGGGGCAACTACGATCGAGGTAGATGTCCCACGAGGAGGCCGAATCATCATGTCCGACCAGACTTCCGTGCCGCCGGCACTGGCCACGGGTGAGCACGCCCCTGATCGCAACCTGGCGATGGAGCTCGTCCGCGTCACGGAGGCCGCCGCCATGGCGGCGGCCCGATGGGTCGGCCGGGGCGACAAGAACGGCGCCGACGGCGCCGCCGTGAACGCCATGCGGCAGTTGATCAATACGGTCTCGATGAACGGTGTGGTGGTCATCGGCGAGGGCGAGAAGGATCGCGCCCCGATGTTGTTCAACGGCGAGCAGGTCGGCGACGGCAGCGGGCCCGAGTGCGACGTGGCGGTGGACCCCATCGACGGCACCCGGCTGACGGCGCTGGGCATGCCCGACGCGGTGTCGGTGATCGCGGTGAGCGAGCGCGGCTCGATGTACGACCCGTCGGCCGTGTTCTACATGGAGAAGCTGGTCACGGGCCCGGAGGCGGCCGGCGCCGTCGACATCGAGGCCCCCGTGGCGGCGAACGTCAGCGCGGTCGCCAAGGCCAAGCACTGCTCCCCGTCCGACGTCACGGTGGTCGTGCTCGACCGGCCGCGGCACGAGCGGCTGGTCCAGGAGATCAGGGAGACGGGCGCGCGCATCAAGTTCATCACCGACGGCGACGTGGCCGGCGCGATCATGGCGGCCCGCTCCGGCACCGGCATCGACCTGATGCTGGGCATCGGCGGCACCCCCGAGGGCATCGTGGCCGCGTGCGCGCTCAAGTGCCTGGGCGGTGTGATCCAGGGCCGGCTCTGGCCGCGTGACGACGCCGAGCGGGCCAAGGCCATCGACGCCGGGCACGATCTCGGCCAGGTGCTCACCACGAACGACCTGGTCAGGTCCGACGACGTGTTCTTCGCGGCGACCGGGATCACCCACGGAGAGCTCATGCAGGGCGTGCGGTTCCGGGCGGGCTCGGCGGTGACGGAGTCGCTGGTGATGCGGGGCCGGTCGGGGACGATCCGCAAGATCGAGAGCGAGCACCAGCTCTGGAAGCTGCGGGCGTACAGCGCGATCAACTTCGACACGGCCGGCTGAGCACCGAGCCCGCCGGGCGGTCCCACGGCGCTGGCGGCGGCGCGCTCAGCGGCGGCGCTTGCGGCGGGGCGGCTCCTTGACCTTGACCTCGCCGGCGAAGTTCGTGGTGCGCACCTCGACGACGGGCGCGCCGGGCTCCGTCGGCTGCTTGGTCAGGCGCACCGTCTTGTCCTTGGCGACCCTGACCACCTCGAGCCCCTCGGGGACGTGGATCTCCAGCCCGCCGAAGACGAGGGTGGCGTTGATGATGATCCGCCGGTTCTGCAGGATCGCGTCGCGGAAGTCGAGCTTGGTCGTGCCGAACATGGCCGTCACACCCAGCTCGGCCGGCACCACCCAGCGCCCGCCGCGCTGCTCCTTCTTGAAGATGGCCGAGACGGGCCTGCCGTCGAGGTTGAGCGGCTGCTCCTCGGCCGGCAGCAGGTCGGTGGTGAGCGCGGCCAGCTCACCGAGCGTGCGGGCGGAGTAGAGCACGCCGAGCCGCTCCTCCAGTTCGTCGAGGGCCAGCCGGCCGTCGGCGTGCGCGTCCTGGAGCACCTGGGCGATGCGCTCACGGTCGGCGTCGGAGGCGCGCAGCTCGTGCGGCTGCGGCGTGTCGCTCGAAGCCGGCGGGCGCCGCGCGGACACCCACTCCTCGGCCAGCCGCTCTCCGACTTCCTGCAGTTTCGGCAACCACGATCCCGCGCGTTCGTTCACACTTCTGACGATATCTGGCGCTCGCCGGAATCGCTCGTCCCGAATGGGCTGGTGTCAGCGGATTCCGGGAAGAGAGCGGCATTCTCCGTCATCAGGACGGAGTTCGTCTCGGCGTGGCGGTCAAGCCGTCGAGTACAAAGCGAGCATGAAGCCACACGTCCCCGTTTCTCAGGAAATTCTTAGGAATCTCCCTACGCTGTAGGCCGTTGATCCCGGCAAAGGGGAGGTGTGGGCGTGCATCAACCGGCACGGTGGGGTCTCGGCGTGGCTGGCGCGGGCGTAACGGTGATCCTGGGTCTGGACCTGGCGAGTCTCGACGAGACCAACCCGATCAGGCGGACCATCAGCGAGCACGGCCTCGGCCCCGACGGCTGGATCTTCGGGCTCGGGGTGGGGCTGCTGGCTGTGGGGTCGGTGGCCATCGGGGTGTCGCTGGCGCGCAAGAGGCTGGCCGGGGTCTTCGGCACCGTCGCGCTCATGGCCTGGAGTGTCGGGCTGTTCATGACGGCCTGGTTCGAGAAGCACGACTGGTCGGTCGGGCCCAGCACGAGCGGCAGCATCCACCGGGTGGGCAGCTTCGTGGCCTTCCTCAGCCTGCCCCTGGCGGTGGTGATCATCGCCAGGCCGTGGCGGCACCGGGAGCGGTCCCGGGCCACGCTGGTGGCGTTCGGGCTGGGCGTCTGCTCGGTGCTGTGGGTGGTGGGCATCGGCACCATGATGATCATCGGGGCCCGCAGCGGGCTGCCGTGGTATCGCGTCATGCCGCTCGGGCTGGTCGAGCGCGGCCTGGCCGTCACGGAGGTCGCCGCGCTGATGGCGCTCGGCGTGTGGGCCGCCGGACGGCTCGAACGGGCGGAGCCGCTCAGAGCGGTGGAAGAGGTCGCAGCACGGCGATGAGGTCGTCCACGTAGCCCTTGAAGACGGCGGCCATGTCGACCTGGTCGGGGTCGATCAGCCACTGCGTCTGCAGGCCGTCCATCATCGCGATCAGCCGGTCGGCGTGCGCCTCGGCGTCGAGGTCGGCCCGGAACTCGCCGCGTTCGGCGCCTCTGCGCAGCGCCGCCGCCACGCTCGCGCGCAGCCTGCGGTAGCGCCGTCTGGCCCACTCGTGGCCGGGGTGGCCGGGGGTCACGGCCTCGCCGCTGATGACGGAGAAGAGCTGCACCAGGCCCGGCACCCGGGAGTTGTGCTCCACCACGCCGGCCAGGGCCCGCAGCGCGTCGACGCCGCTCGCCAGGCCGAGGTCGAACTTGCGCGTGTCGAGCTCGTCGCGATATTCCAGCACCGCGACGAGCAGCAGCTCCTTGCTCTTGAAGTGGTGCAGCAGCCCGGCCTGGGAGAGCTCGGCGCGCTCGGCGATGCGGGCCAGCGACGCGCCTCGATAGCCGTGCTCGGCGAACTCCAGCAGCGCGGTGGCCAGGATGCGCTCCCTTCGCGCCGCCCCGGTCGCGTAGCCCCGTCTCACTCCCGGCACCCTATCTGGTGCTGGCGGAGCGCCCTGGCCAGCCGCTAACCTGACCCAGCCTCACGTTTGATTACCCCCCGATCAGGAGGCCATCGTGCCGTCCTCACGTGATCGCCAGGCCCGCCTCTCCACGTACGTCGTGTACGGCGTACAGGGCCTGTCTTTCGCCTCGTTGCTCGTCCAGGTCTCCAACCTGCAGGCCAAACACGACCTCGACCAGGGCACGCTCACGATGCTGCTGCTCATCGTGCCCGTGTTCGCCGGGGCCGGCAGCGTGGCCGCGGGGACGTTCGCCGCCCGGTTCGGGAGCAAGCTCCTGCTGCGGATCGCGCAGCCGGTCGTGGCCGCCGCCGTGGTGCTCACCGGGCTCGCGCCGAACGTGGCGCTGCTGGTGCCGGCCCTGCTCATGTTCGGGATCGGGGTCGGCGCGGTCGACGCGGGCATCAACATGCAGGGTGTCGCGGTCGAGCGCAGGTACGGCCTCCAGGTGCTGAACGGGTTCCACTGCGTGTGGAGCGCGCTCAGCATCCTCGGGGCGCTGTGGGTGTCGGCGACGGCCACCGAGCTGCGGCTGGAGCTCATGATGGCCGTCCCCATGGTCCTCGCCGTGGCCGGCTCCCTGTACGCCGGGCGAAACCTCTACACCCCGGCCGAGGAGCAGGTCCAGGCCGAGTCCGTGACCCTCGACGGACTCCCCTGGCGGCCGATCATCCCGCTCTGCCTGGCCATGGCCTTCCTGTACGTCGGCGACGCCGCCGTCTCCAACTTCGGCACCCTGTTCATGAAGGACGTGCTCAGCGCGGACCCGAGAGTGATCCCGCTGGCCTACGCCGCGTACCAGGCCGCCACCCTGGCCGTCAGGCTCGGCGGCGACCTCGCCGTCAGGCGGTACGGCCCCGCCGCCATCGTCAGGATCGGCGGCGTGCTCGCCGGCTTCGGCTTCCTCGGCATCGTCCTGACCCCGAACCAGCCGCTGGGCATCGTCGCGTTCGGCCTGACCGGGATGGGCCTGGCGGTGGTGGCGCCGCAGTCGTTCTCGGCGGCGGGCCGGCTCGACCCGGCCGGGACCGGCGTGGCCATCGCCCGGGTGAACCTCTTCAACTACGTCGGTTTCATCGTGGGCGCGGCCCTGGTGGGCGGCATCGCGGACGCGGCGGGCATGCGCCTGGCGTTCGTCGCCCCGCTGGTGCTGTCGGCCGTCATCATCGTCCTCGCGCCCGGCTTCCAGCCGAAGCGCTCACCGGCCACCACCTGACCGGCCGGACCCGACCGGCGCCACCCGATCAGTCCACCCCGACAGCCCCGTCCGGTCAGCCCTGTCCGGTCAGCCCTGCCCGATCAGTCCTGCCCGATCAGTCCTGCCCCAGTAGGGCGACGGCCGTGTCCACGGCCGTCGCCACGTCGTCGTCCGGCGGGTAGAGCAGCGCCCGGCCCACCACCAGCCCGCGTACGCCGGGCAGCCGCAGAGCCGCGCGCCAGGAGGCGTAGGCCAGGCCGGGTGAGTCCCCGGGATCTCCCCCGAGCAGTAACGTCGGCAGCGTCGTGGCCCGCATGACGCGCTCCATGTCGGCCACCACGGGGATCTTCAGCCACGTCCGCGCCGACGTCGCGCCCAGCCCCTGCGCCACGCTGATGGCCCGGATCACGCCGTCGGGCGACAGATCGTTGCCCGCCCGGCCGGACCAGAACGGCTCCACCATCGCCACCAGGCCGTCGCCGGCCAGCTCGGTGATGGCCCGGCCGCAGGACTGCAGGGTCGCGGCGGTGCCTGGCTCGTCGAGGGCGATCCGGCAGAGCATCTTGCCGCCGTCGAGCCGCATGCCGGCGATGGCCGCGGCGTCGTACGCGGTGAACCGGTCGTCGAACTCGAACACCGCCCCCTGCAGCCCCCCGCGATTCATCGACCCGATGACGAGGAGGTCGTCGAGCGCCCCCAGCAACAGCAGGTCCTCGACCACGTCCGGCGTGGCGAGCAGCCCGTCCACGCCGGGGCGGCGCAGCGCGACCGTGAGCCGGTCGAGCAGCTCGACCCGGCTGCCCATGGCCAGGGGCCGCCCGCCGACGGACAGGGCGCCCCTGGCCGGATGATCGGCAGCGATGATCATGAGCTGGTCGCGCCCCCTGAACAGCGGCCTGCGCCGCCGCACCGCCGCCGCCTCCGCGATCCGCTCAGGGAACCTCGCCCTGATCTGGCGCAGCTCGCGATAGTCAGCCAATCCCCAGCACCCCGTCCGGGGAAGCGCGGTGGTCGTCAACGGTCAGGCCGGGGGCGAGGACGCCCGCGACCCTCATCGCCGCACCTCCGCGACCTCGACCGGACGGCCTTCGCGCATCGACAGGTCGGCGGCCTCGGCCACGTAGAGCGCCTCCAGCGCGTCCGCGATCGAGCACGGGCTCCGGTCGCTCGTCAGGAAGGCGTCGATCTCGTTGCGGTACGCGGTCTCGAAGCGGGTGACGAAGTCCGGCCACGGCTCCCCATGACCGGGCTCGCCCTCCGTCGTGTGGAGCGGGGCGCGCGCGCTGAGGCCCACGGCCTGCGTCCGCTTGGTGCCGGCCAGCTCCATGCGCACGTCGTAGCCGCCGCCGTTGTAACGCGAGCCCTGCAGCGTGGCCAGCGTGCCGTCGTCCAGCGTGAGCAGCGCGGCGCTGTTGTCGACGTCGCCCGCCGCGGCGAAGAAGGCCGCGCCCCGGTTGGCGCCCTTCGCGTAGACCGACACCACCTCGCGGCCGGTCACCCAGCGCAGAACGTCGAAGTCGTGGATGTGGCAGTCGCGGAAGATCCCGCCGGAGAGCGGGAGGTAGTCGGGGTGCGGCGGCGCCGGGTCCGCCGTGACCAGGTGCACGCGGTGCACCTCGCCCAGTTCCCCGCTCCGCAGGGCGGCCGCGGCGGCCGCGTAGCCGGGGTCGAACCTGCGCTGGAAGCCGATCTGCACCCGGTTGCCCGCACTCGCCTCCAGCACCTTGACGGTGTCGGCCACCGTGCCGGCCACGGGTTTCTCGCAGAAGGCCGGGATGCCCAGGTCGCACGCCTTGAGGATGAGCTCGGCGTGGGTGCTGGTCGGCGTGGCGATGACCACGGCGTCCGACTCGAACGGGTCCCCCGGCCGGCCGTACGGCGTCGTGCGTATGGGATCGGCCACGATCAGCTCGTCCACCAGGGGATGGGCGGCCAGGGTCGCGGCGTGGAAAGCTCCGATCCGGCCCAGACCCAGCAGTCCCACACGCATGGCGCCTCCAATTCGGGCTCGGGATTTCTTTCTAGGCGAGGGTTTCTCCTTCAGTCAACACTTTGTCCTGACATTCTGACCTTCAACCCCCAGACGGCCTCGGCCGCCTTGTGCGCGGGCAACCGGGCGAAGCCCACCACCAAGGCCGGCGGCCCCGGCAGCTCCCGCATCGGCCCGACGGGCTCGGCCGACAGGCCCAGCTCCTGCGCGGCGCGTACGGTGCGCAGCTCGTCCCAGTCGCCCGGCAGCTCCAGGTACACGTGCAGCCCCGCGTCGATCCCCTTGACCCGGACCTCGGGCAACTCCTCGGCCAGCGCCCTGACCAGGGCGTCCCTGCGGCGGCGGTATTCCCTGCGCATGCGCCGCAGGTGCCTGTCGTAGCCGCCGGTACGCAGGAAGTGCGCCAGCGCGTACTGGTCGATGACCGGCGAGCCCAGGTCCAGCTCGCCCCGCGCGCGCCGGATCGCCTCGGCCAGCTCGGCCGGCGCCGCCACCCAGCCCAGCCGCAGCCCCGGCGCGAGCGCCTTGCTGACGCTGCCCGACAGGATCACCCGGTCGGGCGCCAGGCCCTGCAGGCAGCCGACGGGGTCGCGGTCGAAGCGGAACTCGGCGTCGTAGTCGTCCTCCAGGATCGCCCGGTTGCCCGCGTAGGCCCATTCCATGAGCGCGGCCCGGCGTGGCGGGGACAGGACCACGCCGGTCGGGTATTGGTGCGCGGGTGTCACGAGCACGGCGTCGCCGCTGAGTTTGCGCACGTCGAGGCCCTGCTCGTCCACCGGGACCGGCACCAGGTGCGCCCCGGCCCGCCGCAGCAGCGGGGCCTGGCGGTTGCTCGTCGGGTCCTCCACGGCCAGCCGGAGCGTGCGGTGCTGGGTCAGCACGTGCAGGACCAGGCTGAGCCCCTGTGCCACGCCGCCCACGATGACGAGGTTCTCCGGCCGCACGTCCGCCGCCCTGACCCGCCTGAGGTAGCCGGCCAGCTCTTCTCGCAGCTCAGGCACGCCGCCAGGGTCCCCGTAATCGAGCGCGTCGGAGGGTACGGTGGTCAGGACGTGCCTGACGGCCGCCAGCCAGCGTTCACGAGGGAAGTGGCTGAGGTCGGGGGAGGTGGGGCGATGTCCGTAGTAGGGAGCGCACGCGGGGGTGCCGGGTGCCCGGCGTACCGGCTTGGGCCGGGGCGGGGCGGTGCCGCGCTGGCGGGTGTTGTTCACCCGCGCGGCGGTCTTGGGGGTGACCTGCGTGCCGACGCCCACCCGGGAGACCAGGAAGCCCTCGGCGACGAGCTGCTCGTACGCCTCCACGACCACGCCTCGGGAGACCTGGAGGTCGGTGGCGAGGTCGCGGGTGGCGGGCAGGCGGGTGCCGGGGGCGAGCCTGCCGCCCCGGATGGAGTCGCGCAGCTCAGAGGCGATCTGACCGGCTATACCCCCCTTATCGCGATTTATCTTGATATGGAGGTCAGCCATATTGGTCCTGTCATCTGGCGGGACATTGGACTGTTTGCGGGAACCATTGTCTCTCTAGCATCCTTCGCATGAAAAACGGAATCCTGGGCGCCGCCTCGGCCATGTTCCTCGTCGGAACGCTGGCCGGAGTCGCCGGCCTCGTCGACGGCTATCCCATATACGGCGGCCAGGCCGTTCGGTATCTCGTGGCTTCGGTCATTCTGCTTGTCATAACGGGAGCGCTCGGCCTGCGGTTCGTGCGCCTCACTCTGCGCGAGGCCCTGTGCCTGGCCGGGCTCACGCTCTTCGGCCTGGTGCTCTTCAACGTCTGCGTGATCCAGTCGACCGCCGACTCGGGCCCCGCGCTGGTCGGGACCGTGCTGGGCACCGTGCCGCTGGCCCTCGCGCTGGCCGAGGGACGTCCGGCGCCCCGGCTGCTGATCGCGGCGTGCGTGGTGGTGGCGGGGGCGACGCTGGCCACGGGGCTCGGCAGCGGCACCCTGACCGGCCTGCTGTGGGCGCTGGGGGCGCTCGTGGGCGAGGTGTGCTTCTCCATGCTGGCCATCCCGCTGCTGCCGAGGCTGGGGGCGATCAGGGTGTCGGCGTACTCGACGGCGCTGGCCGTGCCGATGCTGGCCGTGATCGGGCTCGCCGTCGAGGGCAGGGCGATGTTCCGGACGCCGACCGTGACCGAGGCGCTCGGGTTCGCGTACCTGGCGATCGTGGTCACCGTCGTGGCGTTCTTCCTCTGGTACAACTCGCTGCCCAAGCTCGGCCCCGGGCGCGCGGGGCTGTTCGCGGGGCTCATCCCGGTGGCGGCCATCGCGACGGGGGCGATCCTCGGGGTCGCCATGCCGACGGTGTACGACCTGCTGGGCGCGGGGCTGGTCGTCGCGGGCATCCTGCTGGGCCTGACCGCCGAGCGCTCGCGCGCGAAGGCGGCCGTCCGCCCGTCGGAGGCCTGAGCCCGTCCGCCGGTCGTTCCGGAGGCGCGTACTCTTCTGGAGGACCGAAAGGATGGACATGGGCGAGTTCGACTACACCGACCTGCTCCCGCTTGGCGCCGATGAGACGGAATATCGGCTGATCACTTCGGAGGGGGTGCGGAAGGTCGAAGCGGCTGGGCGTACGTTTCTCGAGGTCGAGCCCGAGGCGTTGCGGCTGCTGACCGAGACGGCCGTCCATGACATCTCCCACTTCCTGCGGGCCTCCCACCTGGCCCAGCTCCGGAAGATCGTCGATGACCCCGAGTCCAGCGGCAACGACCGCTTCGTGGCGCTCGACCTGCTGAAGAACGCCTCCATCTCGGCCGGCGGCGTGCTGCCGATGTGCCAGGACACCGGCACCGCCATCGTCATGGGCAAGCGCGGCCGGCACGTGCTGACCGACGGGCTCGACGCCGAGCACGTCTCACGCGGCGTCTACGACGCCTACACCAAGCTCAACCTGCGTTACTCCCAGATGGCCCCGCTGACCATGTGGGAGGAGAAGAACACCGGCAGCAACCTGCCCGCCCAGATCGAGCTGTACGCCGAGGACCCCCACGGCCACCCCGACGAGTACAAGCTGCTGTTCATGGCCAAGGGCGGCGGCTCGGCCAACAAGTCGTTCCTGTACCAGGAGACCAAGGCCGTGCTCAACGAGAAGCGCATGCTGGCCTTCCTGGAGGAGAAGATCCGCTCGCTGGGCACCGCGGCCTGCCCGCCGTACCATCTGGCGATCGTCGTGGGCGGCACCTCCGCCGAATACGCGCTCAAGACCGCGAAATACGCCAGCGCCCGCTACCTCGACTCGATTCCCACCGAGGGCACGGCCTCCGGGCACGGGTTCCGGGACCTCGAGATGGAGGCCAAGGTCTTCGAGCTGACGCAGAAGCTCGGCATCGGCGCGCAGTTCGGCGGCAAATACTTCTGTCACGACGTCCGCGTCATCCGCCTGCCCCGCCACGGCGCCTCCTGCCCGGTGGCCATCGCGGTCTCCTGCTCGGCCGACCGCCAGGCGCTGGCCAAGATCACGCCAGAGGGCGTGTTCCTGGAGAAGCTGGAGACCGACCCGGCCCGCTACCTGCCGGAGACGACCGACGAGCACCTCTCGGACGACGTGGTGCAGGTCGACCTCAACCGTCCCATGGCGGAGATCCTCGCCGAACTGACGAAATATCCGGTCAAGACGCGGCTCTCCCTCACCGGCCCGCTCGTCGTCGCCCGCGACATCGCGCACGCGAAGATCGCCGAGCTGCTCGACGACGGCGGCGAGATGCCGCAATACCTGAAAGACCACGCCGTCTACTACGCGGGACCGGCCAAGACCCCCGAGGGGTACGCCTCGGGCTCGTTCGGCCCGACGACGGCCGGGCGCATGGACTCGTACGTGGGGCGTTTCCAGGCGGCGGGCGGCTCGATGGTGATGCTGGCCAAGGGCAACAGGTCCAAGCAGGTCACGGAGGCGTGCCTGCAGCACGGCGGCTTCTACCTGGGCTCCATCGGCGGCCCCGCGGCCCGGCTGGCCCAGGACTGCATCAAGAAGGTCGAGGTGCTCGAATATCCCGAGCTGGGTATGGAAGCGGTCTGGAAGATCGAGGTCGTCGACTTCCCGGCGTTCATCGTCGTGGACGACAAGGGAGACGACTTCTTCACCGACAAGACGGGACCCGTCCTGTCGATCGGCCGCCGCTGACGGCCTCAGGGTGGGTGCCGGGCAGGCGATCACGCCGCTCGGCACCGGCCGGAGTCGGGCAAGCTCCTGCTCCGGCCTCAGGAGAGGGTCAAGCGGCCACCGGCGCCCGGTGCGGCGCCACGACGGTGCCGTCAGGCAGCAGCAGACCGGTGTCGTCGAAGAGCACGATGCCGTTGCAAAGAAGGCTCCAGCCCTGGTCGGGGTGGGCCGAGATCACGTGTGAAGCCTCACGGTCGAGCGAGTCGGCACTTGGGCAGGCGGGGTGGTGACTGCACATCGCGCACCTCTCAGATTGCGCTCCGGATTGCTGGTTCTCAAAAGGGCAGCTGTCGCCCCGACGGCGTGCGAAGGTCCAGTGCGGCTCTGGTCGACTTCTTCGGTCGGCGGCGAACCTGGGTCTGGCGCATCTTCATCACGTCCTTTAAGAGTTCGTCGTTAGCGGCCTGGCGTATGTCTCCAGTTTGCGGATCGGGACCGACAGTTTCCGGCCGTCTCCAGGAGCTCGCCTTCTTTCATGGCTTCACCATGCCCCCGTTGCCTTACGACACCCTTACAACTCGCTGACCGGGCCCCGTTGTTCCTGTCAGCCAGCCTGCCGTACGCCTGAAACTCCCCTACGAGGCATCATGCACAATTTTCCGGCGCGGTGCTGTGCTGATCGACACACATGCCCGGCGAGCTGCGCAAACGCTCCAAGGAAGCCGGGCGGGTCGCTCGCGCGGGCGGCCGGTGAGACCGCCCGCGCGGCTGGACCAATCTGACCCTGGACACACTGCCAAGGGGAAGACCTAGGTCGCAAGTCTGATGCAGTTGCGAATAAGTTGCAATAGTGTCCCCTCAGAGATCGACAAGGAGGACTCATGGGGGACTACACCCTTCCCGACATGCCGTACGACTACGCCGCGCTCGAACCCGCCATCACCGGCGAGATCCTGGAGCTGCACCACGCCAAGCACCACGCGGCCTACGTCAAGGGCGCCAACGACACGCTCGAGCGCCTCGCCGAGGCCCGCGACAAGAGCGAGTTCACGAACCTGGTGGGCCTGGAGAAGACGTTCGCCTTCAACCTGTCCGGGCACGTGCTGCACTCGATCTTCTGGGAGAACCTCTCGCCCGACGGCGGCGACCGCCCGGACGGAGCCCTGAAGGACGCCATCGACGCGCACTTCGGCACCTTCGAGGCGTTCCAGAAGCAGCTCACCACGGCCACCGCGTCGGTGCAGGGCTCCGGCTGGGGCGTGCTGGCCTGGGAGCCGCTCGGCCGCCGGCTCGTCGTCGAGCAGATCTACGACCACCACGGCAACGTGGGGATGAACACCACTCCCCTGCTCGTGTTCGACGCGTGGGAGCACGCGTACTACCTTCAGTATCGCAACGTCCGCCCGGACTACGTCGAGAAACTGTGGGGCCTCATCAACTGGGAGGATGTGGCCGGGAGGTTTGCTGACGTGACGAGTCAGGCGGGTTGACTTAAGTTCGCAACAAATTATCGGCCCCGCCTCTACTGGTCGGTTTACACAAATAGGTAAGCTGCCTGGCATGCGTGCGCCCTCCGGTTACCTACTCGCCGCGCGCTATCGGCTCTTGGAGCCGGTTGGTCGGGGCGGCATGGGCACCGTTTGGCGGGCACATGACGAGCTGCTCGACCGGGACGTGGCGGTCAAGGAAGTGCGGCTGCCGACCGTGCTCGACGAGGAGTTGCGCGCCGAGCTGTGCGCGCGCACCGAACGCGAGGGCCGGGCCACCGCGATGGTCGCTCATCCGTCGGTCATCACGGTCTTCGACGTGGTCACCGAGGACGACCGGCCGTGGATCGTGATGGAGCTGCTCCGGGCCAAGTCCCTGGAGCAGCTCATCCAGGAACAAGGACCGCTCCATCCCCGCAGGGCCGCCGAGATCGGCCGGCAGATCCTCGGCGCGCTGCGCGCGGTGCACGCCAAGGGGATCCTGCACCGCGACGTCAAGCCGAGCAACGTGCTGGTGACCGAGGACCGCGCGGTCCTCACCGACTTCGGCCTGGCCGCGCTCGAAGGTGACGTTTCCATTACCCAGGCGGGCATCGTTCTGGGGTCCGCGGGATACATCGCTCCAGAGCGGGTGCTCGGCTCGAAGGCCAGCCCCGCGGGCGATCTGTGGTCGCTCGGCGCGACCCTCTACACCGCCGTCGAGGGCCGGGGCCTGCACGGGCGCCGTACGGCCGCCGCCGCGCTCGCGGCCCTGACCAGCGGCGAGCCGATCCCGATGACCAAGGCGGGCCCGCTGGCGCCCGTGCTCGACGCGCTGCTCAGGATCGACCCGGCGACCAGGCTCGACTCCGTACGCGCCTCGCTCATGCTGGCCAGGGTGGCCGCGGGCGGCTCGGCCGAGGAGCCGCTGCCCCCGCGCAGGTTCGTCCGCCCCGGGCCGGCCGTCACCCCGCCCTCCTTCGTGCGCAAGCCCGCGCACCGCGGGCTGCACCGGGCCGACGCCGTCACGACGCAGGTGAACGTGCCGCCGCCCAGGCTCGAACGCAAACCAGGTGAGGGCGTGCACAGGAAGCGCGTTGAACCGCGGCCGACTCCGTCCGCTTATGCCCGTTTCAAAGCGACGGTGATAAAGTTGTGTCTTCCTCGGCGGTTCTGGCCAAGAGAACTTCGCAAGCGAGGGTAAAGCACTTCCCAAGCGAGAATCGATATCTTCTTCTCATGCCGGAACAGCAGACACGCCTGCTCGCGGAACGCTACGAGCTCGTCACCCCGCTAGGCCGGGGCACGATGGGCACCGTGTGGCGCGCCCGCGACCGCGCGCTCGGGCGCGAGGTGGCGGTCAAGGAAATCCGCCAGGACCCGGGTCTCACCGAGGAACAGCGGGCCGAGCTGCGCGAACGCATGGTCCGCGAGGGTCGCATCGCCGCACGGATCAACCACCCGTCCGTGGCCGCCATCCACGACGTGCTGATTCAGGACGACAGCCCGTGGATCATCATGGAGCTCATCGAGGCCCGCTCGCTCGAGCAGGTCATCGAGGAGGAGGGGCCACTGCCGCCACGGCTCGTGGCGGAGATCGGGGTCGACCTGCTCGGGGCGCTGCGCGCGGCGCACGCCCAGGGCATCACCCACCGTGACGTCAAGCCGGGCAACGTGCTCATCACCGAGAGCGGCCGCGTCGTGCTGACCGACTTCGGCATCGCCAAGGCGGAGGGCGACTCGCGGCTGACGAAGACGGGCATGGTCATCGGATCACCCGGCTACACGGCCCCGGAACGTGCCAGGGGCGAATACACCGGTCCCGAGTCGGATCTCTGGTCGCTCGGGGCGACTCTTTACTTCGCGGTCGAGGGGCGGCCGGCGTACGAGCGGTCCACGATCGCGGAGACGCTGGCGGCGCTGTTGACCGAGAGCGCCGACCCGCCCGCGCAGGCGGGACAGCTTCGGCCCGTGCTGAACGGACTGCTGGCCAAGGACTACCGGCAGCGACTCGGCGCTGCCAAGGCGGAGACCCTGCTGCGCATGGTCGCCGACACCCCCACGAGCGAGATGCCGGTGCTCACGGCCGAGGCTCTTATGGCGCAGGAGGCCGCTTTGCCCGACCCGTTCACCGCCCCGAAAACCCCCGCCGCAGGCGCGGGTGGTTCCGGCCCGGCTCCCGCGGGCCGAGGCGCCCCGAAGGCCGGCGTCCCGGGCGGTCCCGTGCCTGGCGGGCCGGGCGGGCCGGGCGGTCCCCTACCCGGACCTGGCGGTTCGAGCGGCCCCGGCATGCAGGGCCCCGGCGGGCCCGGCGCGCAGAGGCCGGCCGCACAGAGGCCGGCCGCACAGGGAGCCGGCGGGCCCGGCGGGCAGGCCCCCGGAGCGCCCGGACGGCGGCCGGCGGGAGGCCCGGGCGGGCAGCAGGGCCCCGGTATGCACCCGCAACCCGGTTCCGGGCCACAGGGGCCCTGGTCCGGTCAGCAGGGCCCTGGACCAGGCCCACAGGGACCGGGCGCCGGCTCCGGGGCCGGACGTCCTGGAGCAGGCCCGCAGGGGCCGGGCACCGGCTCACAGAGCCGCGGAGCCGGACCCCAGGGACCGGGGGGCGGACCGCAAGGGCCGGGCGCCGAGCAGCAGGGTGGTGCCTTCGGGCCACAGGGACCGGGTGCCGGGCAACCAGGCGGCGCGTTCGGGCCGCAGGGGCCGGGTGCCGGGCAACCAGGCGGCGCGTTCGGACCACAAGGACCGGGATCCGGGCAACCAGGCGGCGCGTTCGGGCCGCAGGGGCCGGGGCGTGGGCCCAGCGCACCCACCGGGCCGCACAGCACCGCTCCGGGCCGCCCGCAGCAGTCAGGGCAGCAGGGCTTCGCCTCGCAGGGCACCGGGCCGCACGCGGGCGCGCCCGGCGGCGGTGCGCCGTCCGGTGGGGGCGACTACGACCCCGAACGCACGGTCAGCATCGCGCGCCCGAAGGGACCGGCCCCCGCCGCCCCGGAGCAGGGCCGCCCTCCATACTCCGGCGACGAGTCCACCATCGCCACGACCCGCATCCCCACGGGCGGGCCTCCTGGGCAGCAGGTCTACCCGGTGCCCGCCGGGCAGCCCGGCTCACCGCAGCACACGACGCCGCAGGGCCCGCAGCAAGGGGGCCCGCAGCAAGGGGGCCCGCAGCAAGGGGGCCCGCAGCAGGGCGTGCACGAAAGCCAGGGCCTCGGCACCGACCTGTTCGCCATCGCCGGGCAGCCGGAGCAGAAGCCCGCGGGCAACCGCAACGGCATGCTGGTGCTGATGGCGGTGGCCGCCGCGGCCGCCGTGGTGATCGCCGTTCTCATCGTGGCCCTCCTCTCGAGCTGACCGGTTCGCCCGGCCGGGGTGGGTGTCTCCGGCCCGGGCCGGCGGTCGTGAGCCAGACTGAAGTCATGAGCGAGTTCAGAATCGAACATGACTCGATGGGTGAGGTGCGCGTGCCCGCAGGCGCCAGGTGGCGCGCGCAGACCCAGCGGGCAGTGGAGAACTTCCCGGTTTCCGGACGGCCGCTGGAGCCGTCCCACATCGCCGCGCTCGGCCTGATCAAGGCGGTGGCCGCGGAGGTCAACGGCGAGCTGGGCGTGATCGACAAGGACCTGGCGGAGGCGATCGCGCAGGCCGCGGCCGACGTGGCGGAGAACGAGCACGACGCCCACTTCCCGATCGACGTCTTCCAGACCGGTTCCGGCACCTCGTCCAACATGAACGCCAACGAGGTGATCGCGACGCTGGCCGAGGAGCGGCTGGGCCGGGCCGTTCATCCCAACGACCACGTGAACGCCTCCCAGTCGTCCAACGACGTCTTCCCGACCTCCATCCACGTGGCGGCGGCGACCGAGGTGACCTACCACCTGCTGCCCTCGCTCAAGCACCTGGCGGAGGCGCTGCGGGAGAAGGCGATCGAGTTCGACGGCGTGGTGAAGTCGGGCCGCACACATCTGATGGACGCGACCCCGGTGACCCTGGGCCAGGAGTTCGGCGGCTACGCCACGCAGATCGAACACGGCGTCGTACGCGTCACGGCGGCGCTCGAGCACGTGCTGGAGCTGCCCCTGGGCGGCACCGCCGTGGGCACGGGCATCAACACGCCCCAGGGGTTCGCCCACGAGGCCATCGGCAAGCTGCGGGAGGCGACCGGGATCCCGTTCCTCGAGGCCAGGGACCACTTCGAGGCCCAGAGCGCCCAAGACTCCATCGTCGAGCTGTCGGGCCAGCTCAAGGTGGTGGCGGTCTCCCTCACGAAGATCGCCAACGACCTGCGCTGGATGGGCTCGGGCCCGCGCGCCGGGCTCGGCGAGATCAACCTGCCGGACCTGCAGCCCGGCTCGTCCATCATGCCGGGCAAGGTCAACCCGGTGATCCCCGAGGCCACGGCCATGGTCGCGGCCCAGGTCATCGGCAACGACGCGGCGATCACGTTCGCCGGCGCGTCGGGCACGTTCGAGCTCAACGTGCAGCTCCCGGTCATCGCGCGCAACATCCTGGAGTCGATCAGGCTGCTGGCGAACGTCTCGCGCCTGCTCGCCGACCGCTGCGTCACCGGGATCACGGCGAACGTCGACCGCCTGCGCGAGTACGCCGAGTCGTCCCCGTCGATCGTCACCCCCCTGAACCGGTACGTCGGCTATGAGGAGGCGGCCAAGATAGCCAAGCAGGCCCTGGCGGAGCGCAAGACCATCCGCGAGGTCGTCATCGAACGCGGCCACGTGGCCGACGGCACCGTGACCGAGGACCAGCTCGACGCCGCGCTCGACGTGCTCTCGATGACCCGACCCTGACCGCCGGCCCGAGGGCGCGCCCGTCCCGGACCGGCGACCCGGCGCGCCCGGCCGGTAGGGGCTACATCCTGACCGGCTGGATCCCGGTCGCGGCGGCGCGCGTGGCCTGGGCCCAGCGGGTGAGCAGGGACTGGGCGGCGCCGGCGTCGACGGCGTCCCCGGCCCGCTTGTACGCCGCCGCCAGGGCGGGCGTGAGGTCGGGCGCCCGCGGCGTGCCCTCGGCGGCCACCACGGCGGCGGCCGCGTTGAGCAGCACGATGTCGCGCACCGGCCCCCGCTCGCCGCCCAGGACCGCGCGCGCCACGTCCGCGTTGTGCCGCGCGTCGCCGCCCCGCAGGTCGTCGGGGCGGGCGCGCGGGATCGACAGGTCCAGCGGGTCGAAGCCGGTAGGCGTCACGGTGCCCCGGCGTACCACCCAGACGGTCGAGGGCCCGCAGGTCGTGAGCTCGTCGAGCCCGTCGTCACCCCTGAACACCAGCGACGAGCCGCCGCGCTCGGCCAGCACGCCCGCGATGATCGGGGCGATCGACGGGTGGAAGACGCCGACCGCCTGGGCGGGCGGCAGGGCGGGGTTGGTGAGCGGGCCCAGGAAGTTGAAGACCGTGGGCACCCCCAGCTCGCGGCGGGGCCCCGAGGTGTGTCTCATCGCCGGGTTGAAGGCGGGCGCGAAGCAGAACGTGATCCCGACCTCGTCCGCCACGTCGACCACGGCGGCCGGCGGCAGGTCGATGACCACGCCGAGCTCCTCGAGCACGTCGGCCGCGCCCGCCATGGAGGAGGCGGCCCGGCCGCCGTGCTTGACCACCTTCACGCCCGTGGCGGCGGCCACGATGGCGGCCATGGTGGAGACGTTCACGGTGTTGGCCCGGTCGCCGCCGGTGCCGACGAGATCGACGGGGTCGCCGGAGATCCTGATCGCGGCCGCCTTGGCGAGCATGCCGTCGGCCAGCCCGGCCACCTCGGCCACGCTTTCGCCCTTGGCCCGCAGCGCGATGGCGAACGCGGCGATCTGGGCGTTCGTGGCCTGCCCCGACATGATCTGGTCCATGGCCCAGGCGGCCTGGCGCGCGGTGAGCGAGGTGCCGCCGAGCAGCGTGGTGAACAGGCCCGGCCAGGTGGTGGTGGTCGTCATGAGCGCCCTTTCTCGTCAGTGCTCGACGGGGGCGCGTGCGACATGCAGGTGGGCCGCCTCGTCGAGGCGGCCATGTGCGTATGCGCTGGGAGGTCCGCCTAGAAGGCGGGCCACCACGAGAACGAATACGCGATCATGTGGCCCAACATAGCAGATGAGCTGATCCACATAGCGTCACACCGATCTATGTCGGCGGCACCTATGCGTCGCGGCGCGGCGACCGCCTAGTGTTCGGAGCATGGCGAAGGATCTGACGGGGCGGACCGCGCTGGTGACGGGGGCCGGAGGCGGCATCGGGGCGGCGTGCGCCCGGCGGCTGGCCACGGCGGGGGCCAGGGTGCTGGTCGTGGACATGCGGGCCGAGCCCGCGGAGAAGGTCGCCGCCGAGATCGGCGGCACGGCCGTGGTGGCCGACCTGAACGATCCCGGGTTCGCCGCCGCGCTGCCCGACGAGCCCGTCGACATCGTGGTGAACAACGCCGGGTTCCAGCACGTCGCGCCGATCGAGGAGTTCCCGCCCGAGGTGTTCGGGGCGATGCTCAGGGTCATGGTCGAGGCGCCGTTCCTGATCGCGCGGAAGGTGCTGCCCGGCATGTACGCCCGGGGCTGGGGCAGGTTCGTGAACATCTCGTCGGTGCACGGGCTGCGGGCCTCGCCGTACAAGTCGGCCTACACGGCGGCCAAGCACGGGCTGGAGGGGTTCTCCAAGGTGGTGGCCCTCGAAGGGGCGCCGCACGGGGTGACCTCGACCTGCGTCTGCCCGGCCTACGTGCGGACCGGGCTGGTCGAGGCGCAGATCGCCGACCAGGCCAGGGTGCACGGCATCGAGCCCGACGAGGTGGTCGAGAACATCATGCTGGAACCGGCGGCCGTCAAGCGGCTGATCGAGCCCGAGGAGGTGGCCGAGCTGGTGGCATACCTGTGCGGGCCGAGCGGGGCGTTCATCACCGGCGTGTCGCTGCCCGTGGACGGTGGCTGGACGGCGCGCTAGTGAGCAGGAGGTTTCTGGAGCTGCTGGCCAGGGAGGCGTCGGCGGTCGAGTTCGAGGGGCCGATCATCCAGGCCAGGGCGGCCGGCGCGGATCCGGCCACGATCGAGGAGCTGGAGCAGGCCAAGGTCGAGGCGCTCAGGGTGCGCGCCCTGCTCAAGCGGCGCGCCCGGCGCGAGGCCGAGCTGTCGGCGCTCTACGACACGGCCGGCGACCTGGCCGCGCTGCGCGACCTCGACGCCGTGCTGGAGGCCATCGTGCATCGGGCCAGGCAGCTCCTGGCCACCGACGTCGCGTACATGACGCTGCACGACCCCGAGCGGGGCGACACGTACATGCGGGTCACCGACGGGTCGATCTCGGCCAAGTTCCGGGCGTTGCGGCTGGCCATGGGGGCGGGGCTGGGCGGGCTGGTGGCGCAGACGGCGACGCCGTACTCGACCGCCGACTACTTCGCCGACGCCAGGTTCCGGCACAAGGACGACATCGACGAGGCCGTCACGGAGGAGGGGCTGGTCGCCATCCTCGGCGTGCCGCTGCGGCTCGGGCAGCGGGTGATCGGCGTGCTGATGGCGGCCAACCGCAGCGCGCGGCCCTTCCACCAGGAGGAGGTGTCGCTGCTGGGCAGTCTGGCCGCGCACGCCGCCGTCGCGATCGACAACGCCAGGCTGCTGCAGGAGACCCGGAACGCGCTGGAGGAGCTCTCCCAGGCCCACAGGACCGCCAGGGAGCACGGGGAGGCCGTCGAGCGGGCCGCGATGGCCCATGACCGGATGACCTCGCTGGTGCTGCGCGGCGGCGGGATCGAGGACGTCGCCGCCGTGGTGACCGACGTGCTCGGCGGGTCGCTGGCCGTGCTCGACGACCTGGGGCGGGCGATCAGCGGCGACGTGGGCGAGCTGGACGCCGGGGTGTTCGAGGCGGCTCAGGCGTCCAGGGCGCTGGGGCGTACGGTGCGGCGGGGTGATCTGCTGATCGCGTCCGTGGACGTCGGCGGAGAGCCGCTGTGCACGCTGATCCTGCGCAGCGACGACGCCGACGAGCGCATCCTGGAGCGGGCGGCGCTGGTGTGCGCGCTGCTGCTGCTGTTCCGCAGGAGCGTGGCCGAGGCCGAGGGGCGGGTCAGGGGCGAGCTGCTCGACGACCTGATCTCCAGGCCCGGCTCTCCCGGGCTGGCCGACCGGGCCCGCAGGCTGGGCGTCGACCTGGGCGCGCCGCACGTGGTCGTGGCGGTCAAGCACGGCGGGCAGCGGGAGCGGGCCGCGTTCTGGGCCTCCTCGCAGGCCACGGTGCGGCACGGACTGGCCGCGGGGCGCGGTGACGAGGTGGTGCTGCTGCTGCCGGGCACGGACGCCGGCGGCCTGGCGCGGCGCGTGGCCGCCGAGCTGAGCGCGTCGCTGCACAGCCCGGCCACGGCGGGCGCGTCGCGGGCCCCGGACGTGGCCGCCGCCTACCTGGAGGCGCGGCGGTGCGCGGACGCCCTGATCGCCCTGGGGCGGGCCGGCGACGGCGCGAGCGCGGCCGAGCTGGGGTTCGTGGGGCTGCTGGTCGGCGACGGCCGTGACGTGGGCGGGTTCGTGGACCGGGTGCTGGGCGCGGTGGTCGACTACGACGCCCGCCGGGGCACCGCGCTGACCGACACGCTGGCGACCTACTTCGGCACGGGCGGCTCCCCCTCCCGTACGGCCGAGGCCATGCACATCCACGTCAACACCGTCACCCAGCGCCTCGACCGGATCGGCAAGCTGCTCGGCGACGGCTGGCTGGAGCCGGACCGCGCCCTCGAGCTCCAGCTCGCGCTCCGCCTGCACCGGCTCGGCCACACAACCGCCCCGAAGACTGTGGGCCCTGACCCCATATAAGTGACGCCGGTCACTCTTTACCGTGACCGGCATGGCCACTTCCATCAAGAAGATCGTCGCCGCGAGCCTGATCGGCACCACCATCGAGTGGTATGACTTCTTCCTGTACGGCTCGGCAGCCGCGCTCGTGTTCAACAAGCTCTTCTTCCCCGAGTCCGATCCGCTGACCGGCACACTGCTGTCGTTCCTCACCTACGCCGTCGGATTCATCGCCCGCCCGCTCGGCGGCCTGGTCTTCGGCCACTTCGGCGACCGCATCGGCCGCAAGACGCTGCTGGTCGTCAGCCTGCTGCTGATGGGCGCGGCGACGTTCCTGATCGGCTGCCTGCCGACGTACGAGACCCTGGGCCCGTCGGCGGCGCTGCTGCTGACGGCGCTGCGGCTCGTGCAGGGCTTCGCGCTCGGCGGCGAGTGGGGCGGCGCCGTGCTCATCGTCTCCGAGCACGGCGACACCGCCCGCCGCGGCTTCTGGGCCTCCTGGCCGCAGGCGGGCGCGCCGGGCGGGAACCTGCTGGCCACCGGCGTGCTGGCGCTGCTGGCCGCCTGGCAGTCCGACGAGGCGTTCCTGTCGTGGGGCTGGCGGGTGCCGTTCCTGCTGTCGGGCGTGCTCGTGCTGATCGGGCTCTGGATCCGGCTGTCGATCAGCGAGTCGCCGGTGTTCCAGCAGGCCCCGCCGGAGGAGCGGGCCCCGATCGTCGGGGTGCTGCGGCACCACTCGAAGGACGTGGTCGTCGCGATCGGCGCGCGTCTGGCGGAGAACATCTCCTTCTACCTGCTGACCGTCTTCGTCATCACCTACGCCAAACAGATCAAGATCGACAACTCGACCGTGCTGACCGCGGTGCTGATCGCCTCGGCCATCCACTTCGTCACGATCCCGATGTGGGGCGCGCTGTCCGACCGGATCGGCCGCCGCCCGATCTACCTGGCGGGCGCCGCCGGCATCGGAGTGTGGATCTTCGCGTTCTTCCCGCTCGTGGACACGGGCAACTTCCTGGCGATCACCCTCGCGGTCACCGTCGGCCTGCTCTTCCACGGCATGATGTACGGCCCCCAGGCGGCGTTCTTCTCCGAGCTGTTCGGCACCAGGATGCGCTACACCGGCGTCTCCATCGGCGCGCAGCTCTCGGCCATCGTGGCCGGCGCGCTGGCGCCGATCATCGCGGTGGCGCTGCTGCAGGCGTACTCGAGCAGCGTGCCCATCTCGATCTATCTTGGACTGGCGGCGGTGCTCACGTTGATCGCGGTCTACGCCGCACGTGAGACCCAGGGCCGCGACCTGGCCGAGAGGACACACGCGCGATGAGGGTCACCACGCCGAGGCTCACCCAGCACGTCCTGACGGTCGAGGGCAGGACCACCGGCGAGCCCGTGCTCTTCGTGCACGGGAACGTCTCCTCCGGCGCCTTCTGGCGCGACAGCATGGCGGCGCTGCCCGGCGGCTACCGGCCGCTCGCGGTGGACCTGCGCGGGTTCGGCGAGAGCGACCCCGTGCCGGTGGACGCCACGAGGGGGCTGCGGGACTACTCCGACGACGTGCTCGCGCTCATCGCCGCGCTGGGCCTGGACCGGGTCCACCTGGTGGGCTGGAGCATGGGCGGAGGCGTCGTGCTGTCGGCCCTGCGCGACCGCCCCGCGGCCGTCAGGAGCCTCACCCTGGTCAACCCGGTCTCGCCCTACGGCTACGGCGGCACCGAGGGCCCCGGCGGGCGGCTCACGCACCCGGACGGCACGGGCGCGGGCGCCGGGGCGGCCAACCCCGACTTCGTGGCCCGGCTCAAGGCGGGCGACATGTCGGATGAGTCCCCCACGTCGCCCCGCAGCGTCTTCCGCTCCTCCTACGTCAGGCACCCGGTGCCCGACGAGGACTTCTACGTGCGCTCGATGCTCACCACCCGCGTCGGCGAGGCCCACTACCCGGGCGACGCCGTCGCCTCCGACGCCTGGCCGGGCGTGGCCCCGGGCAAGACCGGCGTGCTCAACGCCCTGGGCCCCACCCACTTCCGCCTGGACGACCTGCACGAGATCGACCCCAAGCCGCCCGTCCTGTGGATCAGGGGCGCCGACGACGTGATCGTCTCCGACGCGTCCCTGTTCGACCTGGCCCACCTCGGGGCGCTCGGCGTCGTGCCCGGCTCCCCCGGCACCCCGGCCCAGCCGATGGTGGCGCAGACCAGGGCGGTGCTGGAGCGGTACGGCCCGTACCGGGAGGCCGTGCTGGACGACTGCGGCCACAGCCCGCACCTGGAGCGGCCGGAGGAGTTCCTGCGCCTGCTGACCGAGCACCTGAGGGAGGCCTAGATGCTGGTCGCGCTCACACTGGTGGCGAGCTTACTGACGCCCGTGCCGCGGCTCACGGTGCCCGGCGCCGAGCACACGGAGGTCGCCGTGCTCGACGACCTGACCACGGCCGGCACGACGAAGACCGGTCACACCGACCCCGCCGACTGGGCCGGGCTGCACTCGGCCGCCACGGTCAACCCGACGGGCGTGCCCGGCGTCCAGATCGACGGCTACTTCCCCGACACCTCCACCGGCAACGCCACCCACGGCTGGAACCACGACTCCCAGTTCGTGATCAGGCTGCCGGCCAGGTGGAACGGCGGCCTCGTGGTCGGCGGCACCCCCGGCAACAGGGAGCAGTACGCCAACGACTACACGATCTCCGACTGGGTCCTGTCCAAGGGGTACGCGTTCGCCACCACCGACAAGGGCAACGTCGGCGTGAACTTCCACGAGGACGGCCGCCGCCCCGGCGACGCCATCGCCGAGTGGAACCACCGCGTCACCCAGCTCACGGTGGCCGCCAAGGCCGTCGTCAGGCAGCGGTACGGCAAGCGCCCGGAGCGCACGTTCGCGGCCGGCATCTCCAACGGCGGCTACCTGGTCAGGTGGCAGCTCGAGAACCGCGGCGGGCTCTACGACGGCGGCGTGGACTGGGAGGGCACGCTCTGGCGGGTCAAGGGCGACAACCTGCTGAACTTCCTGCCGCCCGCGCTGAAGGCGTACCCGGACGAGGCCGGGGTGCGGGCGGCCGGGTTCGCGGCCGGGTCGGAGTTCCTGTGGCCGTTCCACCGGCAGTACTACTGGGAGCTCACCCAGCAGCTCTACCAGAAGGAGCTGGACCCGTCGTACCGGGGCGCGGCGGCCGACTACGACTACGACGAGCGCAGGCCGTACGCGGCCGTGGCGAAGATCGCGCTGACCGGCGGGATCACCAAGCCGCTGATCACCCTCCACGGCACGCTGGACACGCTGCTGCCGATCTCGCGCGACTCCGACGTCTACGCGAAGATGGTCGGCCCGCACCGGCCGTTCCGCTATCACCGGGTCGAGGGTGGAAACCACCTGGACAGCCTGGTGGACGTCCACCCCGACCGGCTCAAGCCCATGCTCCCGGCCTTCAGGGCCGCCTTCGAGGAGCTGGCAGGCTGGGTCAGTCCTTGAGGTAGCGGTGCCTGCCCGCGCGCGCCAGGCGCACGATGTGCCGCGCGCCGGGCAGCCGCCGGCCGAGCCGGTGCAGGGCGGTGTCCCTGCCCATGGGCGAGCGGCGCTCGGGATCGACGGCGGCGGCCTGGCGTACCTCGACCTTGCCCCTGCGCATCTCCAACGCGAACCTGAGCCCGATCTCCTCGTCGGGTGAGCGCAGCGACGACAGCCAGCCGCCGGGGCCGAGGTGCTCGGTGCCCGGCATCATGCGCTTGACCGGCACCTTGGCCACGAGCTGCCCGGCGATCCTGCCCGGCACGCCGGCCTCGACCAGCGCGGGCGCGCACACCTCGCGTCCGCGCCGCCCGGTGCTGCGCAGCACCAGCTCCAGCGGCGGCCCGCCGCTCGGCGGCACGTACGGCACCGGCAGCACGACGTACAGGTGCCCGTCGAGCTGCTTGACCACCACGCCCGGCGACACCAGCGCGATCGACTCCGAGAACGAGCGCGGCTCGATGGCCAGGCCCAGCTCGCCCTGGTCGCTCCAGCACGGCACCACCAGCCGCATCCTGGGCCGCTGGGCCAGCACGCCCAGGCAGTTGAGCGGGCCCTCCGGGCGGCCGACCCGGCTCTTGGCCTGGTTGGCGCCGCTGAACATGCGGACGTGCACCTCCCACTGGCCGGGCCGCAGCGGCAGGCCGACCGCGGCCCTGGTCACGTCGAGCCGGGCCTCGCCCTTGATCCGCACGCGGACGCGGCGACGGCCCGCCGGGACGCGCTCGACGTGCTGGGTGAGGGGCAGGAAGTGGATGACGCCCGTCTCGGTGTGGCGCACGTAGAGCTCGATCCTGGCCCGGTCGACCGCGTCGGTGACGTCGGTGACGTCGTCCGGCAGGTTCTTGGTGTCCAGCGAGCGCGGCGGGATCCAGTGCACCCGGTCGCCGTCGACGCGGTACCGGTCGGGCGTGCCGTCCCCGGCCATCACCTCGACGTTCAGATCGAGCACCAGGATGTGCGCGTCCCAGCGCACCTGGGTGAGGTCGGCGCGCAGGCCGGCGCGCCTGGAGGAGTTCGACAGGAGCACGATCTGGTCCAGGCGGCCCATGCGCACGTACGCGGCCACCGCGCGGAGCTGGACGGGCAGGTGGGCGTCGAGCCGCTCGGGGAAACGCCGGGCGATGAGGTCCTGCACGACGCGGAAGTGCATGCCCCGGTCGACCGAGGAGTCGGCGAACTTGCTGGTCAGCAGCGGGCGCAGGACGGCGTAGCGGAACCAGTGGGCGTACATGCGGTCGCGCTGGCGGCCTTCGCCCACGTAGATGTCGATCTCGTCGAGCAGCGCGCGCAGCTCCCTGACGATGGCCCGCGGCTCCTCCTCGGCGGGCGGGCGCTCGCCCAGGTGGCAGCAGACGTGCTCGGCCAGCACGGCGATGACCTTGGCCTGCAAATAGGCCCGCAGCACGAACGCCTGCTCGGCCATCCGGCCGCCGGGCACCGGGAAGCCGAGCTCGTGCTCCTCCAGGAAGGCGCGGCGGTAGAGCTGCTGCGGCATGAGCAGCGTGAGCAGGCGGTCGCGCAGGATGTCGGCGCGGGCCGTGCTGCGCGCGAACGCGGCCGTCGGGGGGCCGTAGTCGCGGATCAGGCGGCCGACCAGCACGTCGGCGTCGGTCTCGACCGCGCGCTCGTACATGCGGGCGAGGGCGTCCCGCTCGAGGAGGTCACCCTGGTCGAGGAAGTAGACGTATTCGCCGGCCGCGGCGGCCAGGCCGACGTTGCGGCCGCGCATGGGCGACCCCGTGTGCGGCAGGCGCATGGCGCGCACGTTCGTGCGCACCGCGGCGATGGTGTCCAGGCGGTCGGCGATCCCGTCCGTGGACCCGTCGTCCACGAAGATCACTTCGTACTCGTCCGCGGGCATGCTCTGCTCCAGCGCGGAGCGTATGCACGCGTCGGCGGTGCCACCCGGATTGTGGACATTGACGATCACACTGACCTTCACACCCATGCGGCCAGCGTGCGCCCGTATACAGGATCGGGCGCGACGGCTTGCCGATTAGAGAAGGAAAGTTGACCGCTTAATACCAACCCACGGACTGTGAGTGGCCCCACGCGCCGCAGGGGCTGCCGTAGCGGCCCTTGATGTAGCCCAGGCCCCACTTGATCTGGGTGGCGGCGTTGGTCTGCCAGTCGGCGCCCGCGCTGGCCATCTTGCTGCCGGGCAGGGACTGCGGGATGCCGTAGGCGCCGGAGTAGCGGTTCATGGCCCGCTCGTTCCAGCCGCTCTCCTTATGCCAGAGCCGCTCCAGGCAGCCCCACTGGTCGCCGCCGAACCCGAACCCGGCCATCATCGACTTGGCGGTGGCCTTGTTGCTGCCCGGCGAGGGGTCGCTGCCCGGCGGGAAGTTGACGGCGGGGAAGCCGTCGCCGCTGGGCGCGCGCTTGGGCACCACCCAGTCGAGGCCCTTGCCGGCCGCTCCCGAGCGCTCCTTCTTGAGCTTGTCGGCCCGGTACGCCTGCTCGGCCGCGGCCTTGAGCGCGTCGGTCTCGGGGTCGGGCGCCATGAGGTCGCCGCCGGCGATCTTGCCGAACTCCTCGGGCGTGAAAGCCGAGTCCCCGACCGGCCTCTTGGCGTTCTCGACGGCGCGGTAGGCGACGAAGCCGCCACCGCCCACGACGACCACCAGCGTCAGCGTCGTGAGGATGACAGCCTTGGGCGTGACGCGCGAACGCCTGCGCACCGAGGGTAGATCTTCCTTCGGGGGGCGCTCGCTCAAACGCGGACCAGGGCTCACGATCCATGAGCTTGCCCTGTCATGGGGGGTGGTCCGCAACCGAAACGCGGTAATCGCTTGACGTAAATTTGGCCAACCAGCACGTTAGCTCGTCGTTTGCGAAATATTGTGACATTCGTCACACATCGAATGGCTCCCCTTCGGGCACCCGCAGCCGAAGGGAAGCCGCTTTCAGGGTCCCGCGCCTTCTTTGGGATCCCATCTACGGCATGTCACAGTTTGGTGACACAACCCGGGTAATCGGGACATGGAATAATAATGTGCGCGTGGCTGGCATCCTCCTTGTTGAAGACGACCCCTCGGTCCGTACGGCTCTCGAGCTGGCGCTGACCCGGCAGGGGCATTCGGTCACGTCCTACGCGACGGGCGAGGAGGCGCTCGACCACATCCGCGCGCGCCGCCCCGAGATCGCGATCCTGGACGTCATGCTTCCCGGCATCGACGGCGTCGAGGTATGCCGCCGCGTGCGCAAACTCGACCAGCTCCCGGTCATCCTGCTCACGGCCCGCGGCGACGACCTCGACGTGGTGGTGGGCCTGGAGGCCGGCGCCGACGACTACGTGGTCAAGCCCGTCGAGCCCCGGGTCCTGGACGCCCGCATCCGCGCCGTCCTGCGCCGGGCCGAGTCCGCCTCCTCCGATCGCATCACCTTCGGCGACCTCGTCATCGACCGGGGCGCGCTCAAGGTCACGCTGGCCGGCAAGGAGATCCATCTGACCCCGACCGAGCTGCGGCTGCTGCTGGAGCTCGTCCGCCACCCCGGCCAGGTGCTCAACCGCCGCTACCTGCTGCGGGCCGTCTGGGACCACACGCACATCGCCGACTCCCGGCTGGTGGACGCCTGCGTGCAGCGGATCCGCGCGAAGATCGAGCCGAAGCCCGCCGAGCCCGTCTTCATCCACACGGTGCGCGGCTTCGGCTACCGGTTCAGCCCACCGTGATCCCTCTCCCCACGGGCCTGCGCGCCCGCCTCGTCATCACGTTCACGCTCGTCGCCGTCGCCGCCTCGCTGCTGGTCGCCACCATCGGCTACGAGCTGGCCAAGACCGCGCTCGTCACCAGAGCCGAGACCACCTCGCTCGACCTGGTGACCCGGGAGCTCGGCAGCATCACCTTCCCGATCGGCCGGCTCAGGCCCGGCGAGGCCGCGCCGACGACCAAGGAGCTCGAACGCGTGGCCCACGCCCTCAGCGGGCCGGGCCGCAGCGTGCTGGTCGAGTACGGCACCCTCGTCGCCTCCGACGGCCCCATGTCCATGAGCGACGTGCCCAACGAGCTGCACGGCCGCGCCAAGCAGAGCGTCGTCACCCAACGCAAGATCATCGGCGGGCAGCTCTGGCTCATCGTCGGCGCCGAGGTCTACCGCGACAGCTCAGGGGTGCCCGAGGCCACGGGGCTGCGGGCGTTCGTGTTCTTCCCCATGCACGACGACGAGCGTCAGCTCGCCACGCTCAGGGCCACCCTCACCCAGGCCAGCGCGGTCATCGTGCTGCTCGCCCTGGTCGTGGCGCTGCTGTCGGCCCGGCAGGTGCTGCTGCCGGTCCGGCGGCTGAGCGCGGCGGCGCAGGCGCTGGGCCAGGGCCGGCTCGACACGCGCCTGCCCGTGCACGGCCAGGACGAGCTGGCCGGGCTGACCTCCAGGTTCAACGACGCGGCGGCGGCGCTGGAGCTGAGCGTGTCGGAGCTGCGCTCGCTCGAGGCGATGTCGCGCAGGTTCGTGGCCGACGTCTCCCACGAGCTGCGCACACCGCTGACCGCGATGACGGCCGTGGCCGACATGCTGTCGGACGAGGCCGCCCGGCTGCCCGAGGCGCCCGCCCAGGCCGTACGGCTGGTGCTCCGCGAGATCGAGCGCCTGCGCGAGCTGGTCGAGCACCTCATCGAGGTCAGCCGCTTCGACGCGGGCACCGCCACCCTGCACCTCGAACCCGTGAACGTGGCCGACGCCATCCAGGACTGCCTGGAGGTGCGCGGCTGGACCGACGAGGTGACCGTCAAGGCCCCCCAGGGCCTGGCCGTCAACCTCGACCCGAGCAGGTTCGACGTCATCGTGGCCAACCTGGTCGGCAACGCACTCAAGCACGGCCTGCCACCCGTGGTGGTCAGCGCCAGGACCACGGAGAACGGCCTGGAGGTCAAGGTGCGCGACCACGGCAAGGGCATCCCGCACGAGGCCCTGCCGTACGTCTTCGACCGCTTCTTCAAGGCCGGCGCCCGGGCCCGCAGCCAGGGCAGCGGCCTCGGCCTGGCCATCGCCAGGGCCAACGTCAACCTGCACGGCGGCACGATCTCCGTACGCCCGCAGAACCCAGGAACCCTCTTCACGGTCTGGCTCCCGCACGTATGAAAGCCATCCTGACGATCGCCGCGCTGCTGGCCATCACCGCCTGCGGCATCTCACCCACCGATGTCCAGGACCGGGGCAACGCCCCCACCATCAGGATCCCGCCACCGTCCAAGACGATCTACCTGATCAGGGACGGCAAGCTGGCGCTGGAGCCGGCCGACGTGGAGAACGACACCGTGGCCAGTCTGCTCGGGGCGCTGTTCGCGGCCTCCTCGCAGCCGCTCGGCGACCGGGACACGGCGCTGCGCGGGTTCACGTACCTGAGGATCAAGAACTCGATCAACCCCGTGCAGCGGGACGAGATCCAGCTTCCGCGCACGTCGACGCTGACCGTCTACATCCGCGGCGAGGGCACGCTGACCAAGCTCGGCATGGCGCAGATCGTCTGCACCGCGCAGCAGGACGCGGCGTTCGAGCTGGTCAAGATAGTCCGGGAGAACGAGAACCGCCCCTCCAAGACGGAGGGACGGTTCACGTGCGGTGAGTTGAAGTGATCACATGGTGATGTCCTCGAGCATCTCCGTCACCAGCGCGGCGATCGGCGACCGCTCGGACCTGGTCAGCGTGACGTGGGCGAAGAGCGGGTGGCCCTTCAGCTTCTCCACCACCGCCACCACGCCGTCATGCCGGCCGACCCGCAGGTTGTCGCGCTGAGCCACGTCGTGGGTGAGCACGACCCGGGAGTTGGCGCCGATCCGGCTCAGCACCGTCAGCAGGACCCCGCGTTCGAGCGACTGGGCCTCGTCCACGATCACGAAGGCGTCGTGCAGCGAACGGCCCCGGATGTGCGTCAGCGGGAGCACCTCCAGCATGCCCCTGTCGAGCACCTCCTCGATCACCTCGGGTGAGGTGATGGCGCCCAGCGTGTCGTAGACGGCCTGCGCCCACGGGCCCATCTTCTCGCCCTCGCTGCCCGGCAGGTAGCCGAGCTCCTGGCCTCCCACGGCGTAGAGAGGGCGGAAGACGATCACCTTGCGGTGCTGGCGCCGCTCCAGGACGGCCTCCAGGCCCGCGCAGAGCGCCAGGGCGGACTTGCCCGTGCCGGCCCGGCCGCCCAGCGAGACGATGCCGATCTCCGGGTCCATCAGCAGGTCGAGTGCGATGCGCTGCTCGGCGGAGCGGCCGTGCAGGCCGAAGATCTCGCGGTCGCCGCGCACCAGGCGGACGGACTTGTCGGGCTGCACCCGGCCCAGCGCCGAGCCCTTGGCCGACAGCAGCCGCAGCCCGGTGTGCGCAGGCAGCTCCCTGGCCTCCTCCAGGTCGGCGGTGCCCTGGTCGAAGAGCGTCTCGACGTCTTCGGTGGTCACCTGGACCTCGGCCATCCCCGTCCAGCCGGACTCGTGTACGAGCTCGGCCCGGTATTCCTCGGCCGCCAGGCCGATGGAGGCCGCCTTGACCCGCATCGGCAGGTCCTTGGACACCAGCACGACGTCGCAGCCCTCACTGGCGAGCGAGCGCGCCACGGTCAGGATGCGGGTGTCGTTGTCGCCCAGGCGGAACCCCACGGGCAGGATGGACGGATCGCTGTGATTGAGCTCAACCCTGATCGTGCCATCCCCCGTCGGCATCGGCTCGTCCAGCCTGCCGTACTGGATCCGCAGGTCGTCGAGGTAGCGCAGGGCCTTCCTCGCGAAGTAGCCGAGTTCGGGATGGTGCCGCTTTCCTTCCAGCTCCGTGATCACCACGATGGGAAGGACCACGTCATGCTCGGCGAAGCGGGTCATGGCCGCCGGGTCGGCGAGCAGGACCGAGGTGTCGAGCACGTACGTGCGCTTAGCCGACTGGTGATTAGGGTTGCTCGAGGACACTGCCACACGTTCTCCCCCGGGCGCCCCTTGGTGCGGGCGCCCTGCAGACGAGGTGGGAATCGGACCGGACCCGCGTCCCCGACCGCGAGCTGCCGTCGGTGCCGGAGGCCGGCCCCTCCTCGGCAACTGTTTGGTGCAAAGGCGGGCCCTCTCCGAAATGTCCGGCCTGTGACCGAACACTTTCCAACGTTACGTCCTGAATACCCGAATGTCGCGTCAGGAACCGTAGCGCCGGTGTCTCGCAGCGTAATCGCGCAGCGCTCGCAGGAAGTCGACCCTGCGGAAGTCCGGCCAGTATGCCTCGTGGAAGTAGAACTCGGAGTGAGCGCTCTGCCAGAGCATGAAGCCGGACAAGCGTTGCTCGCCCGACGTACGGATGAGGAGATCCGGGTCGGGTTGGCCGCGAGTGTAGAGATGCTCCGCGATGTGCTCCACATCGAGCACCTCAACGAGGTCCTCGATGCTCGCCCCCTTGCTCGCTTGCTCCTGGAGCAGTGAGCGCACCGCATCGGCAATCTCACGTCTTCCTCCATACCCAACTGCAACGTTCACAATCAGGCCTGGACGGTGTGATGAAGCTTCTTTTGCATTTTTTAGGACATTCGCCGTGTGATCCGGCAGCAGGTCAAGCGCTCCGACGGGGCTGATCCGCCAGCCCTCCGCCACCAGCTCCTGCGTCACGTCCTCGATGATGCGCAGCAGCGGATCCAGCTCTTCCCTCGGCCGGTTGAGGTTGTCGTTGGACAACATCCACACCGTGACGACCTCGACACCGGTCTCACGGCACCAGCCGAGCAGCTCGGAGATCTTGTCCGCGCCCTTGCGGTGGCCCGACGCCACGTCACGCATGCCCATGGCGCGCGCCCAGCGGCGGTTGCCGTCAATGATGACCCCGACATGCCGGGGAACGCCGTCCTTCGACAGCTTGGTCTCCAGCCGGTGCTCATACAGCCGGTAGACCAGATCGCGCAGGCCCACGGAGTGCCTCCCCAGCGGTGCTGTGCCTTTGGTCGTTTGACCTAACAGGCAATTATCACCGCGAATCGCCCGTGCCTGCTCCCTCTCCGAGATTCCTAGCCAGATCTCTACCTTCTAGACATCCTTCCGCCTCATTTACGAGGTCGCGGACGAACACCGACAGCTCCGCGGAGGTCAGCACGGCCCGCATGCCCACGCCCGTGGTGCCCCACGCCTCCACGTACGCCCTCCTGGTGAGCCGCCACTCGCCCGGCCCCGGCTGCCAGACGGGGATGGTCCTGAGCTGGCAGCGCAGCTCACCGCCGCCGGCCAGGCCGTATCGCGTGCGGTAGCGGAAGGAGAACAGCTCGCCGTCCGGCTCCTCGCCGGGGAACCTGTCGTCGGGATCGGCCCACCGCCTGGCCTCTCCCCTGCCCTGGCGGGCCTCGTCGACGCCGCGCGCCAGACGGGCCAGCAGCCAGCCGCAGCGCTCGCCCACGCTGCCGTACGGGGTGCCGTCGCGATGCAGCTCCAGCGTGATCTCGTACGGCGTGCCGACGCTGTCCTTACATGCCACCGGTGTGACGGTCAGATACGACCCATCGACGCAGCTCAGTCCACCCACGCCTTTCCCGTATCCGGCCGTTTGCCCGCTAAACCCGGCTATGACCACCAGGAATGCTGTCGCCAGTCCGGCGGCTGATGCCACTCGGTCCAGCCGTACCCGGCGGGCCCGTCCTCCGCCTCGAACCGGCACAGCGCCCTGACGAACTCGGCCACCGCGCCCTCGGGCGACGTCAGCGTCACGGGGGCGAAGGCGATCGGCCGTACGGTCGTGGCGCGCCCGGGAAAGCGCAGCACCGATCGCGCCGGCCGGTCCCCGTCGAACTCGGTGCCCACCGTGCAGCCCTCGACCTGCTCCAGCTCGCCGCCCGGCGGCACGCGGAAGGCCGGCCAGGGCAGCTCCAGGCCCAGGTTGGGGCGCATGGCGTGCAGGTGGGTGCCGTCGCCGAGGCGGCCGCTGCTCCACACCCAGGAGAGCGACCACCAGTCGCGCACGCCCCAGCTGTGGTCGCGTTCGCCGTAGCCGTGGAAGGGGACGCCGTCGACGGTGCCGGTGACCTCGCAGGGGATCTCGTAGCGCGGGGTCAGCGCGTAGCCGTAGACGCCGCCCGCGGTGCGCCATTCGAGGTCGAGCGACAGCCCGGCGCCGGCCAGGCGGACGCGGGCCGTGCGGAAGGGCTCGACGACGTCATGCGTGGCCTCGTAGCAGTCGCCCGCGACCGCCAGGTCCGGGCCGGGCAGCGGGGCCTCGTGGTCGATCACCTCGGCCCGGCGGCCGTCCCTGGTGACCAGGCAGGCCCAGTACCAGGCGCGCTTCCAGTTCGGGTAGAGGCCGAGCCGGACGTAGCCGCCCACCTCGCCGTCGTCCGAGACGAAGTCGAAGTAGCAGGACTCGTTCCACAGCGGTTCGCCGCCGGGCTCGTGCGGTCCCTCGTCCAGTGGCCAGCCGCCCATGTTGACGATGCGCATGCCGCCTCCCAAGCGCTTGGTGCGATCAGCTTAGACGGCGCCCGCGCGACCACCAGCGGCGCTTGGCAGGAGGCGGATCGGGCATCCGGCCGCGTTCGCGCAGCCAGGCGGCGAAGTCGGCGGCGTCGGTGCGGTAGTCGGGCGGCGGGGCGGCGCGGGCCCGCGCGTACGCGGCGAACTCGGCCGCCAGGTCGGCGCCCGCTGCGGCGGCCGTGTCGGGACGGATCCTGGCCACGATGGCACGCCGTTTGGCGACCAGGCTCGACGCCTGCGCCCGCATCCGCTCCGGGTCGAAGCCCTCGGGCACCTCCCCGCCCGCCACGAGAGCGGCCACCACCCGCCCCTGAGCCTCCGCCAGCCGCCGCCGCGACTCCTCCGCGGAGGCCGCTGGCGGCCCTGGGCGATCGCCGCCGTGATCCGCGGAGGTCACCGGCTCCCCACCGCCGGCGCCGCGCTGATCGGGGGCGGTCATCGGTGGGCCTGGGCGATCGCCGCCCTGATCCGTGACAGCTCGCCCGCCAGCACGGCGTCGCTCGGGTAGTCGTCGTCCCACTCCAGCAGCACGCCCGGCGGGGTGGCCCGGGCGCACAACTCGGTGAGGAGGTCGAGCACGGGCTGTGGCGCGGCCGTGGTGTGGGTGTCGTGCCAGATGCCGTGGCGCTCGTAGCCGCCGGCGACGTGCACGTACGCGAGGTGCTCCAGCGGGAGCGCGTCGAGCGCCGCCACGGCCGGCAGGCCCAGGTTGACCTGGTTGGTGTACAGGTTGGCCACGTCGATCAGCAGCCCCACCCCGGTGGCCGCCACCAGCTCGGCCAGGAACTCGGCCTCGGTCAGCTCGTCGTCCGGCCAGCCGAAGATGGCGGCGACGTTCTCCAGGGCCAGCGGGACGGGCAGCGCGTCCTGGGCGCGGCGCACGTTCTCGGTGACGACCTTCAGGGACTCGCGCGTACGCGGCACCGGCAGCAGGTGCCCGGCCTCGACGCCACCACCCCTGACGAACGCCAGGTGCTCGCTGACCAGCGGCGCGTCCAGGGCCACCGCGCACGCGGCCAGGTGGGCGAGCCGGGCCGGGGACGGCGGCTCGGCCCCGCCGACGCCCAGCGACACCCCGTGCGGGATCACCGGCAGGCCCCTGGCGCGCAGCAGCGCCAGGGACTCCGGCAGGCGGGCGGGCTTGACGTTCTCGGCGACCACTTCGACGAAGTCGACGCCGGGCATGCGCTCGATCGTCAGGTCCAGCTCCGAGCGCCAGCCGATGCCCACACCCGGTCCGCCCACGTCAGACCCCTCCGCCACAACCACCTCCGCAGCCACCGCCGCCGCACCCGGCCGACCCGCCGGACCCGTCGGACGACGAGCAGGTCCCGCCGCCTCCGCACCCGGCCACGCCGGTTCCCGCGTAGGCGCCAGGGCCACCGAGACGATCAACAAGACCAGGTCCATACGAACCTCCCCTCGTGCAGCACTGACGGGCTGGGTAACCGGGAGACGTATAAAGCAGGCGTAAGGGTTCCGCCGGAGTGGTTACATTCAGCCGCTCGAACCGCAGCTCGACCCGCCGCCACCGCAACTGCTCGACGAACCGCCGCCGCTCGATGACCCGCCGCCGCAGCTCGATCCGCCGCCGCAGCCCGAGGAGCCGCCGCCGAAGTCGAGGCCGCCGTAGGAGTCGCCGCCGAAGGTCGTGCCGCCGCCGTCGCCGTACGTCCCGCAGGATCCGGCGCAGTCCGACGCGGAGTCGCCGACCGACAACTCATCACAGAGGGCACGGTCTGGGGCGTCCTGGAGCCCGTACAGGGCCACGGGGACGCCCACCATCATGGCCAGCGAGCTCTGGTCGCTCACACCCCTCGGATGGTGGACGCGCGCCGCCCTCAGCACGTCCCGCCCCTCGCGCGTGATGACGTTGCGCAACCGCCGCCGCTCCCTGCGCAGCCCGGCCAGGCCGCTGATCACGGCGACCACCGAGAAGAACACCGCGCCGACGAACACCGCCGTCTCCTCGCCGGCCCGCCCCAGGCCGGCGAGCACGAACAGCAGCACCACGTAGCCCACCGCCGCGCCGATGACCGGCTTCAGGTGGTCCAGGCGCCGCCGGGCCCGGCCGTACGCCTGCTCGCGCACCAGCAGCCCCCGGCTCTCGAGCCCGCCGGCCAGGCCGGTGAGCGCCGGATGCGCCTGCAGCGTCCTGCGCAGCTCGCCCGCCCGGTAGCCGCCCGGCCTGGCCGCCAGCGTGTCGAGCACGGCCTGCTCGATCGGCTCGGGCGAGGGCCGCGCCCCGTACACCGGGGTGACCGTCGAGCCCCGTGACACGCGAATGGCGCCGGCCGTCGCGAGGACGGCCAGCGCCGTGTTGATGCACCGCCGGGGCCCGCCCGACAGGTACGCCAGCTCGTAGTGGGACAGCGCGTGCCCGTAGCCGCTCGGCGCGATCTCGCTGACCCGGCCGCGTTCGCGTTCGACCCGCCGCACCGCCGCGCCGACCAGGAACAGCATGCCGAACGCGGCTGCCAGCAGGACGAAGTCCACGGCCGCCCCTCTCTCGCGGTACGACGGTCCGCCCAGTTAAGGGCGGCACCGCCGTACCGCACAAGAGGCTCGGCTAGCTGAGCCGGTCGAGCAGCGCGTTGTACTCGTCCCACAGCTCCTTCGGCAGGTGGGTGCCGAACTTGTCGAAGTGGGCCGGGATCAGCGCGGCCTCCTCGTTCCACACGTCCTTGTCGACGGTGAGCAGCGTGCGCAGGTCCTCGTCCGACAGGTCCAGGCCGTCGGTGTCGAGGCCGTCGGGCAGCAGGCCGATCGGGGTGGAGACGGCCTCGGCCTCGCCGTTGAGCCGGTCCACGATCCACTTGAGCACGCGGCTGTTCTCGCCGAAGCCGGGCCAGATGAACTTGCCGTCGGCGTTCTTGCGGAACCAGTTGACGTAGTAGATGCGCGGCAGCCGGGCGCCCTTGCGCTGCCCGATGTCCAGCCAGTGGCCGAAGTAGTCGCCCATGTTGTAGCCGCAGAACGGCAGCATGGCGAACGGGTCGTGGCGCAGCTCGCCGACCTTGCCCTCGGCGGCGGCGGTCTTCTCGGAGGCGACGTTGGCTCCGAGGAAGACGCCGTGCTGCCAGCTCAGCGACTCTGTCACCAGAGGCACGGCGGTGGCGCGGCGACCGCCGAACAAGATCGCTGAGATCGGCACGCCCTTGGGGTCCTGCCATTCGGCCGCGATGGTCGGGCACTGGGAGGCCGGGGTGGTGAAGCGGGCGTTCGGGTGGGCGGCGGGCTCGTCGCTGTCAGGCGTCCACGAGCGGCCCTTCCAGTCGGTCAGGTGCGCGGGCGGCTCGTCGGTCAGGCCCTCCCACCACACGTCGCCGTCGTCGGTGAGCGCGACGTTGGTGAAGATGCTGTTGCCCCAGAGCGTCCTGATCGCGTTGGCGTTCGTCACCTGGCCGGTGCCGGGCGCGACGCCGAAGAAGCCGGCCTCGGGGTTGATCGCGTAGAGGCGGCCGTCGTCGCCGAAGCGCATCCAGGCGATGTCGTCGCCGATCGTCTCGACCTTCCAGCCCGGGATCGTGGGCTGGAGCATGGCGAGGTTGGTCTTCCCGCAGGCGCTGGGGAAGGCGGCGGCGATGTAGCGGGTCTCGCCGGAGGGCGGGGTGAGCTTGAGGATGAGCATGTGCTCGGCCATCCAGCCCTCGTCGCGGGCCATGACGCTGGCGATGCGCAGGGCGTAGCACTTCTTGCCGAGCAGGGCGTTGCCGCCATAGCCGGAGCCGTAGGACCAGATCTCGCGGGTCTCGGGGAAGTGGCTGATGTACTTGGTGGAGCTGCACGGCCAGGGCTTGTCGGCCTCACCGGGCCCGAGCGGCGCCCCGACGGAGTGCACGGCCTTGACGAAGTCGCCCCTCTCCTCGATGAGGCGCAACGCCCGGTCGCCCATGCGGGTCATGACGCGCATGGAGACGGCGACGTACGGCGAGTCGGTGATCTCCACGCCGAGCTGCGAGATCTCGCCGCCCAGCGGGCCCATGCAGAACGGGACCACGTACATCGTGCGGCCGCGCATGCAGCCCTTGAACAGCTCGCCGAACGTCTGGCGCATCTCGTCCGGGGCGATCCAGTTGTTCGTGGGCCCGGCGTCCTGCTCACGCTCGGAGCAGATGTACGTGCGGTCCTCGACGCGGGCGACGTCCGTGGGATCGGACTTGGCGTAGAAGCTGTTGGGCCGGGCGGCCAGGCGCGTGAGCGTCCCCTGCTCGACGAGGAGGTTCGTCAGACGCGTCCACTCCTCCTCCGACCCGTCGCACCACTCGACGCGGTCCGGCTGGGTCAGGGCAGCGATCTCGTTCACCCACGCGGCCAATTCGCGATTGCTGGTCGGTGCGGTTACTTCCACGGAAACGGACACGACTTCGACTCCTCCACTCTCTCAGGGCCCAGTCATCATTAACGACGAAGCGGCATGAAAGCCAATTGGCATAGACCTATTGGCGCGACCGTCGCCGCAGGCAGCGGCCCTGACGATTGGGGGAGCCTACCCACGCGAAGCAGATTTAAAAGAAGCAATTCCGAGCAGTGGTTTAGTCCAATCGGGCTGGTCTAAACCAATTTCGCAAGTGGTTTAGTCCAATGCTCGGGCCGTTTCCGCTGCGTGGTCTAGGAATTGACGTCGGGCCCCGCGGAGCGAACCCGGTCGACATGCTGGAGGGCATCGCGCAGCTCGGCCAGCCACGTGTCGGTGTTCTTGCCGACCAGGCGGACGCACCAGGCGAGCGCGTCGCTGCGGCTTCTGGCCACGCCCGCGGCCACGAGCGTGTCGAGGACCTGGCGCTCCGACTGGCGCAGGCGCGTCATCACCGGCACGGACAGTGTGGTGAACATCACAGTCTCGCCGCCGCAGACCACGCCCCAGGACACCTTCTGCCGGAACTTGCGCTCGGCCTCCCTGGCGATCTCGATCCGCCGCTCGCGGGTCTCCTCCCTGAAGCGCCGGGCCAGGCCCTCGATCAGGGCTGCCCGCTCGGCTTCGGGCACGTCGTCCGGCGGGTCGGGCAGGGTGCCCAGGATCGCGATCTCCTCGCGGTCCCTGACGATCTCGGGCGCGCCGGTGAACCACCCCTCGGGCAGCCGACCGGTGAACCAGCCGCGCACCTGTGCCGTCACATCATCTGTTGTCATGTAATCAACATTACATAGTTGCACCTGCTTTGCACGCGCGGAAACCACGGTCTGTCCTTGGTGGCAGGGCTTCTAGCGGACCTGGCCCGACGCGGCGGGGCTGACGCGTACGACACCGGCCAGGTTGCGGGTGCTCACAGGAGCGATCTTGACCACGTCGCCGGTACGCGGCGCGTGCAGCATCTGCCCTTTGCCCCAATAGATCGCCACGTGCGAGATGTAGTCGGGGTTCGTCGGGTCATTGCGCCAGAAGAGCAGATCGCCCGGCTGCGCCTGATCGAACGGCACCTGCGGCCCCGTCACCCACTGCTGGTGCGTCACCCTCGGCATGCGCACCCCGGCCTGCCCGTAGGCCCACTGGACCAGGCCCGAGCAGTCGAAGGTGTCGGGGCCCTCGGCGCCCCACACGTACGGGCGGCCGAGCTTGGAGGCGGCGGCCGTGAGCGCCGCGGTGAGCTGCTCCCCCGTCATGAACGAGCCGGTCGGCCAGTTCCGCTGCGTCACCTTCTGCCGCGGCTGCGGCAGCACCGGGTTGACCATGGCCACCTGGGTGCCCTTGGGCATCGCGCGCAGGATGGCCTTGCGCAGGGTCTCGGAGTTGGTCTTGGGCGCGCTGACGATGAGCGCGTTGTCGTGCGGCAGCCCGAGCGTGCGGCCGACGTCCTTGGACACGACGGCGTCGACGGCGCCGAAGCCGGTGGTGGCGTACGCGCCGACCCGGAGCTGCCCCGCCGGGGCCGACACGCGGCTGTGCAGCGCGAGCCCGCCGTCGTTGCCGAGCACGAACGAGACCGCCACGTCACCCGCGGCCACGTTCTGCCACAGCGCGTCGGACGAGGCGGTCACCTTGGGCGTGTACGCACGGAACGTGGACGGATTGACCGCCAGCGTCTGCACCCGCTTGCCGTCGAGCGTGATGGAGGCCGCGTCGGCCAGTTCCAGCGCACGCACGCCGGACAACTTGGCGACCTTTTGTAAGAGCTCGTTGGTGAACGGCTTGCGCGTGAGCACGAACAGGTTCGGCTTGTGCAGCTTGCGCAGCGGCTGCACCGGCGTGAGCGACCGGGCCGGCTGCTGCGGCGCCGGCTGCTCGGCCTGCTCCAGGGGCCGCTTCTGGGAGAGCGGCGTCTGCCTGGGCGTGACCCGGCCGGCGGAGGGGGTCGCCTGCTCGCTCGACTGCACCAGCAGCAGCACGTCGGCGGTGAGCACCGCGACCAGCGCCACGACGATGAACGGCACCAGTTTGTACGTGTCACGCCGCTTACGCGTTTTGACTAGAAAACTCAGATCTTGCCGAATTCCAGAGGAACGCGAAAAATCCGCCGGGCCAACGGGGGCCCGGCGGTCGTTGTCCTGGGGGGTCAGTTGCCGATGTACGGCACTGCCTCAAGGATCTCGACGGTGTTCTGGCGGCCGTTGGGCATGGAATAGGTCGCCTTCTCTCCGATCTTCTTGCCGTTGATCGCCGAACCCAGCGGGGACTTGGGCGAGTAGACGTCGATCGGCGCTCCGCTCTCCTCACGGGAGGCGAGCAGGAAGGTGACCTCGTCGTCGTCACCCACGAACCTGATGGTCACGGTCATACCGGGGCCCACCACGCCCTCGGCCTTGGGGGCCTCTCCCACCTGGGCGTTGTCGAGGATCTGCCGGAGGTGGAAGATGCGGGCCTCCATCTTGCCCTGCTCGTCCTTGGCCGCGTGGTAGCCGCCGTTCTCCTTCAGGTCACCCTCTTCACGGGCGGCCTCGATCTTCTTGGCGATGTCGACGCGCCCGGGGCCAGAGAGATACTCGTACTCCGCCTTCAGGCGGTCGTACGCCTCCTGCGTCAGCCATGTGACGTTCTCATCGCGAGAGTCGGCCACGGGTTCTCCTTGCTTGCCTAGGGGGCCCTGAGATCATCTGAGGTTGCGTACGGTTGAATTGCGAAAGGCTAACAAGTTAACCGCTCGAACGCTTCCCCAAATGTCTCACTATACGAGATTGCAGTACTGGATGTGGACGGAAGTCGCCTGACCACTCGTGTCGAGGCTTTCCTTGAGCTGCTTACTACCCTCACCAGCCGGGATTCTTACTTCCTTGCTGCCCACTTCCGCGTGATCGACGTCCAGGGCCCTGATCCTGCAGACGGCCACCCTATCGTCTGGCTTGTACACCTCAAAGGTGATCTCGGCCCGGCTCGGGCCGTTGACCGTGAACGTCACCACCTGCGACGGCGCCTCAGAGCCGCCTGCCGTCATCGACCACATGACGTAGCCCCAGCCACCGGCGACGATGGCCACCAGCACGCCGATCACCACGTGGACGACGAGCCGGCCACCTCGCTTGGGACGATCGGGAAAGTCGTCGGGTGTGCCGAGAACGGGTCCGTTCTCGACATCTCTGGTGACCATGGCGGAATCTCCCTGCACTCCCTCAGCGTTATCCGAGACAATTGTCGCCCGCGAGGGGTGTGCCCTCGCGACCGCCCAGCAGAAACTAACCTCTCTGGGCGACTGACTGGTCCTGACTGAGGAGCATCGAGCTCGTGAGTGCACCGCTGAGGCTGATGGCCGTCCACGCCCACCCCGACGACGAGTCGAGCAAGGGCGCCGCCACGATGGCGCGTTACGTGCGTGAAGGCGTGGAAGTGCTGGTCTGTACCCTCACGGGCGGTGAGCGCGGATCCGTGCTCAACCCGAAGATGGACCGGCCTGAGATCGTCGCCAACATCGGGGAGGTGCGCAGGGCCGAGATGGCCCGGGCGCGCGAGATCCTCGGTGTCGGCCAGCGTTTCATGGGTTTCATCGACTCGGGGCTGCCCGAGAGCGAGGAGGAGGAGCTGCCCGAAGGCTGCTTCGGCCTGCAGAAGCTGGAGGACGCCTCGGCGCCGCTGGTGGCGGCCGTCCGCGAGTTCAGGCCGCACGTGATCATCACGTACGACGACGACGGCGGCTACCCGCACCCCGACCACATCATGACCAACAGGGTCTCCGTCGAGGCCTTCGAGGCGGCCGGCGACCCCGACCGCTACCCCGGCACCGGCGACCCCTGGCAGCCGCTGAAGCTCTACTATCAGATGGGCTTCACCAAGGAGCGCTTCGAGGCGCTGCACGAGGCGATGACCGAGCGCGGCCTCGGCTCCCCCTACGCCGACTGGATCTCCCGCTGGGAGGACCGCCCGGCCAAGTGGCCGGTGACCACGCGCGTGCCGTGCGGCGACTACTTCGAGATCCGCGACGAGGCCCTGCTGGCGCACGCCACCCAGGTCGACCCCGAGGGCTTCTGGTTCGTCTGCCCGCGCGAGCTGCAGCAGGAGATCTGGCCGACCGAGGACTACCATCTGGCGCGCTCGCTGGTGGACACCGACCTGCCGGAGGACGACCTGTTCGCGGGCATCCACGCCGAGGAGGTCTCCCCCGCCCACCACTGACGGGACCACGGCCCGCCGGTGGCAGACTGGAAGTGTGACCGTTCTAGCAGCAGGTGATGTGAGCCCTGGTCTCCTGGGCTTCGTCGTCGTCGCCCTCATCGGGTTCGCCCTGTATATCCTGATCAAGTCGATGAACAAACAGATGTCGAAGATCCAGGTGCCGCACGAGGGCGAAGCTGACGACAAGAAAGCCGAGTAGATGCCGATAGAAATCGTCGACAACTCGACGGAGAGCCGGTTCGAGCTCCTCGTGGACGGCAAGGTCGCCGGGTTCGCCGACTATCTCCTGCTGCCCACCAAGGTCGTTTTCACCCACACCGAGGTCCTGCCCGCCTACGAAGGGCAGGGCCTGGCGGGCCGACTGGTCGGGCACGCCCTGCAGGCGAGCGCCGACACCGGTCTGCGGGTCGTGCCGCGGTGCCCGTACGTCGCGAAATACATCGAGCGCCACCCCGAGTTCGCGGAGCTCGCGGACAAGGAGTGATCTCGGTCCGTGGACGACTCGCTCAGTCCGTGGACGGCGCCCAGGCGCGTTCGAGCGCCTTGGGCAGGCCCCACCAGCCCAGCGGGGTGAGCACCTCGTCCTCGTTCACGATGCCCAGATAGACCCACAGGCTCACGACCGACGTGAAGAGCCCCTCCGTGGCGTCGAGGTCGTCGATGTCCTGGTCGTCGACGTCGATGTCCTCCGACTCCGCGATGAGCCGGGCCATGCGCTCGGGCGAGGCCAGCACGCCCGGCCCCATCCTGGCCAGCGCCGCCACCCCCGCCAGCCAGTCCGCGTGCTGGATGGCGCAGAGGTTGGCCAGCGCGGTGTCCTCCTCGCTGAGGTCTCCGTCGAGGTCGGCGAACTCCTCCAGCACGTCGCCGCCCTCCGACAGGTCCGAGATGGGTCCCGCGATGCCCGCCGCCACCGCCAGCCACAGCTCATGGTCGTCGTCGGGCAACGGCCGGTCGTCGAACCCGGCGCAGGCCCGCAGCACGTTGCCGGGGTAGCCGGGCAGGGCGATCAGGTCGCGCAGGCGCGCCGCCGCCGCGTCGAGATCGTCGGCGGGCAGCTCGGGCTGCTTGGACAGCCCCGCCGTGATGCGCCGCAGCTCCGACAACGCGAACGCCTCCTCCTCGTCCCACGCCGCGAACAGCTCCTCGTCCTGCTCGTCGCTCACCGCGAACCCGGGCACCCGGCCATCGCCCAGCGGCGTGCCGAGCCAGCGCTCCTGGAGCTCCTCATAGGCCCGCCGCGCCTCCGCGTCACCGGCGGCCAGCGCGTCCGGTTCGACCTCCCCGGACGCCACCAACTCCTCCAGGTACGCCACCAGCCGCCCGAACATCTCGGACGCCACGGGCCCGCGCTCGTCCTCCTCCGGCCAGACGAAGTAGCTGGGCGTCATGAGGATCGGCTCGGTGCCGGTGGACTCGACCCACCGCTGCACGTCGCCGACCGTGGCCACCCCCGCCTCGATCGAGCCGAGCGTCGCCTTGGCGGACTCCCAGAACGGGAGCGAGAGCGGGTTGCCCGCCGACATCATCGCCCGCCGCAGGTCGGGCAGCGCCACGAGCGCCACCCCCGACGGTACGGCGAGCAGCGCGCGTGCCACGTCCCTGCGCGTGATGGCGGTCGCGGGGCGGCCTGCGTGGGCGCAGACGAAGTCCATATCCACGCCCGTAACCTACGCCGTCCCCGACCTCCTAGTCAGCCTGGGAGCGCGGAGATCCGCTCAGCCGTGACCTGCTCCATGGCCGGGGAGTGCGCGCGGTTTAGGGTGAGCGGGGGAGGTCCTGATGAACCGCTTGAAAAACGCCACGAGCCCCTACCTGCTCCAGCACGCGGACAACCCCGTGGACTGGCATCCATGGGGCGAGGAGGCGTTCGCGGAGGCCCGGCGCCGCGATGTGCCGTTGCTCATCAGCGTGGGTTACTCCGCTTGTCACTGGTGCCATGTCATGGCCCATGAGAGCTTCGAGGACGCCGAGACCGCGCTGCTGATGAACGAGCACTTCGTCAACGTCAAGGTCGACCGCGAGGAGCGGCCCGACGTGGACGCCGTCTACATGAGCGCCACGCAGGCCATGACCCAGCAGGGCGGCTGGCCGATGACGGTGTTCGCGACGCCCGACGGGCATCCGTTCTACTGCGGCACCTACTTCCCGCGTCCCCATTTCCGGCGCCTGCTCTCCGAGGTGCACAGGGTGTGGACCGGCGAGAGGGAGTCCGTGCTGCGGCAGGGGGCGAAGGTGGTGGAGGCGCTCAACGCCAACACCACGCTGCCCAGCGGGGCCGTGCCGGGTGAGGAGGCGCTGCGGCAGGCGACGGACAACCTGCGGGGGTCGTTCGACGAGGCGAACGGCGGGTTCGGCGGGGCGCCCAAGTTCCCGCCGTCGATGGTGCTGGAGTTCCTGCTGCGCGACGGCGAGCGCGAGATGAGCGGCAGGACGCTCTGCGCCATGGCCCGCGGCGGCATCTACGACCAGCTCGGCGGCGGCTTCGCGCGCTACAGCGTGGACGCCGGATGGGTGGTGCCGCACTTCGAGAAGATGCTCTACGACAACGCGCTGCTGCTGCGGGTCTACACGCACTGGTGGAAGGCCGGCGGCGGCGAACTGGCGCGGCGGATCGCGATGGAGACCGCCGACTGGCTGCTGCGCGAGCTGCGCACGCCGGAGGGCGGCTTCGCCTCGGCCCTCGACGCCGACAGCGAGGGCGTGGAGGGCAAGTTCTACGTCTGGACGCCCGGGGAGCTGCGCGAGGCGCTCGGCGACGACGACGGCCGCTGGGCCGCCGGGCTCTTCGACGTGACGGCTACGGGCACGTTCGAGCACGGCATGTCCGTGCTCCGGCTTCCGCGCGACCCCGAAGACCCCGAGCGCCACGCGGACGTGCGGGCGCGGCTGCTGGCGGCCCGGGAGCACCGCGTCCGTCCCGGCCGCGACGACAAGATCGTGGCCTCCTGGAACGGCCTGGCCATCGCGGCGCTGGCGGAGACCGGCGCGGTGTTCGAGCGCCCCGACCTCGTCGAGGCCGCCACGGCCGCGGCGGAGCTGCTGGCGGGCACGCACGTGGCGGACGGCAGGCTCCTGCGCACCTCACGCGACGGCAGGGCGGGCACGAACGCCGGGGTGCTGGACGACTACGCCAACGTGGCCGAGGGCCTGATCTCTCTCTACGGCGTCACCGGCGAGGCCCGATGGCTGCGGCTGGCCGGATCGCTGCTGGACACCGTGCTCGACCGGTTCACCGATGAGGCGGGCGGCTTCTACGACACCGCCGACGACGCCGAGCGGCTGTTCCAGCGCCCGCAGGACCCCACCGACAACGCCACCCCCTCCGGCCAGTACGCCGCCGCGGGCGCCCTGCTGTCCTACGGCGCGCTGACCGGCTCCACGCGTCACCGGGAGGCCGCCCAGGCCGCGCTCGGCACTGTGTCGGTGCTCGCCACGGGGCACGCCAGGTTCGCCGGGTGGGGGCTGGCCGTGGCGCGGGCGGCGCTGTCCGGGCCCGTGGAGGTGGCCGTCGTGGGGCCGCCCGACGATCCGCGTACGGCGGAGCTGCACCGGGAGGCGCTGCTGGCGGACGTGCCCGGGCTGGTGGTGGCCCTCGGCTCCGGCGACTCGGCCGACCGGGGCGTCGGCGACCCCCTCGTGCCCCGTGACGAGGTCTTCCCCGCGCTGCTGGAGGGCCGCGGACCGGTCGGGGAGGCGCCGGCGGCCTACGTGTGCCGCGGGTTCACCTGCCGGACGCCGGTCACGACGGCCGAGAGACTGCGCGAGGAACTGGCGGGCTGACGGTCGTCAGGCCGTCAGCCGCTCGGTTCGGTCGGCCGCTCGGTCGTCAGCCGGTCAGCCGGCGGCTGTTGGTGGGGCCGGGTTCCTGCTGGACCGAGGGCTGGTCGGGGAGCTGGGTGGGCGTCGGGCCTGACTGCTGCTCGGGCTCGTCGTCCTGGCGGCCGTCGTCCTCCGGCGTCTCCGACGGCGGCGGGCCCGTGGCCTCGGGCTCGCTCGGGTCCGGCTCCGGCGTGTCCCAGTCGTCCTGGTCGGCCGGCGGCGTGTAGTCCGGGTCAGGGACGTCCTGCTCCTCGTCCGGCATCGAGTAGTCGGAGGAGTAGCCGTAGTCCGACGGCTCGGGGAACTCCTCGACCGGCTTGCCCTCCATGGCCTCGGTCATGAACGCCCGCCAGATCTGCGCCGGCAACTGCCCGCCGAACTGGGTGCCGTAGCCCGGGATCGTGACCGTGGCGTTGTCGTCGCGGAACATGTCCACCGCCACCGCGAGCTGCGGCGTGAAGCCGTTGAACCACACCGACTTGGAGTCGTCGGTGGTGCCCGTCTTCCCGGCCACCGGGCGGTCGTAGAGGCGGGCGGCGGTGCCGGTGCCGTATTTGACGACCTGCTGCATCGCGTACGCCGTGTCCGCGGCCGCCTGCTCGGAGACCACCTTCGTCGAGGCCGGCTTGACGACCTCCTTGCGGCCCTCCGCGGTGGTGACCGACTTCACCACGTGCGCCTCCATGTGGACGCCCTTGTTGGCGAAGGAGGAGAAGCCCGAGGCGTTCTCGACGGCGCTGACCGAGGCCACGCCGAGCGGGAAGGAGGCGGCGCTCTGGTGCTGCTGGAGCTGGGCGGCGGGGATGCCGGCCGCCTCGGCGGTCTTGGCGACCTTGTCGAGGCCGACCTTCTGGCCGAGGTCCACGAACGCGGTGTTGACGGAGTTCTGGGTGGCGCTGACCAGGTTGATCTGGCCGTAGGAGCGCCCGCTGTCGTTGGGGATCGGCTCGGCGGCCGACGCCACGCGCATCGGGGAGTTGCCGTTGACCCTGGTGGACAGGTCGAAGCCGTTGTCGAGGGCCGCGGCCAGCGTGTACGGCTTGAACGTGGACCCGGCCATCACCTTGGACCTGAACGCGCTGTCGTAGTACTTCGACTGCGACGGGCGCCCCCCGTAGAAGGCGACCACCTCGCCGGAGGCGGGATCGACGGCCGCGAGCCCCGTGCGTACCTTCTTGGGCGTGGCGTCGGGCAGGGTGTCCTCGACCGCCCGCTCGGCGGCCTGCATGAGCTTCTTGTCGAACGTCGTGACGATCTTGAGCCCGCCGCCGTTGATGTCCTCGTCGGTGTAGCCGCGCCGGTTGAGCTCGGCGGTCACCTGCTCGAGCATGTACTGGGCCTGGCCCTTGAGCTCGAACGGCTTCTTCGGCGTCGTCAGCTCGGGGAACCTCTCGGTGGCCGCCTGCCCGGCGGGCAGTGTGCCCGTCTGGCGCATCGCGTCGATCACCGACTGCCAGCGCTCCCTGGCCGCCGCCAGGTCGGAGCCCTTGGGGTCGGCGAACCTGCTGGGCTGCTGGATGACCGAGGCCAGGTAGGCGCCCTCGGACACGGTCAGCTTCTCGACGTCCTTGCCGAAGTAGGCGCGGGCGGCCGACTGCACGCCGTTGGCGCCGCGGCCGAAGTAGATCGTGTTGAGGTACTGCTCCAGCACCCAGTCCTTCGAGCGCGACTGGTCGACCTTCATCGCGATGAGGATCTCTTTGAACTTGCGGGTGACCGAACGCTCCTGGCTCAGCCCGCTGTAGTAGTTGCGCACGAGCTGCTGGGTGATGGTCGAGCCGCCCTGCAACTGCTTGCCGGTGACGGTGGACCAGACGGCCCGCGCGGTGCCCTTCATGGAGACGCCGCCGTCCTCGTAGAACGAGCGGTTCTCGGCCGCGATGACGGCGTCGCGCACGTGCTTCGGCACCTTGGCCAGCTCGACCCGCCTGCGGTCGATGCCCTGCCGGGCGAGCACGCTCTTGCCGTCGCGGTAATAGATCACCGAGCCTTGCGCGGTGGCCTGTTTCTGGGTCGTATCCGGAATGGGAGTCATCGCCCACGCAATGGCGAAAAGCCCGGCCAGTACGAGGATTCCCGCGCCAAAAGAAATCAGTACAACCCGGAGAATCCGCCGCTTTCGCATTCCGTTCACACCACCACTCCGCACCCTCGACCCCCCTCGTCAAGCGTCGCCCAACCCCCGCAAGCTGGGCGAATGCCAAGGGTAAACGATCGATAATGGTGCCTCGTCCCAAAGTGATAGTACGACTAGCGTCCGCCACGCCGGGGAACATCGGCGACCAAGGGCAGCACTCGGTAGGGAACCGGGGTGTCGAGGGCGATGATCGAATTAGTCCGCAGTACACCCTGAACGTCTACGATCTCGTCGATAACCCGCTGCAAATCGGCATTGGTCCGCGCGACCACCCGGCAGAGCAGATCGCTGTCACCGGTGATCGTGTGCACCTCCAGCACCTCGGGGATGCGGGCCAGCCGGTCGGCCACCGGATCGTGCCCGGCGACCTGCCGGATCTCCATGCTGACGAACGCGGTGACCCCGTAGCCGAGCGCCGCCGGCGACACGTCGGGCCCGAAGCCCGTGATCACCCCTCTGTCCACGAGCCGGTCGAGCCGGGCCTGGACCGTGCCGCGGGCCACCCCGAGCCGGCGCGAGCATTCGAGCACGCCCAGCCGGGGCTCGCCGGTCAGGAGGGAGATCAGCCGGGCGTCCAGATCATCGATTGTCATGCTGTACAGATCTACCGGACATTTCCCTGGACAGCTAGGCAGATTGTGCACTCATCGAGGTAACTCTTGCGCAACTCGTCCAGGTAAAACCACAGTTGACGGTATGAATGATGTCTTTCCGGTCAATGGCATGGACGCCGTGGTGTTCGCCGTGGGCAACGCCAGGCAGGCCGCCCACTACTACTCGACCGCGTTCGGCATGCGGCTCGTGGCCTACCGCGGGCCGGAGAACGGCAGCCGGGACGTGGTCGCGTACGTGCTGGCCTCGGGCGGCGCCACGTTCGAGCTCCGGTCCTCGATCCGGCCCGGCACGGACCTGGCGCGGCACGTCGCCGCGCACGGTGACGGGGTGATCGACCTGGCCATCCAGGTGCCAGACGTGGAGGCGGGGTACGCCTACGCGGTCGCCCATGGGGCCGAGGGGCTGGTGGAGCCGTACACGATGGAGGACGAGCACGGGAAGGTGGTGCTCGCGGCCCTCGCCACGTACGGCGAGACGCGGCACACCCTGGTCGACAGGTCCAACTACGGCGGCCCCTACCTGCCGGGCTACGCGCCCGCGGAGCCGCTGGTGGCGCCGCCCGCGACGAAGAACGGCCGGTTGTTCCAGGCGGTCGACCACTGCGTCGGCAACGTCGAGCTGGGCAAGATGGACGAGTGGGTGGAGTTCTACCGCAAGGTCATGGGCTTCACGAACATGGCCGAGTTCGTGGGCGACGACATCGCCACCGAATACTCGGCGCTCATGTCCAAGGTCGTGGCCGACGGCACGCGCAAGGTCAAGTTCCCGCTCAACGAGCCGGCCGTCAGCCGCAAGAAGTCGCAGATCGACGAGTACCTCGAGTTCTACGGCGGCCCCGGCGTGCAGCACATCGCACTGGCCACCAACGACATCCTGACCACGGTCGACCACATGCGGGCGGCCGGCGTGCGATTCCTGGAGACGCCCGACTCCTACTACGACGACCCGGAGCTGCGGGCGCGCATCGGGCGGGTGCGGGCCCCGATCGAGGAGCTGAAGAAGCGCAAGATCCTCGTGGACCGCGACGAGGACGGCTACCTGCTGCAGATCTTCACCCAGCCGGTGCAGGACCGGCCCACGGTCTTCTTCGAGCTCATCGAGCGGCACGGCTCGCTCGGCTTCGGCAAGGGCAACTTCAAGGCGCTGTTCGAGGCGATCGAGCGGGAGCAGGAACGCAGGGGCAACCTTTAGTTTGTCCCGACTTAATGGTGGTCATCCAGAATTCATGGGATCGCCACCACCAGGGCTGGCGGGACGCTGGCGGCGGTTGTTCGCCGGCGTCCTCGACTGGCTGATCGTCAACATCGTCTCGGCCCCCTTCAGCTGGACGAGCTGGGGCTACGCCTGGGACGACAACAGGGGCGCCTGGGACCGCTACCCGGTGGAGCACACCTTTCTGGCCGGGCTCGTGGCCTTCCTGTACTTCTGGCTTCTGCATGCCTTCTGGAATGGTCAGACGCTGGGCAAGAAGATGTTCGGCATCCGCGTGGTGACGGAGCACGGCGCGAGGATAGGCGTGGGACAGGCGGCCGTCCGGCAGGCCGTGGCGACCGTGCTCGCCTGGCTCTGCTGTGTCGGCCTGCTGGTGGATCTGGGCTGGATCCTCTTCGACCCCCGTAAACAGGCGCTGCACGACAAGGCCGCCAGGACGGTCGTCGTGGTCGCCTGACCCAGCGTAATATCTTGGTCACCGTTCGAAGGGGGATCGTCGCCATGCGTGTCAGAAGACGCGGGTTGGTCATGCTCGCCGCGTTCGTCAGCGCGCTCGCGTGCGCGCCGGCCGACGAACCACCTCCCACCGGCTCGTCGAGCAGGCTGTCGAACGAGACGTCCACCGCCCAGGCGGGTGCTCCCGGCATCGGCGACCCCGACTTCCCCCAGGACGGAAACGGCGGCTACGACGTCTCCCACTACGACCTCGTGATCGACTACACGCCGACGACCAAGCGGCTCGAGGGCGTGACCACCATCAAGGCCGGCGCCACGCAGGACCTGTCGAGCTTCAACCTCGACCTGGCCGGGCTGGGCGTACGCCAGGTCACGGTCGGCGGCTCCCCCGCGACGTTCACCCGGCAGGGCGACGAGCTGACCGTCCGGCCCGCGTCGAAGATCCGCACGGGTTCCACGTTCACCGTCAGGGTCGCCTACTCCGGCGTGCCCAAGCCGGCCAAGGACAGCGCGAACCTGGGCACCTACGGCTTCATCGCCACGGCCGACGGCGCGTTCGTGGCCTCCGAGCCCAACGGTTCCAAGACCTGGTTCCCCGGCAACGACCATCCCGCCGACAAGGCCACGTTCGACTTCGCGATCACCGTCCCGGCCGGGGTGGTCGCGCTGGCCAACGGCGAGCAGACCGGGCAGCCCACCACGGTGGGGGGCAAGACCACCTACCGGTGGCGTGAGCGGCACCCGATGGCGACCTACCTGGCGACGGCCACGATGGGCAAGTTCGAGACGCGCAGCGGCAGCACGCCCGCCGGCATCCCCAACTTCGCCGCCGCCGACCCGAAGTTCAAGAGCTCGCTCGACGGGCTCTACACCACCTCCGGTGAGATCACCGACTACTGGTCCCAGGTCTTCGGCCCCTACCCGTTCTCCTCGACCGGCGGTATGGTCGACGACTACTCCGCCGGCTACGCGCTGGAAAACCAGACCAAGCCGCTCTACGGCGGCTTCGACCCCGACGAGTCGATCATCGCGCACGAGCTGGCGCACCAGTGGTTCGGCAACAGCCTGAGCATCAAGCGGTGGAAGGACCTCTGGCTCAACGAGGGCTTCGCCACCTACGCCGAGTGGCTGTGGTCCGAGCACAAGGGCTCGAAGACCGCCGAGGCGTTCTTCAACGAATACCGCCAGCGTCCCGCCGACGACGCGATCTGGAAATATCCCCCGGGGCGGGCCAAGCCCAACGATCTGTTCAACCAGTCGGTCTACACGCGCGGCGGCATGACGCTGCACGCCCTGCGCCAGGCCATCGGCGACGCCACGTTCTTCAGCCTGCTGAAGACCTGGACCGCGCAGCACCGCTACGGTCACGTGACGACGGAGAGCTTCGTCGACCTCGCCGAACGCCTGTCCGGCAAACAGCTCGACGCGCTCTTCGACGCCTGGCTCTTCCAGCCCCGCCGGCCCGCCTGACCTCGTCGGAAACGCTTCCCGTCGCCCGGTCCAAGAACAGGTGTAAGGGCGAACGACGAAGGGAGCGAGGCCAGTGCGCCTCAACGACGACCCCGCGGCCTTCGAGGCCTTCTATCGCCGCCACGTCGATGCCGTCCTGCGTTTCGTGGTCCGGCGGGTGAGCGATCCTCACCTCGCCGCCGACCTGACGGCGGACATCTTCCTGGCGGTCCTTGACTCGGCGCACACCTACGTGCCCGGCCGGGGTACCGAGATCGCGTGGCTGTACGGCATCGCGCGCAACGTCGTGTCCGCCCAGCATCGCAAGGCGGCCAGGGAGGCGCGGGCCAACGGCCGCGTCGCCGGTCGCCGGCTGATGGACGACGACGATCTCGCGAGGATGGAGGAGCGGATCGACGCCGAGCGCCGGATGCGCAGCGCTCTGGAGGCCATGGCCGGGCTTCCCGAGGGCGAGCGCGCGGTGCTGGAGCTCGTCGCGATCGACCAGCTCACCGTCACCGAAGCCGCCAGGGCCCTGGGCATCCGGCACGTGACCGCACGGGTCAGACTGCACCGGGCCAGACGTGCCCTCGAGAACGTCGCTTCGCCATCGGCTGTGTACCTGGAAGGACGGATATGAGTAACTTCGAAGATCGCCTTCTCAGTGCACTCAAAGAAGAGATCACGATGAGGACGGCGGAGGACAGGATGACGACGACGGTTGCACCCGCTCGACGACGGCGTTACGTGGGACTGTCCGCCGCGGTGGCGGGGGTCGCGGCGGCCACCACGGCGGTGATCATGCTGACCGGGGTCGGCGGCGGCCCGGCGTACGCGGTGACCAAGGGCTCCGACGGCGGGGTCAGCGTGACGATCAGCTCGTTCACCGACCCCGACGGGCTGGAGGCCGACCTGGCCGCCGCCGGCGTCACGTCGGTGGTGGACTACCTGCCGCAGGGCCAGACCTGCAAGCAGCCGCGCGGCGAGGCCGGCGATCCCGGCGGCCCGTTCATGGCGAGCATCCGCAAGGAGGGCGACGGGATCGGGTTCACGATCGAGAAGGGGCAGGTGCCGGCCGGGTCGACGCTGGTGCTGACCGTCTCGAAGAGCGAGGACGGGGACGACCGGCCGCCGTTCGCGACCGCGCTGCAGATCGTCAAGGGCACGGTCGCGCCCTGCGAGGCCGTCTCGATGCCGGTCCCGCCGCCCGGGTCCGGGGGCTCGGAGCGCAAGGACGACGAGCCCGGCGTCCAGCGCGAGACCAGGGAGGAGGGGCCGAGCCTGAACACCGAGACCGGATGACACACCTCCCCGGGCCGGCGGCCTGAACCACCGGCCACCCCGGCCGGGTCACTGGGACCCGGTGACCCGGCGGCCCCAGCGTCCGGCCGTCAGAGGTCCGGGCGGCAGAGGTCCGGCCATCAGAGGCCCGGTGGCCCCTTCCCGAGCAGCGGGGGGCGCCGGGCCTCGTGTCACGCCCCAGAGGTCCCCCAGTAGGTGTCGCCCGCCAGCAGCAGTGCGGCGGCGCCGATCAGGCCCGCCTCCTGGCCCAGGGCGGCGGGCAGGACCTTGACGCGCCGGGCGAACCCCATCCGGGCGTGCTCGCGCAGAGCCTCCTCCAGCGGGCCGAACAGCGGCTCACCGGCCTGCGACAGCCCGCCGCCCACCGTGACCAGGTCGAGGTCGCACAGGTGGGTGGCGGAGGCGACGGCGACGCCGATCGCGCGCCCGGCCCGGCGCATCGCCAGCACCGCCACCGGATCCCCGGCCCGCGCGTCCGCCGCCAGCACCCGCGCCATGACCTGCCGCTCCTCGGGATACGTTCCGTCCCCGGGCTTGGCGGTCCCCGGTTCCCAGCCGTTGCGGAGGGCCCAGGCGGTCAGACCGGGGCCTCGGGCGACGGCCTCCAGGCAGCCGTGGCCGCCGCAGCCGCACCGTGGGCCGCCCTCCGGCTCGACCACCACGTGCCCGATGTGTCCCGCGTTGCCGGTCCCGCCGTTGGCCAGGCGACCGTTCAGGATCAGCCCGCCGCCCACCCCTGTGGACACCACCATGCCCAGCATGTCGTCGCTGCCCTGCCCGGCGCCCCGCCAGTGCTCGGCCACGGCCAGGCAGACGGCGTCGTTGTGGAGGCGTACCGGTAAACCGGGGAAGCGCGCCGTGAGCCGGGCGCGCAGGGGGAAGCCGCGCCAGCCCGGGATGTTCAGGGGCGAGACCTCGCCCTCCGGCCAGGCCATGGGCCCGCCGCAGCCCACCCCGACCCCGTCCAGCCCCCGCGCCAGGGGCGCCACGAGGCCGGTGAGCGTCTTCCACAGCGTCTCGGCGTCCGCGTCCTGCGGGGTGGCGACGCGCCGCGAGCACGCCAGCGTGCCGTCGCGGGCGACCAGGCCGGCGGCCATCTTGGTGCCGCCGACGTCGATCGCGAGGATCACGACCGGCGTGCCGGTCCTGACCGGCTCATGAGCCGCTCGCGGCGCTGGAGAACACCAGGACGGACGCCGTGAACCCGTGGACGTGGTTGTGCCCCGCGACCGGGCCCACCTCGCCGGCCGCGAAGAAGCCCGCCACGCCGATGGGCCCCAGCGTGTCGCGCAGGGCGACCGGGTCGTGGTCCGCGGTGCCGAACATGGCCGAGCCCCGCCCGTTGCAGGAGAACAGCAGCGCTCCGTCCACCCTGCCCAGCTCTTCTCGGTGGGCGTCGAGCAGGTCGTAGAGGTCTTCGTCGGCCGTGGCGGCGTCGCGTACCTGGAAGCGTACGGTTCTGCCGATCTCCACGATGTCGCCGATGGCCACGGCCTCGCGCTCCGGGTCGATGCCGATGACCCCCCTGATGAGGAAGTCGCCGCGTTCGTGGCGTTCGGCGTACTCGTCCATGGCCAGGCCGATCTGCAGCCCCGAGGCGACCAGCTCGCGGTCGTCCTCGTCCAGCTCGCTGACGATGTCCTCCAGCCGGGCCAGCGCCGGTTGCCCGGCCAGCTCCAGCAGCAGGTTGTCCTCCGACGCGGTGACCACCATGCTGGGCCCGATCGGGCGGCAGCCCTGGCTGACCACGGTGCTGACCTTGACCGGGCCGCTGATCAGCACGCCGATCGCGCCCTCGGTGTAGATCTCGCCGTCGGCGAACAGTCGTACGGACCCCCGCCCCTGCAGGCCGTTGGCCAGCCCGCCGATCAGCGGCAGGTCGCCCAGCACGTCGATCGAGCGCTCGACGAAGGCGTCGGTCGGAAAACTGTACGGATCGGAGAGCAGGATCGCCACATGGTCGTCCCCGCCGCGCTCGGGCAGCCCGACCACCACGAACTTGTCCTCCGCGGCCAGGGTCTCCAGCGCGAACGTCGTCAGCCGCGCCCCCTCCATGGTCGCCGCCCACGCGCTCACGGCGGGCGTCAGCTCCACCCCCTGCCCGTCACCGATGACTCCCGTGGCGCTGCATCCGATCACGTGCGCCTCGGGTGCGAGCTTCATCGCGGCCTGGCCGGCCCGGGCGACGTCATCGGGATCGTCGCCGCAGATGAAGAAGCAGACCAAGTCGGCTTGGCCGCTGAGCCTCGACAGTGCCTGACCGACGGCGTTCTCCGCGGCCTCCACCAGGTCGGAACCCACGGCGAGGCCGTCGGCGAAGCGGCTGGTCATCAAGGCCACGAGTCTCGCCTCCCTCGACATGTCCAAGTTCCCTAGGCCCGATTCTCCCCACTAAAGGGACAAGCACGCACACGAACCGTCACGCAATAGTCAAGATCCGGAATCTCCGCCAGGTGCGAAACTCTCTGCCACATTCCTCGCAGGGGACGTAGTCTCGATCCCGTGCATCAGCCACGTATTCTCCGCGAGTTGCGAGAGAGCGGCCACGTTCATCGCACCGTCAAGGCCGAAGTCCGGGAAAACCTGCTGGCCAGGCTGAGAGCGGGCGAGCCCCGCTTCCCCGGCATCGTGGGCTTCGACGACTCCGTCCTGCCACATCTCGAGCGGGCCCTGCTCGCCGGGCACGACCTGGTTCTCCTGGGCGAGCGCGGCCAGGGCAAGACCCGGCTCATCCGCACGGTGACCGGTCTGCTCGACGAGTGGACGCCGGTGGTGGAGGGATGTGAGATCAACGACCACCCCTACGCGCCGGCGTGCACGCGCTGCCAGTCGCTGGCGCGGGAGCTGGGTGACGAGCTGCCGGTCGCCTGGAAGCACCGGGACGAGCGTTACGGCGAGAAACTCGCCACGCCCGACACCTCCGTGGGAGACCTGATCGGCGACGTCGACCCGATCAAGATCGCGGAAGGGCGCACGCTCGGCGACCCGGAGACGGTCCACTACGGCCTGGTCCCGCGCACCAACCGGGGCGTCTTCTCCGTCAACGAGCTGCCCGACCTGGCCGAGCGGATCCAGGTGTCGCTGCTCAACGTGCTGGAGGAGCGCGACATCCAGGTCCGCGGCTACAACCTGCGGCTGCCGCTCGACATCCTGCTCATCGCCAGCGCCAACCCCGAGGACTACACCAACAGGGGCCGGATCATCACGCCGCTCAAAGACCGGTTCGGCGCCGAGATCCGCACCCACTACCCGATGACCGTCGAAGACGAGCTGACGCTCATCCGCCAGGAGTCCGTGCCGGACATCGGGGCCGACGTCCCCGAGCACCTGGTCGAGATCATCGCCAGATTCACCCGGTTGGTCCGCGAGTCGACCGCCGTCGACGCGCGCTCCGGCGTGTCGGCCCGCTTCTCGATCGCCGCCGCCGAGACCGCGGCCGCCTCGGCGGTGCGCCGGGCGGCGATCGCGGGCGAGGCCCAGGCCGTCGCGCGGGTGGTCGACCTGGCCAGCGTGGTCCACAGCCTGCGCGGCAAGGTGGAGTTCGAGGTCAGCGAGGAGGGCAGGGAGACCGAGATCCTGGCCCACCTGCTGCGCCGGGCGACCGCCGAGACGTTCAGGAGCCGGCTGGGCGGCATGGACCTGTCGCCGGTGACCGACAAGTTCGCCGAGGGCAACCAGGTGGAGTCCGGCGAGCTGGTCCCGGCCGGGGAGCTGCTGCACCGCATCGGCCCCGTGACCGGGCTGGCGAAGGTCATGTCGCGGCTCGGCATGGGCGCGGGCGAGGAGTCGCCCGGCCACGCGGCGGCGGCCCTGGAGTTCGCGCTCGAGGGGCTTTACCTGATGCGGCGCCTGTCCAAGGAGGATGTTGACGGAGTGACGGTTTACCGGACCTGAACATCCGGGAGGTCTCCCGCGTCATACGTGATAAGTCATCACACCGTCGGGGGAGACCACCCATGCGCCTGCTCGCCTGTGCCACCGTCGCCGCTCTCGCCGTGAGCGCTCTCGCCGCGCCCGCCGCCGCCCTGCCCGCCTCCGCCGCCACCGTCGTCTACGGGTACGCCTGGGCCGACGGCAAGGGCAACCTGCGCATCGTGCCGAAGTCGGCCACGTTCGTGAAGAACGCCAACGGCTTCAAGGGTTACCGGCTCACCTCGCTCCCCAAGGCCAAGGAGCTGCGCCTCGACTACACCGGGGCGACGGTCGGGCGGATCACGGTGGAGTGCGACCTGAAGGAGACCGAGGGCCAGGTGGCCCTCGACGCCAAGGGCCTGGGCCGGACGACGTGCGCGCCCGCCGACCTGTCCGACGAGCTGGGCAGGGGGCCCGTGCCGCTGCGCGCCGAATACCGGGGCGGCAAGGCCGTCAAGGTCAACGAGTTCCTGGTCTCCGGCAGGCCGGAGACGCGTGCCGCCCGGGGGACGATCAAGCGGGTCAACGACACGACCGTGGTGTTCGCGAGCGGGGGCAGGAAGATCAAGCTCGGGTACGCGTACACGACGGGCTTCAACCGCACCACCGCCCGCTGCGGGGACGGCTGGCTGGCCGGTCGGCCCGTCAACGCCGACAGGAACGGCCTGGGCAAGAAGCCGTGCACCTGGCAGCACCTCACCAAGGCCCTCAAGACGACCGCCCACCCTGTGCTGGTGAAGATCGAGTACACCCCCGGCGTCGACTCCCTGGACCAGGTCTGGGAGGTCTTCGGGGACGCCTGAGTGGCTTTCCGGAGCACATGGCCGCGTTTCTCGGGTTAGCGTGGTTTCGTGATGGCCTTTCGCTATGGCGAGTACCACGACGGCCCCGACCCCCTGGCTCCGCCCTATGACGTGCGGGCGGCGCTCGACGAGATGGGCGACGCGATCCTGTCGGGCTCGACGCCCGTCCACGCCCTGCGCGACCTGCTCAAGCGCGGCCTGCCCGGCGCACAGGACCGGCGCGGGCTGGACGACATGCTCAGAGAGGTCCGCAGGCGCCGCCGTGACCTGCGGGAGCGCGGGCGGCTCGACGGCACCCTGGAGAAGGCGCGGGCGCTGCTCGACAAGGCCATCGGCCAGGAGCGGGCCGAGCTGTTCCCCGACCCGTCGGACGACGCGCGGCTGCGGGAGGCCGAGCTCGACGCGCTGCCCGAGGACACGGCCAGCGCCATTCAGGAGCTGAGCACGTACGAGTGGCGCTCCTCGGCGGCGCGGCAGACGTTCGAGGAGCTGCGCGACCTGCTGCGCCGTGAGGTCCTGGACAGCCAGTTCCGGGGGCTGCGCGACGCGCTCGCGAACCCGGACCCCGAGGCGATGGAACGCATCCGGCAGATGATGTCGGACTTGAACGACATGCTCGACAAGGACTCCCGAGGCGAGCACACGCAGGACGACTTCGACGCCTTCATGGCGAAATACGGCGACCTCTTCCCCGAGAAGCCCCGCAACCTTGAAGAGCTCGTCGACATCCTGGCCCGCCGCGCCGCCGCCACGCAGCGCATGCTGGCCTCGATGACCCCGCGCCAGCGCGAGGAGCTGGGCAACCTCATCAACCAGACCCTCGACCAGGCGGGCCTGTCGGACCAGATGCGCCGCCTCGGCGAGGCCCTCTACGCCCGCCGCCCCGACCTGGCCTGGAACGCCCCTGAACGCCTCACCGGCGACGAGCCCCTGGGCATGGGCGACGCCGTGACGGCCCTGGAGGAGCTGGCCGACCTCACCCAGCTCGAGACCGCCCTGCGCCAGGACTACCCGGGCGCGCGGCTCGACGACATCGACGAGGCCGCCGTACGCCGTGCGCTGGGCCGCTCGGCGGTCGACGACCTGGAGGCGCTCAAGCGCATCGAGCGAGAGCTGGAGGAGCAGGGCTACCTCCTGCGCCGCCGCGGCAAGCTGGAGCTCACCCCCAAGGCCGTACGCCGCCTGGGCGAGACCGCGCTGCGGCGGGTGTTCGCCTCGCTGGACGCGGGGCGGCGCGGAGACCACGACCAGCACGACGCGGGCTCGGCCGGCGAGCTCACGGGCTCGTCACGGCCGTGGCGCTTCGGCGACGAGCAGCCGATCGACGTGGTCCGCACCCTGGTCAACGGCGTCCGCAGCGGCGGCGTCACCCTCGACCGCCCGGCCCGCGCCACGGGGCCGAGGGCCGCAGGACGGGCCGGCGTACGCCTGTCGGTGGACGACTTCGAGGTGGCCGAGACCGAGCGGCGCAGCGCCGCTGCCGTCTGCCTGCTCGTGGACCTGTCGTACTCGATGGCCCTGCGCGGCACCTGGGCCGCCGCCAAGCAGACGGCGCTGGCCCTGCAGGCGCTGGTGGCCTCGAAGTTCCCGCAGGACGCCGTACAGATCATCGGCTTCTCCAACTACGCCAGAGTGCTGCAGGCCGACGAGCTGGCGGGCCTCGACTGGGACATGGTCCAGGGCACCAACCTGCACCACGCCCTCCTGATCGCCGGCCGCCACCTGGACCGCCACCCCGACTTCGAGCCGGTGGTGTTGGTGGTCACGGACGGCGAGCCGACGGCGCACCTCATGCGCAACGGCAGGTCGGCCTTCGAGTGGCCGCCGTCGCACGAGACGCTGGAGCTGACGCTGGCCGAGGTGGACAAGATGACCCGGCGGCGGGCCACGATCAACATCTTCATGCTGGCGGCCGACGACCGGCTGAAGGAGTTCGTGGACGAGGTGGCCCGCAGGAACGGGGGCCGCGTCTTCTCCCCCAGCGCCGACCGGCTGGGCGAATACGTGGTCAGCGACTTCCTCCGCCTCCGCCGCGCCCGCTGACGGACACCTCAACGGCACCGCCTGGTCCCAGGTCCAGACCTCTCCACGACCCCCATCCGCCCTCCCTGGAACTGTCGGTGCGAGATGGCAGACTCCCACACCATGAGTACGGCTGTGCGGCTGAGAGACGTGGTGGAGGCCGATCTGGAGGTGTTCCTGGAGCAGGAGCACGATCCGGAGGCGGTGCGCCGGTCGAGGTTCGCTCCCCGGGAGCGGGAGAGGTTCCTCACCCACTGGAAGACGAAGATCCTCGGCGACCCGACCGTCTTCGTGCAGGCGATCATGGTGGACGACGTCCTGGCGGGCAACCTGGTGGCCTGGTGGGAAGACGACCGGCGCTTCATCGGCTACTGGCTCGGGCGCGAGTTCTGGGGCCGGGGCGTCGGCACGCGGGCGCTGAAGCTGTTCCTCGGCGTGGAGCGCAACCGCCCGCTCCACGCCGACCCCTTCCACGCCAACACCGCGTCGGTGCGGCTGCTGGAGAAGCACGGGTTCCAGCGGTCCGGCACGATCCAGCACGGCGAGGACGAGCACATCCTGCTGGTGCTCCGATGACCCGCGAGGGTCGGCATCAGAGGTCAGGCGCCGCCGTCCACTTGGGTGGCCGTGCCGGGGCGGACGGCGGCGGAGTCGTCACCAGCGGACGGGCACCTCGCTGAGACCGCCCACGAGAAGCCCCTCGACGCGGCGCAGGTCCCGCTCCGGCACCGCCAGTTCCAGGGTGGGCAGTTTGCGGAGCAGCGTTTCCAGCACGACCTGCAGCTCGGTGCGGGCCAGGGCCTGGCCGAGGCAGGAGTGCGGGCCCGCGCCGAAGGTGAGGTGGGGGTTGGGGCTGCGGCCGAGGTCCATGTCGTCGGCCCCGGCGAAGACGCTCTCGTCGCGGTTGGCGGCGGGCATGCCGCAGACGACGGTGGTGCCGGCGGGCAGCGTCTGTCCGTCGATGTCGACGTCCTCGGTGAGATAGCGGCGCAGGCCGAAGCCGAGGTTGGTGTCGAAGCGCAGCGACTCCTCCACGGCGGTACGCACGAGCGAGGGGTCGGCCAGCAGGCGTTCCCAGCGCGTGCGGTCCACCAGAAGCATGGCCACCATCTTGCCGATCATGTTGGCGGTGGTCTCGTGCCCGGCGACCAGCAGGCCCATCGCGGTGCTGAGGAGCTGGGCGTCGGTCAGCCCCTGACCCTCCTCCTCGCTCTCCCTGATGAGCATGCCGATCAGGTCGTCGGTCGGGGTGGCGCGCTTGGCGGTGACGTGGCCGGACATGTACTGCATGAATTCGGCCAGGCCCTTGCCGGTCTCCTCCTGGGAATACCGGGAGGTGCTGAGGAACATGTCCGACCAGTGGGAGAAGCGGTGCCGGTCCTCGGCGGGCACGCCGAGCATGTCGCAGATCACGTACACCGGCAGCGGGAAGCCGAGGTCGGCCTTGAGGTCGGCGGGGGCGCCGCCGCTCACCATGTCGGCGATGAGCCGTTCGGCGATCTCGGTCATGCCGGGACGCAGGGCCGCCATGCGCTTGGCGGTGAAATACTTGCCGACGAGGCGCCGCCACTGCTGGTGCCCCTCGCCCCTGTCCGGGATGGTCTGTGCCATGTCGCCGTTGGCGGCGGCGCCGCCCGTGCCTTCGGGCGCGACCCGGGCGGCGTTGTCGCCGGCCTTGGGCCGGGCGAAGCGGGGGTCGGCCAGCAGGCCCTTGACGTGCTCGTGGCGGGTCAGGAGCTTGGCGTGGTCGCCGCTGGGCAGCTCGATGGTGGCCACCGGGCACTTGGCGCGCAGCCGCTCCCATTCGGCGGGTGCCGACAGCGCGGTGTCGTACGGCAGCGGATAGGACAGGACTTCCTCGTTCTGACTCATGCGAGATCTCCCTCGGTACGGGGCTGACGATGAGGACGTGCGGTCACGAGGCGCTTCTGGTGGGCTCGGTCTCCACCACGGCTTTCGTGGCGGCTTTCGTGGCGGTCAGGGGCGGGATCGACGTCGTACGGCGCGGGATGGCGAGCGTCACCCCGGCCGCCGCCAACGCCACCACACCGCCGAGGACGAAGACGACCTGGAAGCCGGCCTCGGTCGGTATGGGGTGCCCGTCGGCGTTCTGGGTCATGTGGGCGAGGACGACGCCGATGACGGCGCTGGAGACCGTGATGCCGATCGAGCGCATGAGCGAGTTGAAACCGTTGGCGGAGGCGGTCTCCGAGCGCGGGACGGCGCCCATGATGAGGGCGGGCATGGCCCCGTACGCGAAGGCCACCCCGACGCTGATCACGCAGCCGAAGACGAGGATGCCGGCCGCCGTGCCCATCAGCGCCGGCGCCAGGGCGTAGCCGGCCGCGATGATCAGGGTGCCGATCAGCAGGGACGTACGCGGCCCCCGACGGCCCGACACCCGGGCGCCGATCGGCGAGACGGCCATCATCACCAGCCCTGCCGGCGCCATCCACAGGCCGGCGGCCAGCATCGACTGGCCCAGCCCATAGCCGAGCGCCTCGGGCAACTGGAGGAGCTGGGGCGCGGCCAGCGCCTGGGCGTACATGGAGAAGCCGACCACCACCGAGGCCAGATTGGTGAGCAGGACCTGGCGGCGGGCGGTGGTACGCAGGTCCACCAGCGGGTCGCGGGTGCGCAGCTCGTACCAGCCCCAGGCCGGCAGGATCACGAGGGCGGCGGCGAACAGGCCGAGCGTGGGCGCGCTGCCCCACCCCCAGTCACCGCCCTTGGAGACGGCGAGCAACAGGCAGACCAGCCCGGCGGCCAGCCCGATCGCGCCCGGGACGTCGAAACGTCCGCGCGTCGCGGGCGGGACGTGCGGAAGGAACACCGCGACCGCGATCCCGACGAGGGCGGCGATGCCGGCCGAGGCCCAGAACAGCACGTGCCAGTCGGCGTTCTCGGCGATGGCCGCCGCCACCGGCAGGCCGAGGGCGCCGCCGATGCCCAGGGACGAGCTCATCAACGCCACCGACGCACCCATGCGTTCGGGCGGTACGACGTCGCGCATGGTGCTGATCCCGACCCAGGACGCGTTCGCGGAGGAGGTGTGCAGGAGCCGCGGGAGTTCGCCGATGAGCGGCACCAGCAGGGTCCCCATCACCGACGCCACGATCCCGGCCCCGGCCAGCGTGGCCACGATCGCTCCTGAACGTCGTCGGGACGCGGAAGCCGTCATGGCATGCACCCTACACATGGCATGCATGATGCACAAAAGTTGCACTATGCCTATCCGGAGCATCATGCACATTGACGTATCGTGCAGGTGAGAGCACATGCACGATCGGAGGCGGCCGAATGGATGCCGAGCAGGCGGGCGCACAGGTCGAGCGCGAACTGCTGATCCTCACGCGGCAACGCGAGCTGACCACGCCACAGCCCGCACTGGGCGACGACCGCCTCGAACGCAGTGCGTACGTGCTGCTCACCCGGCTCGAAGTGCAGGGCCCGATGTCGATCGCCGACTTCGTGGACGCGTTCGGGCTGGCCGCCTCCACCTTCAACCGCCAGACCGCCGTCCTGCTCAAGGACGGCCTGGTCGAGCGCACCCTCGACCCCCAGGGCGCGATCGCCCGCAAGTTCCGCATCACGCGGAAGGGCGCCGAACGGCTGACCGCCGAGCGCGACAGGCTCGCCACGGGCATCGCCAAGGTGCTGGCCGACTGGCCGTCCGAGCGCCTGGAACGCTTCATCGCCGACCTTCGGCAGTTCAACACCGACGTCGAACGGCACAGCGGCCGGCCCTGGCCCCGCTGACCCCCCAAGCCCGCGCTGAGCCGTCGATGGCCTGGCGGGCGGCGGGACCGGCTGGCATGACCGGCCCCGCTCCCACGTCGGCCCAGGTGTGAGGCAAACGGCCGGTCGCCGCTCTCACTTCGGCTGAACGGACGGGGGCGTCCGTTAATGTCCAGGAGCGGTGCCAGAACCGGCCCCGATCGATCCCGGGACAAGGAGACGACGTTGAAGGCGGTTGCCATCCAGGCGTTCGGAAGGCCCGAGGGCCTCGCGGTCATCGAGGTCCCCGACCCGAGCCCCGCTGCGGGGCAGGTGCTGATCGCGATCGAGGCGATCGGCGTCGGCGGCGTCGACGCCGTGGTCCGCAGCGGTGCCGTCGCCGCCTACGGCTTCAAGGAGGGTCACATCCTCGGCGGCGAGATAGCGGGCACCGTGACCGCGGTCGGCGAAGGCGTCGACGTGTCATGGGCCGGGCGGCGCGTGTGGGCGTTCGTCGGCTTGGGCGGCGGCTATGCCGAGCAGGCGATCGCTCCGGCCGCGGGGCTCCTCCCCCTCCCGGCGAACATGTCGGCCGTCGAAGCGGTGACGCTCGGGAGCTCCGGAATGGTGGCCCACTTCGGCCTCCGCCACGCCCGTTTCGCACCGGGCGAGTCAGTGCTGGTACGCGGCGCGGCCGGCGGCATCGGGATCATGACGGTCCAGCTCGCGACTCGTGGGGGCGCCGGCGCGGTGGCGGTCACGACGTCCTCGGCCGAACGGGGTGACCGTCTGCGCAAACTCGGCGCGACCCACGTACTGGACCGCACCGGTGAGGGAGATGCGGACGCTCCCACGGGCTACGACGTCATCATCGACATCGTCGCCGGCGCGGACCTGCCTTCGTTCTTCACCAGGCTCAACCCGAACGGCCGCATGGTCGCCGTCGGCGCCGTCGCCGGCCACCCGCCGGCGGACTTCGCGATGGAGATGTTCACGGCGTTCCAGAAGTCGATGTCGTTCGCCACCTTCAGCGCGAACACCGTGCCCGAGTCCGACCGGCGCACCGTGACCGCCGACCTGCTCACCGCCGCGAGCCACGGCGAGCTGGACGTGGTGGTGCACGAGGTGCTGCCCCTGGAGCAGGCCGTGCTGGCCCACCAGAAGATGGAGGCCGGCGAGGTGTTCGGCAGAATCGTGCTCACCCCCACGAGGAGCTAGCGCGGGCTCACCATCGACGACACCGTCAGAGGCCACGCATCCCACGTCCACGCACTGGGACGACCTGTCCCAAACACCAGCCTGGTGCCGGTCACAGCGCCTCGGTGCGGCTGATCCGCTCTGCCAGGACTCGCTCAGAAGTCGAATTCGCCCTTCTTGGCGCCGTCGATGAAGGCGTCCCACACCTCAGGGCGAACGACAAATGGGGGCTGGTCCGGCGCCTCGGAGTCACGGATGCCGACACGCCCGCCGGACAGGGGAGCAACCTCCAAACAGTTTCCACCGTTCGCGCCCGTTTTCGTGGCTCTACGCCAGGCGGCGTCCGCCAGTTCGTCAGGCTGCTCAACCATCATCGGTCATACCTCGCTTGCATCTCGCGTATCACGTCCCGGGAGACGTGCACGGGATGAGCCCATGCACGGATGGTGTCGTATCTCAGGCTAATCGCCCCGATCTCCTCAACGCGATCGGTTACCTGGCCGCTGCTGGCGGACTCCAAATACGCCCAGACGTGCGCATCGGCAAGCGTCGCGATGGCGAACCCGCCCAGGAGGCCGGTCGCGATGCCGGCGTCGAGCGGCACCACCTGAACAGTGATCTTCGGATGCTCCATCAGCAGGAGCAACCGGTCGAGTTGTTGCCGCATGACCTCGCGCCCGCCGATCGGGCGGTGCAATACGCCCTCGTCGATCACCGCCGTGAAGATGGGAGGTGACGGCCGGTCGAAGATGGCTTGCCGCTGCAGCCTGACCTGCAGATACTCATCGACTTCCGTGTCTGTCGCCCCGGGGATCCCGCGCAGGACCGCACGAATGTAGTCGGCGGTCTGCAGCAGCCCCGGCACGAGGAAGGGCTCCCAACCTCGTATGACCTTGGCCGCCGCCTCGATCTTCGGCCGGTGAAGCCCTCGCAGTCGGCCCCCTGCGCAAGCGACCTGTCCCGCCGAAACCGGTGTCCGTCCGCCGGTTCCCCACATCAGCCAGGCCAAGAGCAAGCCAGATGGGCAACCCCGCCACCCAGGCGGAACCGGGCCCACTCACGGGGGTCCGGGGGTCGGGAGACCCCCGGCAAGGGGGCTCGGGGGAGCTGGGCCCCCGTAAGAGGAGCCCGGAGCCGATTCCGCGCGAAGCGCGTGACCGGCGAAGGCCCTTGCGGTTGGGCCGGAAATATCAGGATTCAGGCGCCCACGAAGCGCGGGTAGTAATCGAGGGCGAGGTCGAAGCCGTCGCGGCAGTTGCGGTGGGAGCGGTAGCAGGGGCGCCAGGCCGAGCTGGCGCCGACGCCGGCCTTCGCGTCGCTCAAGGCCGTCGGGACCCGTTTCGGCAGGGGCAGGAGGCCGTGGCCGAGGTAGCGGACCCCGGCCAGCTCCGTGTGGTTGCCCGGGCCGCCGGAGACGAAGGCGCCCAGGCGCCAGCCGCTCTCCTCGTCCCACACCAGCGCGCTGCCGTCGGCGAGCCTCAGCGTGGCGTCACGCGGGTCGCAGGGGCCTTCCCACCAGTCCGTGACCTCGGATCCGAGCTCGGCGAGAACATGCTGCACGTAGCCGATCGGCTGCTGCAACCACTCGTCGGTGTACGGCTCGACGTGCCTGATGGCCACGTACGGCACCTCCTTGTGCCCAAACGGTAAGGAAAAAGCGGCGATGCACAACCATACCCGCGACGAACTTATTCCGTTGCACATGCGTCTAGTCATTACGGACGATATTTACGTCCGACACGGGGAAGGAGGGGCGACCATGATAGCCACGGTTCTCCTCATCGCGCTGATGGTCGTTGCGGTAGCGGCCACGGAGCTGTGCCTGCGTTGCTCCACGGAGAGCAAAGAGAGTGTCGAGTCAGCCACTGAGATCGCCGGGGACTAGTCTCTGCGGCATGTCCCTGCTTCTCTGGCTGCACATCGGATTCGCGATCTTCACGATCGGCCCGGTCACCGCCGCGACGATGGCCGCGCCGCGCGTCATCCGCAACAAGAACGTGCCCGCGCTGCAGTTCATCCAGCGCACCACGAGGATCTACAGCCTGGGCAGCCTGGGCGTTCTCGTGTTCGGGGTGGCGCTCGGCGTGGTGATGGGCAACGGGCTGCTCGGCAAGTGGTACATGACGGCGTCGATGACCCTGTTCATCGTCGCCGTCGTGCTGCTCGTCATCATCGACCGCGACCTGCGCACCGCCGTCCGGGCGCTCTCCAGTGAGAGCGTGGACGACGACGCGAAGGTTCAGAACGGCCGGATCGCCGCGATCAGCGGGCTGCTGTCCATCATCTGGCTGGTGATCCTCTTCCTGATGGTGGTGCCGACGCCCTAACCGCCGACCGGGGCGACCTGGTCAGCCCAGGGCCCGCGTCAGGTCGGCGAGCAGGTCGTCGATGGTCTCGATGCCGACCGACAACCGCACCAGGTCGGCGGGCACCTCCAGCGGCGACCCGGCCGCCGAGGCGTGCGTCATCCTGCCCGGATGCTCGATGAGCGACTCGACCCCGCCCAGGGACTCGCCCAGCGTGAACAGCTCGGCCCTGTCGCACATCGCCACGGCCTCCTCCTCACCCCCGGCCATGCGGAACGACACCATGCCCCCGAACCGCTTCATCTGCTTGGCCGCCACCTCGTGCCCGGGGTGCTCGTCCAGGCCCGGGTAGAGCACCTGGGTCACCTTCGGGTGCGCCAGCAGCAGGTCGACGACGCGCTCGGCGTTGTCGCAGTGGCGGTCCATGCGTACGCCGAGCGTCTTGAGCCCGCGCAGTGTCAGCCAGGCGTCGAACGGCCCGGCCACGGCCCCCATGGCGTTCTGGTTGTAGGTCAGCTCCTCGCCGAGCCCGCGATCGGCGGCGATCAGCGCCCCGCCGACGACGTCGGAGTGCCCGCCCACGTATTTGGTCGTCGAGTGCACGACGATGTCGGCCCCTAGGGAGAGGGGCTGCTGCAGGTAGGGGGAGGCGAACGTGTTGTCCACGACCAGCAGCGCCTCGTTGTCGTGGGCGAGCTGCGCCAGCGCGGCGATGTCGGCGATGCCGAGCAGCGGGTTGGTGGGCGTCTCGACCCAGACCACCCTGGTCTTCTGGGTCATCGCCGCCGCCACGGCGTCGAGGTTGTGCAGCGGGACGGGGTCGTAGTGCAGGCCCCAGCGCTCGTGCACCTTGGCGAAGAGCCGGTAGGTGCCGCCGTACGCGTCGTTGGGGATGATCACGTGATCCTGCGGCCGGCACACCGTACGCAGGATGGCGTCCTCGGCGGCCAGCCCCGAGGCGAACGCGAGCCCGCGCGCCCCGCCCTCCACGGCGGCCAGCGCGCTCTCGAGCGCGGTCCTCGTGGGGTTGGCCGAGCGGCTGTACTCATATCCGGACCGCAGCCCGCCCACGCCGTCCTGCTTGTACGTGGACGTGGCGTAGATCGGTGGCACGACCGCGCCGGTCAGCGGGTCGGGCTCCTGACCTGCGTGGATGGCCAGGGTCTCAAAACCGTTGCTCATACAGGCCACGTTAACGGAAGACGGCCCGCGATCCGTTCCCCAACGGATCGCGGGCCGCGTACGGACCGCCGTTCCCCAACGGCCGCCCGTGGGGCCCGCGCACCATGCCCGCGCGGGCCGGCTGGTCAGGCCGCCTTGGGCTCCCGATGTTCCCCGCCTGACCTGGGCGGGAGGTGTACGACGTCCGCCTTGATGAACCGGCCCCTGCCGCCCTCCGTGTGCTCCCCGTTGATCCGGGAGAGCAGCACGGGGTCGGCCACGGCGAGCAGCACCGCGACGACCAGTCCCACACCCAGCAGCGCGAACCCGATGGCCACCATTTCCTGTCCCCTTCCGACATATCCCAGCATCGGCGATGCACCCTGCCCGGCACCTCCACTGAAGGGCTGGTCTGCTGAAGGCGCACTCGGCCGAACGGTTGATACGACTTGTCCGACTTCCGGCCTAGGCTCGAAGCCGTGGGGGATAGCAAGCGCGTCGTGTACTGGATCCGCCGGCTGAGTGAGATCGCGATGCTCGGCTGGCTGGGCATGATGCAGCTCGTCGATCTCGCGGTCGCGGCCTCGGTCGGAGGGCTGCAGTGGCTCGTGCCGTTCTGCGGCGCCTGCGGCATCGCGGCGGTCGTGCTGCGGCGCCGCTACCGGCTGGAGGGCTTCAGCGTCATGCTGGCCCTGTCGTTCGCCGTCTCGATGCTGATCGGGATCACCGGGCTGGAGGGCGCGCCCGGCTCGGCGGAGACGGGGGCGCTGCTGGTCCTGCTCATCGGCGTGCTGCGGCACGTGCAGCCGGTGCGGCTGGCGGCGGCGCTCGCGTGCGCGGCGCTGGTCGTCCTGATGGCGGAGGCGAGCGGGCGCGACTACGTCAACTCGGGGCTGGCGTTCTCGTTCCTGCTGTTCGCGGGCTGGTCGATGGCGGCCGGCGTCGGCGGCTACCTCCGCTTCCAGCAGGAACGCCGCACGGAGGCGGTCCACTCGGTACGGCGGGCGGAGCGCCTCGAACTGGCCAGGGAGCTGCACGACCTGGTCGCCCACCACATCACGGGCATCGTGGTCCAGGCCCAGGCCGCGCGCACGGTAGCGGAGACCCGGCCCGACGCCGTGGCGCCCGCCCTCGACGCGATCGCCGCGGCCGGGTCGGAGGCGCTGACGTCGATGCGGCGCATGGTGACCGTGCTGCGCACGGAGGACGACGCCGACCGCAGGCCCGGCGTCACGCTGGCCGACCTGCGCATGCTGACCGACCGGTTCTCCTCCGACGGCCCGAAGGTGGCCTTCGAGATCGGCCAGGGCCTCGACGACCGCACGCTGGCCCCGGAGGTCATGACCACCCTGCACCGGGTGCTCCAGGAGGCGCTGACGAACGTGCGCAAGCACGCCCCCCGTACCGCCTGGGTGGAGGCCGACCTGCGGCGTTACGAGAGGGCGGTGCTGCTGCGGGTGCGGAACTTCGGGTCCTCGTCAGATCCGCGGGTGTCCCGTCTTGGCGGCGGGTTCGGCCTGGTCGGGATGGCCGAGCGGGTGGAGGCGCTGGGCGGCCGGCTGTACGCGGGCCCGTCCCCGGAGGGCGCCTGGGAGGTGGTCGCCGAATTCCCGCTGGCCTGACTCGAACGCCCGCCCGTACGCCTCCTCCCCCAGGGTGTCGCGGAGCCGCCGGGTGATCCGGTCCATGTCCAGCCGTTCGCCGGCGGGCAACGGCGCTCCCACGTCCCGCCGCAGGGCCGTCGCGGCCCCGGCCAGCCTCGCCGCCTCCGCCACCCGCCCCTCGGCCCCCTGGGCCAGGGACAGCGCCCCGGCCAGCCCTTCCAGCGCCAGCGCCACCGCCCGGGGGTCGCCGCTCGCCTGGGCGGCCGTGTAGCCCTCGCGATGCCTGGCCAGGGCGTCGACGGCGTTGCCGCGCTGCTCGGCGGCGAAGCCCAGCTCGGCCATGATGAAGGCGATGCCGGGCGTCCCCTTCACCTGCCGCAGCCACTCCAGCACGGGCACCAGATATTCCTCCGCCTCCACGTAGCGCCCCTGCCGCCGGGCGCTCATGGCCAGGCCGAGCAGCGCGTTCTCCTCGGCGGGCATGTACGACTGCTCGGCCGCCAGCCGCCTGGCCCGCTCGTGGTAGTCGTCGGCCCGCGCGTAGTCGCCCGCCAGCAGGTGGATCCGGCCCAGCCCCGCCAGCTTGAACGACACCTCGAACCCGAGCTCCTCCGCCAGCCGCAGCCCCTCCTCACGCAGGCGGGTGGCCTTGGGATAGTCGCCGCGGATCTCGGCCGCCCGGTCGAGCACGTCCATGGCCTCGATCTGCCCCCACCCGTCCCCCAGCTCCCTGAACAGCGCCAGCCCCCGCTCCCCGTCGCGCTCCATCCCGTCCAGGTCGCCCCGGCCGCCGACGAGCTTGCCCCGCAGGCACAGGGCCGCCGCCACCCCCCATCGATCGTCCAGCGCCTCGAAGGCCCGCAGCGCCCGGTTCGCCGCCGCCTCGTGCGCCCGCAGGTCGCCGTACGCCCAGCGCACGTGGCTCAGGAGCCAGTCGGCCAGCGCCGTCCCCGCGGCGTCCAGGGCGCCCCGCCGCACGTCCGGCATCGGCTTCCCGATCAGCAGCTCGACCCCCGCCAGCCAGACCGAGGCCCGCGCGGCGTCCCCTGTAGGGGCGTCGAGGGCCGTGGTCAGGGCGCGGCGCGCCTCACGCAGGCGGCCCCGCAGGATCCAGTACCAGGCCAGGGCGTTGACCAGGCGCAACGGCTCCGGCCCCGAGAGGGCGAGCCGCAGGTTGGCGCTCTCCGCGTCGAGCCGGGCCAGCCACTCCCGCTGCCCCGGCCCTCTGAGGTCGGCCCGTTCGGCCAGGGCGGTGTAGTGGCGGGCGTGCCGCTCCCTGATCAGGTCGTGCTCCCCCGCCTCCCGCAACCGCTCCACGCAGTACGCCGTCACCGACTCCAGCAGCCGATACCGCGCCCCCCGGACGCGCACCACCAGCGACCGGTCCACCAGCCTGGCCAGCGCGTCGACCACGTCCACGCCGGGCTCGGCGCACACCTCCTCGGCCGCCTCCAGCGTGCACCCGCCGGCGTGCACGGCCAGCCGCCGCAGCACCACCCGCTCGGGCCCGGTCAGCAGCTCCCAGCTCCAGTCGATCATCGCCCGCAGGGTGCGCTGCCTGGCGGGTGCGTCGCGCATCCCGGCGCTGAGCAGCCTGAAGCGGTCGTCCAGCCGGTTCGCCAGCTCCCGCACCCCGAGGGCCCGCACCCGCGTGGCGGCCAGCTCCAGAGCCAGCGGGATGCCGTCGAGCCGCCGGCAGATGGTGGCCACAGTCTCGCTCGCCTCGACGTTCGCCCGGTCCGTGAACAGCCGTACGGCCTCGGCCTCGGGCAGCGGCGGCACCACCCGTACGCACTCGCCGGTCACGCTCAGCGGCTCCTGGCTGGTGGCCAGCACGCGCAGCCCGGGTGCGGCCCGCAGCAGCGCGGACACCAGCCCGGCCACCCCGCCCACCAGGTGCTCGCAGTTGTCGAGCACCAGCAGCACGCGCTTGGCCGCCAGCGCGGCGGCCAGTCTGGGCACCAGCGGGGCGGCGCCGTCGTCGCGCACCCCGAGCACGGCCGCGACCGCCTCCGCCGCGTCGGCCGCGCCCGCCAGCTCGACCAGCCACACCCCGTCGGGAGGACTCGAGGCGCGGGCCGCCGACAGCGCCAGCCGCGTCTTGCCGACGCCGCCCGGCCCCGTGAGCGTCACCAGGCGAGAGCTCTCCAGCAGCCCCCGCACCTCGGCCAGCTCCGCGTCCCGCCCGATCAGGTCGGTCAGCGGCGCGGGCAGGTTGGTCGGGGGCGCGGGCAGTCCGGTCCGGGTCGCGGGCGCCAGGTCCGCGTCCTGGCGCAGGATCGCCTGGTGCAGCGCGGCCGACTCCGGCGACGGGTCCAGCCCCAGCTCCTCCCCCAGCCGCGCCCGCAACCCCGCGTACGCCGCCAGCGCCTCCCCCTGGCGCCCACCCCGGTAGAGCGCCTTCATGTGCGCCACCACCAGCCGCTCCCGCAGCGGATGCAGGGCGACCAGGTCGCCGAGGTCCACGGGTTCGCCCAGTTCGAGACGTGTCTCGGCCTGCTCTTCGAGGGCCGCCAGGCGCGTCTCCTCCAGGCGCGCGATCTCGGCGCGGGCGAAGCCGGCATCGGCGAAGTCGGCGTAGGCGGGGCCGCGCCACAGCGCGAGGGCCTCGTCGAGCTCGGCGGCCCGCGCGGAAAGGTCCCGCGAACGCCGCTGGACCAGAGCCACGAAGCGGGCGGCGTCGGAGTCGTGCTCGGCCAGCCGGTAGCCGGCCGGCCCGAGCACGACCGCGCCGGGGTCGCCGAGCGAGCGGCGGAGCTGGGAGACGCGGGCCTGGAGGGTGCCCAGCGGGTTCCGGGTGGGCACCCGCCACAGGTCGTCGATCAGCCGGTCCGCCGAGACGGGGCCGCCCCCGTGCGCGAGCAGGTCGGCCAGGAGCGCCCGCACCTTGGCCTCGGCCACCGGTACGGGCGAGCCGTCGTCCGCCCAGACCTGCAACGGCCCGAGCACCCCGAAACGCACCACACCATGACCAACCCGTAGCGGGTCCGAAGGATTTCCGTAGCGGCCGGTCCGATGGTGGGGGCATGAGTCGAGTGACAGTAGTGGGACTGGGCCCGATGGGCTCGAAGATGGCCGAGACGTTCCTGGCCGCCGGTCACGAGGTGGCGGTGTGGAACCGTACGGCGGGCAAGGCCGACCCGCTGGTGGCCCAGGGGGCCGCGCGGGCGGCGACGGCGGCCGACGGCGACCTGCTGGTGGTCAGCCAGATCGGCTACCAGGCGATGTACGACAGCCTCGGCGACGCCCGGCTGGACGGGAAGGTGGTGGTCAACCTCTCCTCCGGCACCCCGGAGGAGCTGCGCGCGGCGGCCGGCTGGGTGACGGGGCGCGGGGGCACGCTGATCACCGCGGGCATCATGGTGCCGCCGCCCGGGATCGGGCAGCCGGGGGCGTACACGTTCTACAGCGGGCCGGAGGACGTGCTCGGCCGGCACGCCGCGACCCTCGAGGCGCTGAGCGCGGTCACCTACGTGGGGACCGATCCGGGCCTGGCGATGATGTACTACCAGGCCCAGTTGCTGATCTTCTGGTCCAGCCTGACCAGCTTCATGCACGCCACCGCGCTGCTGCGCACGGCCGGGGCGACGCCGGCGGAGTTCCTGCCGTTCGCCCGGGACCTGTTCAGCCAGCTCGGCGGCGACGGGCCCATGGGGTACGCCAAGATCCTGGCCGAGGAGATCACCGCCGGGGTGCACCCGGGCGGGGAGAACTCCCTGCACATGCAGGCCGTCGGCCTCGGCCACGCCGTGGAGGCGCTGGAGCAGGCCGGGCTGGAGACCACGGTGCCGAAGGCGTTGCACCGGCTCTTCGAGCGCGCCGACGCCGAAGGCCGCGGCGACGAGGGCCTCGGCACCGTGATCGAATCGATCAGCAAACCCTAGTGATTGGCGAGGAAGGCGAGCAGGTCCTGCCGGGTGAGCAGGCCGGAGGGCTTGCCGTCTTCCAGCACAACAGCCGCATCCGCCTTCTCCAGCGCTTCCACCGCACGAGCCACAGGTTCACCACTGCCGATCATGGGTAGCGGAGCGGACATGTGATCAGCGATCGGGTCGTCGGAGGAGAGCCGGCCGTGATAGAGGGCTTCGAGAAGATCGCGCTCCACGATGGAGCCGACCACTTCGGCCGCCATGACCGGCGGCTCCTCCTTCATCACCGGAAGCTGCGACACCGAGTATTCACGCATGATCGCGATGGCGGTGCCGACCGACTCGTGGGGGTGCGCGTGCACGAACTCCGGCATCCCCGGCTGCTTGCGCGCCAGCACGTCGCGGACCAGCCCCTCGTCGGACGACGTGATCAGGAAGCCGTAGTCGGCCATCCAGTCGTCGTTGAAGATCTTCGACAGGTAGCCGCGGCCGCCGTCGGGCAGCAGCACGACCACCACGTCGCCGGGCGAGCCCTGGGCCGCCACCCGCAGCGCCGCCACCACGGCCATGCCGCAGGACCCGCCGACCAGCAGCCCCTCCTCGCGGGCGAGGCGGCGGGTCATGTTGAAGGACTCCTTGTCGGACACCGCGATGATCTCGTCGCAGATCTCGGTGTCGTACGTGGCCGGCCAGATGTCCTCGCCGACCCCCTCCACCAGGTAGGGCCGCCCGGACCCGCCGGAGTAGACCGAGCCCTCGGGGTCGGCCCCGATGATCTTGACCCGCCCGCCGGAGACCTCCTTCAGGTAACGCCCCGTGCCGCTGATCGTGCCGCCGGTGCCGATGCCCGCCACGAAGTGCGTCACCTGGCCCTCGGTCTGCTCCCAGATCTCGGGACCCGTCGAGTGGTAGTGCGAATCCGGGTTGTTGACGTTGGAGTACTGGTCCGGCTTCCAGGCGTTCGGCACCTCGCGGGCCAGCCGGTCGGAGACCGAGTAGTAGGAGTCGGGATGGTCGGGCGAGACGGCGGTCGGGCAGACGACGACCTCGGCCCCGTACGCGCGCAGCACCGCGATCTTGTCCTGGGCCACCTTGTCGGGCACCACGAACAGGCACCGATAGCCCTTCCGCTGGGCCACGATGGCCAGGCCCACACCCGTGTTGCCGGACGTCGGCTCCACGATCACGCCGCCGGGCCGCAGCTCGCCCGACTTCTCGGCGGCCTCGATCATGCGCACCGCGATGCGGTCCTTGACCGAGCCCCCCGGGTTGAAATATTCGACCTTGGCGAGCACCTGGGCGGGCACTCCCGCGGTGACCTTGTGCAGCCGGACCAGTGGGGTGTTCCCCATCAGATCGACCAAGGAATCGTAAACGCGCACCGAGGTGTTCACCTTCTTTGCCGAAGCTTGATCAGCTTGCCAATGGCCGAGGTCCGGTGGGGGTGGCAGGGCCTCGGCTAGTTTTCAAGCAAACGCTACCGCCGAGTTCGACCGGGGAGGGCACCCACGTGGTCTGGGCAGCTGGCATGGCGCGCGCGGCGCGGAAGATCGCGACCGCGGCGGCTCTCGGAGGCGGCGGGCTGACGGCGCTCGGCGCCACGGCGTACGGGTTGCTGATCGCGGAGGGACTCCTCGCCCGCAGGGTCATCGGCCGCCCGCACGGCCTGGACGGCCCGCCCTCCGACGGCGTGTACGGCGACTTCCCCGGCGAGCCGCTCAAGCTGGCCATGCTCGGCGACTCCACGGCCGTCGGCCTCGGCATGACCGACCCGGCCCACACCCCCGGCGTGCTGCTCGCCCACGGCCTGGCCGCGGTCGCCGAGCGGCCGGTGGACCTGCTCGTCGCCGCCAAGTCGGGCACCCCCTCGGCCGAGCTGGGCGAGCAGGTGGACCTCGCCCTCGCCATGAAGGCCCACATGGCGGTGATCTTCGTGGGGGCCAACGACATCATCACCCAGACGCCGCCGGCGGCGGCCGTACGGCATCTGACCAAGGCCGTGCGGCGGCTGCGCGACGCGGGGATGGAGGTGGTCGTCGGCACCTGCCCCGATCTCGGCACGGTCCGGCCGATCGCGCAGCCGCTGCGCTGGGTGACCCGGCGCTGGAGCCGTCAGCTCGCGGCGGCGCAGACGGTGGCCGTGGTGGACGCGGGCGGCCGTACGGTGGCGTTCGCCGACGTCCTGGGGCCCGAGTTCGCCACAAATCCGTCAGAAATGTTCGGACCGGATCGTTTCCATCCATCTGACCGAGGTTACGCGCAGGCCGCTTACGCGGTGCTACCGTCAGTGTGCGCTGCGTTGGGGCTGTGGCCTGAGCCGCGCCCCGCGCGCGGCGAGGCACTGCAACCGATCTACCTTGCGGCGGCTACGGCCGCGGAGGAGCCCGGCACCGAGGTCGCCGCGACCCGGGTCGACGGGCGGGCGACGGGCCTGCACGGCAAGTGGGCGACGTTGTTCCGCCGGCGACTCGGCGAGACGCTCAACGACGCCTGACGGCTCGGCGAGATCGCGCCCCGAGCCGGTTACCCTCCGAGCCGGAGCCGTCACTCCTCGTCCTCTTTGGAGTGTTCTGCCCGTGCTCCGACCCCTCTGGAAAACCTCCCTCGCCCTCGCCGGGGCCCTGGCCGCCACCGCCTGCTCCGGCAGCGACGCGGCCACCTCGAAGTTCCTGACCTGGCACAACACCCAGGTCAACGCCGTCAGCCGGATGGCGGTGGCCGGCGGGGTCGTCGCCACCACCTCCATGAAGCCCGACGGATCGCTCGAGACCGTCGCCGTCTCCCTGAACGACGGCAAGCGCCTGTGGGCCTACCCCGCCACGATCGCGGGCCGCCTGCCCGGCATGGGCGTCTCGGCCCCCGCGGTCGTGGAGACCGGCAAGGACCAGGGCGTGATCGTCGCGCTCGACCCGGGCAAGAAGGCCCGCTGGAACGCCACCCTGATCGCCCGCGACGCGCACTCCGGGGTGCAGAAGTGGACCAGGCCGGTGCACTCGACGTTCGGCCCGCAGCGCTGCGGGCCGTACATCTGCCTGTCGGAGCACACCGCGCTGGCCAAGGCGCGCATGGTGGTGCTCGACCCGGCGACCGGCAGGCAACTGTGGAAGCTGCCGGGGATCTCCGAGGTCGAGTGGTCCGACCAGGGCCGGGTCCTGCTGCTCAGGCTGGCCGCCAACCCCATGATCGAGTCGTACGAGCTCAAGACCGGCAAGCTCCAGTGGCAGCAGCCCATCGAGCAGGCGCTCGGCCCCGGGATCGACATGTCGGGCGGGTGGGCGTTCGGCGCGAGCGGCGACGACATGGTCGGCTACGTCGCCCCCTACACCAACCCGCAGACGAAGAAGGTCTCCACCTTCGGGCTGTTCTCCGTCAAGATCGCCGACGGGACGATCAACTGGATGCGGCCCTCGGTCGTACGCGTCTATCCGAGCGGCAGCCCCGGCTTCGCCCCCGTCGTACGCCCGGTCGACCGCCAGGGCTCCTACGGCGGCTTCGCCCGGCTCGACTCGGCGACCGGGCGCGTGCTCGGCCAGGTCACCGCCGCCGACGTCCCCGGGTCGGGCTGGTGGCTGGCCTTCCCCGACCGCATGGACAAGCTGGGCTTCCTCAAGCACAACGCCAAGGGCACGGCCTTCGACATCGTCTCGGGCAGGCCGGTGCCGGTGGAGGAGGAGCGCGGCTGGTCCTTCTGCGTCACCGACCCCAAGCCCCTGCCGCTGCGCGGGCAGGCTCCGGGCTTCTACTCCACGGCCGCGCTGTGCGAATACGACCTCGGCACCGGCAAGCGGGCCTCCCCGGGCATGGCGCCGCCGCCCTGGTTCACGGGCAGCCAGGAGGGGTGGCGGCTGTGGCGCGACGAGAAGGGGGCCGTGCACGCGGTGAACGACCACACGGCGACGGCGCCGGGCATGTACGGATGAGGGGCCGGGCGGGGCTTGCGCGGAGAACTGGAATATAGTTCTACTATTAGCGCCGACAAAGGAGGGGCCATGCCCGAGGCAGTCATCGTCGCAACCGCGCGTTCCCCGATCGGACGAGCCTTCAAGGGGTCGCTCAAGGAGATCCGTCCCGACGACCTGACCGTGCAGATGATCCAGGCGGCGCTGGCCAAGGTGCCCCAGCTCGACCCGGCCTCCATCGAGGACCTCATGCTCGGGTGCGGGCTGCCCGGCGGTGAGCAGGGCTTCAACATGGCCCGGGTGGTGGCCGTGCGGCTCGGGCTGGACAACGTGCCCGGCACCACGGTGACCCGCTACTGCTCCTCGTCGCTGCAGACCACCAGGATGGCCTTCCACGCCATCAAGGCGGGCGAGGGCGACGTGTTCGTGTCGGCGGGGGTGGAGACCGTGTCCCGCTTCACCAAGGGCAACTCCGACTCCCTGCCCGACACGCACAACCCGCTCTTCCTCGACGCGCGGGCGCGCACCAAGACGTACGAGGAGGGCGGGCGCGTCTGGCACGACCCGCGCGAGGACGGCGAGCTCCCCGACGTCTACATCGCCATGGGCCAGACCGCCGAGAACCTGGCCCAGCTCAAGGGCGTCTCCCGCCAGGAGCAGGACGAGTTCGGCGTGCGCTCGCAGAACCTGGCGGAGAAGGCGCTGGCCGACGGGTTCTGGCAGAAGGACATCACGCCCGTGACGCTGCCCGACGGGACGGTGGTCGCCAAGGACGACGGGCCGCGCGCCGGGACGACGTACGAGAAGGTCGCCGGGCTGGCCCCCGTCTTCCGGCCCGACGGGACCGTCACGGCCGGCAACTGCTGCCCGCTCAACGACGGGGCCGCGGCGGTGGTCGTGATGAGCGACGTCAAGGCGGCCGAGCTCGGCATCACGCCGCTGGCCAGGATCGTGTCCACCGGGGTGTCGGGGCTGTCGCCCGAGATCATGGGCCTCGGGCCGGTGGCGGCCTCGCGGCAGGCGCTGTCCAGGGCGGGGATGGCGATCGAGGACATCGACCTGGTGGAGATCAACGAGGCGTTCGCGGCCCAGGTGATCCCGTCGTACCGGGAGCTGGGGATCGACCTCGACCGGCTCAACGTCAACGGCGGGGCGATCGCGGTCGGGCACCCGTTCGGGATGACGGGGGCGCGGATCACGTCCACGCTGATCAACAGCCTGCAGCACCACGACAAGAGCATCGGGCTCGAGACGATGTGCGTGGGCGGCGGCCAGGGTATGGCGATGGTCGTGGAGCGCCTCTCGTAGCTCTTGCGTCGCGGCGGGGGACATCTCTTACGGCGGGCCACGGCCCGCCACCCGCCGCACGTGGCCGGGGCGGTCCAGGGAAACGGCCGCTGACCGGACGACGCGACCCGCCGTTACGCGAGCCCCCGTTGCCCGGCTTCCGCGGCCTCCCCTGCCGCCCGCCCGAGCCGTCTCCCCCGGGCCGTCTCCCCCGAGCCGCCCCGCCCAGGCCGTCTTCCCTGGCCGCCCGCCCAGGCCGTCTTCCCCGGCTGCCTACCCGTGGCGGTCGGGGCCCGCGTGCGTCGGCGTGATCCGCATGATCACCCGCTGCTCCCGCTCCATGGCCGCGCGGTAGTCCGCCCAGTCGGGATGCTCACCCGAGATGTCCCGGTAGTAGGTGACCAGCGGCTCCATGGCCTCCGGCAGCGAGACGATGTCGGCCGTGCCGTCGACCTGGATCCAGTCGCCGTAGAAGCGGTCCGTGAAGACGCACAGCGACACGTGCGGGTCGCGGCGGACGTTGCGCACCTTGACCGCGGTCTCCCTGGTGCTGATGACCACACGGCCGTCCTGCACTCCTGCGGTGATCGGTGACATCTGCGGGCGCCCATCGCGATGCCGGGTCATCAGGACTGCGTGGTGATTGTCGCGGAGGAAGGCGAGTGCCTTGTCGAGATCCATGCCCCCATGATGACGCGCCCGCGCATGGGTGCACGGGCGCGTGGGGCGGGTTGGGCTTAAATGAAGCCCATGCGGTTACGGCGGTGCCGCTCGTGTTCGTGCACGATCGCGGCGGCGTAGCCGTGGGTCAGCCCGTGCTCGTCGGCAAGCCAGTTGGCCCGCTCGTCGCACCTCAGGAAAGCCGGGCCGTTGTCGATGGCTTGGAACCACTCTGGGAGTTCGCGTCCCGTTATGGTCGGGACCCTTGCGATGAGCTTCGTCTGCGTCTCCGGTGAGTGGTTCAAGGACATGGGCACCTCCGCGGATTAAGGTCCTTTGCTTGACACTGCAACACGGACGTGAGAATGGCAACCCCTGAGCCAGGCATCATTTTGTGACGGCGGGTAGATTTTCGGTCGCACAGCGAGAGGGCCCCGCCGGATCGGCGAGGCCCTCTAGGGTGAAGCGGTGCTGAACGATCAGTCGCTGTTGCTGAAGTAGCTGATGAAGCGGAGCACCTCGAGGTAGATCCACACGAGGCTCAGCGTCAGGCCGAACGCGCACTGCCAGGCGAACTTCTCCGGTGCGCCCTGCTTGACGCCCTCCTCGATCGAGTCGAAGTCGAGCAGGAGGAAGAAGCAGCCGATCAGGATCATGACGATGCTGAACGCCCAGCCGATGGGGCTGTCGGTGCGCAGACCGAGGCCACCGTCGTTGAAGATCCCGACGAGCATGTTGACGAGCAGCAGCCCGAGGGCCGCGATCGCGGCGGCGATGCCGAACTTCACGAGTTTGGGCGTGACGCGGATGATGCGCAACGAGTAGACGGTCAGCACCGCGCCGAACGCGAATGCCGTGCCTAGCACCGCCTGCAGCACGATGCCGCTGATCATGCCCTCGAAGACGGAGCTGATCTTCCCGAGGAAGATGCCCTCGAACACCGCGTAGCCCAGGATGAGGGCCGGGTTGGTGCTCATGGTGAACGAGGCGATCAGCCCCAGGATCAGTGCCACGATCGCGGCGCCGATGGCCACCATGGGCGGAACGTTGAGTATCCAGGCCGCGGCCGCCGCCACGACGAGCGCGCCGAGGGTCATGAACCCTCGGACCACCACGTCGTCGAGCGTCATGGTGCGGTAAGCCGGCCTGGACGGCGGGGCGTACGACGGGGCGTCGTACATGTTCTGCAGCTGGTCGGGGGACGGGGCCGGGCCGGCCCAGCCCGACGCGGCCTGCTTCCGCGACCTGCTGAATACGGGGTTCTTGCTCTCCATCGCTGCCTCCTGTGACGCCGAGCCTATGGGGCCCGGCGGCACCTTGGTCAACTGACGCTCAGATCGATGTCATTCGGGACTCGGCGGGGTTCACAACGAACATGCCCGCTCCAGAGTTCCCATGGTCAACGGAGGCGGAAAAATCTTGCCCTGGGGGCCGGCCGGCCGGCCGGAGGGGGCCGACGGCGGGCCCGGAAGTTTTCCGGAAGCGGAAAAGGCCGGTTGTAAAGCGTAGTCAACCATTCACGGAAAGAAACTGAGTGCAGAAACGCGACGGCTTGTCAATATCGCCAGGAGCATGAAACTTTCGGACTCGGCCAACAAGGAGCGCTCCGCTCCGGAAGTTTACCCTGCTGCTTGAAACCCGTACGTGACCGGCCCTCCACCAGCAGTGATCGGCCTCCGAAGGGGCCGCTGGCGTAACAACTCGATATCGACAGCAGGGCCCGTCCGATGACTGCGGTAAACCTCCAGGTCAGAGACCTAAAGGCGGCGAAGATGGCAGTGCCCCCGGCGGGATTCGAACCCGCACGTCAACCCTTTTAAGGGGTTTGCCTCTGCCATTGGGCTACGGGGGCGCCGCAATCATACGAAACGGACCATGCTTCCGAGGAGCACAACTTCGCATCAGGCGTCACAACTGTGAAGTCTGCGGTGAAGTGATAGCGCTCCCGGCACTCTGTCCAAGAAGAGTAGACCGTCCAGATGGTCCAGTTGGTGCTGAATGCAACGAGCTTCGAACGCGTCCGCTTCGATGGTGACGGTCTCGCCGCTGCCTGGCAAATGCCCATGTACGGTGATACGCGTCGCACGGAGCACGTCGGCCGTGAGCCCCTGGATGGACGCGCACCCCTCGCGCCCGTGATCCCAGTGGGAGGCCGTGGCGAGCCGTGGATTGGCCACCACGAGCTCTCCGGCCCACGATCGACTTCTGGGGTGGGCCCCGGCGTCAAAGGCGATCAGCCGCCAGCTCAGCCCGATCTGAGGGGCCGCCAGGCCCGTCGTGGAGGTCTCCCCGCGCAGGGTCGCCAGCAGATCCGCCGCCGCGGCCACGACGTCGGGGTCGGTGGGATCCACCGGCTCGGCCACGGTGGACAGGAGAGGGTGCGGGGCACCGATCACCTCACGCGCCGTCCCGCCCGCGAGCCCACTCGACGGGCCGCTCCCGGAGCCACTCCCCGAACCGCTCGTCGGGCCATTCCCCGGACCGCTCGTCGAGCCCTGCGCCGGGCCGCCGGCGGGCCCTCTCGCGGGGCCTGCGGGGCCGGTCACAACAGGTCCGGTTCTACGGGGCGGAAGGTGATGTCGGAGTCGAGGCCGGCGCCGACGGCCGCCAGCCTGCGCATGAGCGCCGCCACGTCCACCTCCTTCGGCAGCTCGACGTCGGCGATGAGGACGTACAGGCGGCCGGTGAGCCTCGTGCTCATGCCGGTGATGTTGCCCCCGTCCGCGGCGAGCACGGCGCTGATGGCCGAGATGATGCCGGGGCGGTCGGGGCCGTGGACGGTCAGCACGTAGCCGAGGCCGTCCCCCTCGTCGCAGAAGTGGCGGCGGGCCTCAATGGCCGAGGCGGTCACCACCAGGTCGGGCGCGCCCAGGCGCTTCATCAGCTCGGCGGAGTCGAGCTCGCCGGACACGAGCAGCATCATCGCCACGTGGCCGCCGAGCAACGTCATGGTCGAGTCCTGGATGTTCGCTCCGCAGTCGGCGAGCGAACCGGTGACTGCGGCGATCACGCCGGGCCGGTCGACGCCGAGCACGGTCACCGCTGAGAGCCCCACCCGTGGTACCCCTTCCGCTTGCGACCAGGGGTGCCGAAAACGCCCCGGCGGTGATCGCCGGGGCGCTGCCGTACCTGGGCTAGCGGCGAGTCGTCGCCACCGCGGCCCTGAAGCCTTCGCGAGGGTGCTCCATCTCACCCAGAGAGATCGTCTCTCGCTTGAAGAACAGGGCCAGGGTCCAATCGACGACGACACGGACCTTGCGGTTCAGCGTCGGCACCCGCGACAGATGGTAAGTGCGGTGCATGAACCACGCAGGGAATCCGCGAAGCTTGACGCCATAGACATTGGCGACACCCTGATGCAGACCCAGTCCGGCCACCGATCCGACATACTTGTGGCGGTATTCGACCAGTTCCTGTCCGCGCAGGTGACGGACGATGTTGTCGGCCAGTACCTTGGCCTGACGTACGGCGTGCTGGGCGTTCGGGGCGCAGTACTGCCCGGGGTTGGTCACGTCGGGCACCCCGGAGGCGTCGCCCGCCGTGAAGGCGTCCTGCGTGCCCGCCACGGTGAGCAGGGCGGTGGCCTTGATCCGGCCGCGCTCGTCGAGCGGCAGGTCGCTGTCGTTGACCACGGGGCTGGGCTTGACGCCGGCGGTCCACACGAGCGTCTCGGCGTCGAACTCCGAGCCGTCCGACAGCACCACGTGGCCGCCCTCGCAGGACTCCAGGCGGGTGTCGAGCTTGACGTCGATGCCGCGCTCGCGCAACTGCTCCAGGGTCCACTTGCCCATCTCGGGGCCGACCTCGGGCAGCACCCGGTTCGTGGCCTCCACGAGCACCCAGCGGATGTCCGACGGCTCGATGTTGCGGTAGTAGCGCGTCGAGTCCTTCGCCATGTCCTCGAGCTCGGCCAGCGCCTCCACGCCCGCGAAGCCGGCCCCGACCACGACGAACGTCAGCGCCCTGCGCCGCACCTCCGGGTCGTCGGTCGACTCGGCCACGTCGAGCAGGTGCAGCACGCGGTTGCGCAGCGCGATGGCCTCGCCCACGGTCTTGAACCCGATGCCGATGTCGGTGAGCCCGGGAATGGGCAGCGTGCGGGAGATCGACCCGGCGGCCATCACGATGACGTCGTAGGCCACCTGGCGCGGGTCGCCCTCGGCCGGCTGGAAGGTCACGAGGCGCGCCGCGTGGTCGACCTTGGTCACCGTGCCGTTGAGGATGCGCACCTTCGGCAGGATCCGGCGCAGCGGCGCCACCACGTGCCGCGGCGAGAGGTTACCCGCGGCGGCCTCCGGCAAGAAGGGCTGGTAGGTCATGTAGGACTGGGGGTCGATGATCGTGATGCGTGCTTCGCCGGACCGGAGCTGCCGGTGGAGTGTGCGCTGCAGCCGGAGCGCTGTGTACAGGCCGACGTATCCGCCGCCGACGATCAAGATGTGCTTGTTCATCCTGAGGCCCCATCCCTCGTGGAGTGCTTGTGAAAGCATTCACAAGCCTATGTCATGGGCTCCCGATGAGGCCAATCCAGGGGTGGTGCGACGCGTCACACCGCCAGTGACCTGGCCCTGGAGAAGATGTCGTCCAGCATTTGGGCGGTGACGCGGCCGGTGAACGTGTTCTGCTGGCTGGGGTGGTAGCAGCCGACGAGCGTCACGGGGGCGCCCGCGTACCGGATCTCGGCCTCGGCGCCGTGGCCGAACGGCGGGCGGGCGCGCGGCAACTCGTAGCCGGCATCCTTGAGGGCGGGCCACATGGCCTGCCAGGCGTAGCCGCCGAGCGCCACGACCACCCGCACGCTGGGCGCGACCAGCTCGATCTCCCGCTCCATCCACGGGAGGCACGCGGCCTTCTCCGAGGGCTCCGGCTTGTTCGCGGGCGGCGCGCACCGCACCGACGCCACCACCCGCACGCCGAGCAGTTCCTGCCCGTCCCCCGCGTGCGTGCTGGTCTCCTGTGCGGCCAGACCCGTGCGGTGCAGCGACGCGAACAGCCAGTCGCCGCTGCGGTCGCCGGTGAAGATGCGGCCGGTCCTGTTGCCCCCGTGGGCGGCCGGAGCCAGGCCCACCAGCAGGATCCGCGGCCGCTCGGCGCCCCAGCCGGGGACGGGACGGCCCCAGTACGTCTCGTCCGCGAACGCGCGCCGCTTCGTCACGGCGACCTCCTCGCGCCATGCCACCAGGCGCGGGCAGGCGCGGCAGACGGACTGCCTGGCCGTGAGCTCCGCGAGGGTGCTGCTGGTGGCGGCGAGGCGGCGCACGTCCGCGGGGTCCGTGGCGACCGGGGTGTCAGCGGTCGCCGGGTCGCCGGGCCAGCCGGTGCCAGGAGGTACGAAGCTCATGACACCGATGGTGCCCGATCAGCGGGTGGGCGCAGGACGGGCACTGCGGGTGGCGTCGGGCTCCGGCGCCGGGGTGGGGACGACGGGCCTCTCCGTGGGACAGGCCGAGGCCGTGCCCGAAGCCGACTCCTCCGCCGCCATGGCGGCCTGCTCGTCGACCAGCGGCAGCGGGTAGCGGTTGAGGATCGGCTCGCCGCACGACCTGTCGACCCGGTAGCCGTGGTGTTCGGGGTTCGTGGTGAGCGGATTGCCGTCCTGGTCGTAGAGGTAGACGTCGGTCAGCGGGGTGCCGTCCTTGGCGTACGGCTTGATGTTGTAGACGCCGCCGGCCGAGGTGTTGTCCACCCACACGGGCTCCGGCTGCGCCATGTAGACCGCGTCGGACCGGTCGAGCTCGGGCGCGGCCGCGGCCATCCCCGCGAGCAGCACCAGCGTGGCCACCACGTTGGCGGCCAGGGCCGTCAGCGCGAACACCCGGCCGCCGCGGAGGCGGCCGAACCACACCGAGACCCCGATGCCCACGGCGACGGCCACCACGTCGGCGAGGTCCGTCGGGACCACTCTCTCCGGCCCCGTCGCCGACAGCAGGAACATGGCGAGCAGGTAGCCGCGCAGCACCCACCAGCCGGGCCGCAGCTCCGGCAGGAAGGCCACGAGGCTCCGGTAGGGGCCCTGGCCCATCAGCCCGGCATGCGCGGTCCGCGCCCACGCGCGCGGGTCCACACGGCGCCTGGGGCGGCTCCGGGGGCGCTCTCCGTAGGCGGCGGCCAGCTCCTCGGCGTAGATCTCCGGGGGGCCGAGCCGGATCTCGAGCGGCACGTCGGCGTCCGCCGCGATCTCCGCCAGGTGGTCGTCGAGGTCCTCGAGCAGCTCGTCCCTGTCGGGATGGTCGGCCAGCGCCTCCCGTACGGCATGCGCGTACTGATCGGGGGTCATGCTTGTCCCTCCTTGAGCAGGGAAGCCATGGTGGCCGAGAAGGCGGCCCAGGTCTTGGCGGAAGTGGCGTACATTCCTCTGCCGACGTCGTTGAGCCCGTAGTACTTGCGGTGCGGCCCCTCGTCGGAGGCCACCACGTACGAGGTCAGCGCGCCGGCCTTGAACAGGCGGCGCAACGTGCCGTAGACGGAGGCGTCGCCCACCTCTTCCAGCCCCGCTTCCCTGAGCCTGCGAACGACGTCGTAGCCATAGCCGTCGCGTTCGTTGAGCACGGCGAGCACGGCCAGGTCGAGCACGCCCTTGAGGAGCTGGCTGCTATCCACGCAAAGCACACTACTGTGCAAAGCGCAGTAGTGCCAACAAGAAGAACCGGGCGGCACCCGAAGGTGCCACCCGGTTCAACCGCTCACCCTAGGCCGTTTCAGGCGGCCGGACGGGAGGGCGTGGGCTGCGAGGCCGGAGGCTGCTCGGTGGTGCCAGGAGCCGGAGTCGTCGCCTGGCAGGCGGAGTACGCCTTGCTGACCGAGGCGCTGTCGTCCGGACCGCTGACCGACAGCGTCACGGTGCCACCCTTGGTGGCGTCACCCGTCAGCACGCTGGAGATCGACTCGACACTCTTCGAGCCACCGTTGTAGCCGAAGTAGGTGTCGCCGGTGGACACGGTCTTGCCGTTCACGGACCAGGTCCAGCGAACACGGCCGGGGCCGGTCGAGTGGACGGCGCCGCTCGCGGTGACCTTGCAGTCGCTGGTGGTCGACACCGAGGTGGAAGCGCTCACCCGGGTGTCGGGAGCCTCGTCCCGGCAGGAGACCTTGTAGTAGGCCCTGTTGGAGTAGGCGCCGTCAGGACTGAGGACCTGCAGCTGCGCCCAGCCGCGCTGGCTGTGACGCGGGGAGATGCCGAAACCGACCTTGCGGGCGTCGCGCACCCTGACCTTGCCGTAGTCGACGACGTCACCGTTGAGGACCCAGCGGTAACGCACCCACGACGGGCGGTCGGTCTTGATGAGGCCGACAAAGTCGATCTTGTCGCCAGGGGTGCACGGGCCGACGTACCTGCTCGGGCTGGCCCAGGCGCTCGCCGAGACCGACACGTCCAGGTGCGTGCGGACGTTGTCCTGCTGCGGCTTCTCGCAGTTGACGGAGAAGTAGCCCTTCTTCGAGGTGACCTTCACCGGGCCGAGGACCTGAACGGCCTCCCAACCCTTGACGTCTTCCTTGAAGGTGATGGACTGCTTGACCGTCACCGACTTGGTGCCCTTGCCCTTGAGCTTGATCACGTTGACCTTGCTCTTGGACCCGTCACCGTGAAGCCAGCGGTAGGCCAGCTCCGTCTTGCCCTTGACGGGCACCTTGATCTTGGCCGAGAAGTTGACCTTGGCCGGGCACGACCCATCGAAGTCGCCCGGGGAGGCCTTCGGCGCGGAGACCGAGGCCTTGGGCCCCGACGTGGCCTTGCCGGCGGCGGCCGAGGTCGCCGCCTGCGCGGGGCCGGCTACCAGACCCGCGGCCAGGGCGGACAGCACCGCGGCCGACGCGCCGAACGCGGCGGCCTTACGTGCTAACCCAACAGACATCATGTGAGAGTGCTCCATTCCGTGAGGGAAGAGACGCGCTCGGGAACGGTCGCCAAGCCGGCGCCTTTTGCGCACAGCGATATGGCAAAGCCCCCGTAATGCCCCTTTACCTAATCACAATACTGTTTGCACGCTCAACACGACCTGCAGATCGGAAATGTCCTGATTTCTTCAGCTAAGCGGCGTCCAGGGACCAGGCAATACCGTCGAGGATGTCGTGCTCGCTGACAACGACCTGCGAAAATGCGAAACGACGGACGATGCGGTCAAGAATTAGCGCACCCACGCCAATCACGTCAACCCTCCCAGGATGCATCACGGGAACGTTGGCGCGTTCACCATGGGTCATCGCGAGCAGCCGCCGCGTCACCTGGTGCACCTGCTCCGCCGACAGCCGGGAGTGATGGATCCGCTCCGGATCGTAGGCGGGCAGGTCGAGTGCGATGCCCGCGACCGTCGTCACCGAGCCGGCCAGGCCGACCAGCGTGTGGGCCCGGCGTACGGGCACCTCGGCCTCGACCCGGTCGAGCGCCGCCTCGATGTCGGCCACCACGGCCTCCAGGGCCGGCGCGGACGGCGGGTCGCCGGCGCCGCGCAGGTGCCGCTCGGTCAGGCGCACGCAGCCGATGTCCACCGACAGCGCCGCCTCCGCGTGCTCGGAGCCGACCACGAACTCCGTGGAACCACCGCCGATGTCCACCACCAGGTAGGGGGGCAGCGGGCCCTGCGGCACCTCGGTCTCGGGCGACAGGCACAGCAGGCCCTTGGTCGCGCCCGTGAACGACAGCTCGGCCTCCTCGGCCCCCGAGATGACCTCGGGCTCGACCCCGAAGATCTCGCGTACGCCGTCGACGAACTCCTGCCGGTTGGCCGCGTCTCTGGTCGCGCTCGTGGCCACCACGCGGGTCGCGGTGGCGCCGTGCCGGTCGATCAGCTCGCGGTAGGCCCGCATCGCCTTGAACGTGCGTTCCAGCGCGTCGGGCGCCAGCCGGCCGGTCTCGTCCACGCCCTGGCCGAGGCGGACGATCTCCATCCGCCGCTCGACCTCGCGCAGTCGCTCGTCACCGACGTCGGCGACGAGCAGGCGTACGGAGTTGGTGCCGCAATCGACGGCGGCTACACGCATGGTCCGTCACTCCACCAATCGGGGAGGGCATCGAGCGCCTCCCGGCCGAACGGGTTGGCACCGGGCGCCGCCAGCTCGTGCGCCACGAGCGCGTGCAGGCATTTGACCCGCAGCGGCATGCCCCCCGTGCTCTGCATGTCACGCGGGAGCGGCTCCATGCCCTCCTCGTCGGCGGCCTTGTCGCGCCGGGCGACGTAGTCGTCGTGGGCCGCGCGGTAGGAGGCCGCCAGGTCGGGCTCGGTGGCCAGCCTGGCCTGCATCTCCCGCATCAGGCCGGAGCCCTCCAGCGTGCCGATGGCCGAGGCCGCCTTGGGACAGGTCAGGTAGTAGAGCGTCGGAAAGGGCGAGCCGTCCGGCAGCCGCGGCGCGGTCTCCACCACGTCGGGGTTGCCGCACGGGCAGCGGTGCGCCACCTCGCGCAACCCTCTGGGCGGCCGCCCGAGCTGCTTCTCCACGACCTCGACGTCCTTACCGTCCAACACTTTCCTTCCCGGTGACCGCCGGCTGCCCGGTGCCCTTGTCGGCCGCCTGCACCGACTCCCAGAGCGTCTGGTACCACGGCGGGATCGCCGCCGGCTGCTTCACGGCCGTCTGTTCCTTGCCCTTTTCCGGCTGCATCACCACGTAGCACTTCTCGCCGGGCCCGCAGAAATGCAGTCGTTCCTTGGCCGTCTTCTTGATCCAGTTGGGGTCGTTGCTCTGCCGGTCACGGGCCAGCAACGCCTGCTTCTCCGCCTCGACCCTGGCCTTCTCCGCCCGCAGCTCGGAGATGCTGCGGCGGAAGCTGATGTATTCGCGCACAGGGTAGGCCAGGCTCATCGCGATCGCGCAGACCACGACGGCCAGGATGGCGGCCCGCCCGGTGAGCTGCGGCCTCTTCGCCAATTGCTGCACACCCCCTCGAGTACGGCTCGCGACCGGTTCGGGGTGTCGCGAGCCGTACTCGCAAACTAGCGCTGGAAACGCGGGAAAGCCGCGCGACCCGCGTAGCGGGCGGCGTCATCGAGGAGTTCCTCGATGCGCAGTAGCTGGTTGTACTTCGCGACCCGGTCGGAACGCGCGGGCGCCCCGGTCTTGATCTGACCGCAGTTGACGGCCACGGCCAGGTCGGCGATCGTCGTGTCCTCGGTCTCGCCGGAGCGGTGGCTCATCATGCAGCGGTAGCCGCTGCGGTGGGCCAGGTCCACGGCGTCGAGGGTCTCCGACAGCGTGCCGATCTGGTTGACCTTGACCAGCAGGGCGTTGGCGGTGCCCGCCTTGATGCCGCGCTCGAGCCGCTCGGGGTTGGTCACGAACAGGTCGTCGCCGACGAGCTGCACCTTGTCGCCGAGCGCCTCGGTGATGGCCTTCCAGCCCTCCCAGTCCTCCTCGTCGAGCGGGTCCTCGATGGAGACGAGCGGGTAGTTGGCGACCAGGTCCTCGTAGAACGCGATGAGCTCGCGCGCCGGCACGCCCTTGCCGTCGATCGTGTAGACGCCGTCCTTGTGGAACTCGGAGGCGGCCACGTCGAGCGCCAGCGCGATGTCCTCGCCCGGCACGTAGCCGGCCCGCTCGATGGCGACCAGGATGAGGTCGAGCGCGTCGCGGTTGGAGGGCAGGTTGGGCGCGAAGCCGCCCTCGTCGCCCAGGCCCGTCGCGTAGCCCTTCTCCTTGAGCACGCTCTTGAGCGCGTGGTAGACCTCGGTGCCCATCCGCACGGCCTCGCGGAACGTCTCCGCCCCGATCGGCGCGATCATGAACTCCTGGATGTCCACGTTGGTGTCGGCGTGGGCGCCGCCGTTGAGGATGTTCATCATCGGGACGGGCAGCACGTGCGCGTTGGGGCCGCCCACGTAGCGGAAGAGGGGCAGGTCGGCGCTGTCGGCGGCGGCCTTGGCGACGGCCAGCGAGACGCCCAGGATGGCGTTGGCGCCGAGCTTGGCCTTGTTGGGCGTGCCATCCAGGTCGATCATGATCTGGTCGATGATGCGCTGGTCCTCGGCCTCGACCCCGTTGATCTCCTCGAAGATCTCGTCGGTCACGGCGAGGACGGCCCGCTCCACGCCCTTGCCGCCGTAACGCTTGCCGCCGTCACGCAGTTCGACCGCCTCGAACTGGCCGGTGGACGCCCCGCTCGGCACGGCGGCACGACCGGTGCTGCCGTCGTCGAGCACCACCTCGACCTCGACCGTGGGGTTGCCCCGGGAGTCGAGGATCTCGCGAGCGTATACGACCTCGATGGTTGCCACGGGATGCGCTCCTAAATCGGAAAGGCAATATGCCATCAGAGCCTATCGGTACGCCCACGCCTCAGGACTGCGCGCCCACGCCCCCTCGTACGGGTCAGCGCCTGGACACCAGGCTCCACACGCGGAGTTTGCCGCCGATCCCCGCCGCCAGCAGGCCGTCGCCCATGGCCAGGGCGGACACCTTGACGCCCGCGTCCATCAGGCGGCCTAAGCGGTCGCCGCGGTCGGCGTTCCAGACGGTGACTCCGTCGGCGCCGGTCGCGATCATCCGCTGCCCGCCGGCCGCGGTGACGCCCACGGCCGCCGTGCCCGTGGTGAAGCCGCGGACGCGTTCGTGGGTGGTCAGGTCGTACACGCCGGTGGAGGCGCCGACCGTGATGGCGGCCAGGCCGTCGCCCAGGGCGGACACCGAGCGGACCTTCCCCTCGCCGATCGCCTCCGGAGAGCCCGTCAGCAGGCCGGCGCCGGTGCCGATCAGCGGCCGGCCGGAGCGTTCGTCCCAGGCCAGCGCGGTGATCGGGCCGCGGACCTGCTGCGGCTTGCCGACGATCTCCTTCGAGACCAGATCGTACGTCTTCACCTGGCCGTCGGGGCAGGCGATCACGGCGGCGGGCTGGTCGCGCCACCTGCCCAGCGCCATGCGGGCGTCGTCGCGGCACACCAGCAGCCACGCGCCCTCCTTGGGGTCGCCGACCCGCCAGCGGCGCAGCAGGCCGTCGCCGCCCGTCCAGAGCACGGTCTGCCTGCCGCCCAGCGTGGCCAGCCCCATCCAGCGCACCGGCGCGCCGCCGGGGTCGGGCAGGGTGTCGAGGAGCCTGCCCGTACGCGGGTCCCAGACGGTGATCGACCTCTTGGTCGCGTCCGCGTAGGCGACCCTGGGCGAGCCCCTGTCGTGGCCGACGGCCATCGCGGAGACGTGGGCGCCCGCCTGCGGCCCGAACGCGGGCCCGAGCACCGCGCCGAACGACCCGTCGGCGCTCGCGGCCGCGCCCGTGGCCGGGCCCGACCCCGAGCCGGTCAGCCCGGACCCGCGCCACATGATCCCGGCGATCATCCCGGTGGCGACCAGCGCCCCCACCCCGATCATGGTCAGCCGCCGTCTCCGCTCCTGCCCGTCAAGGGCCGAAGCGGGGTCGGCATCGTGGATCGGGTCAAGGACCGATGTCGAGTCGTCGCCGTGGCTGCGGGCAACGGCGACGGAGGCGGGGCCTGCGTCGTCGCCCGGGCGGCCGAGGAGGCGCATGAGGACGTCGTCGGCCGAGGGCCGGTTCGCGGGGTCCTTCGTCAGGCAGGACGCCAGCACCGTGCGAAGCGGGCCGGGGAGCCGCGTGAGGTCCGGCTCGGCGTGCAGGATGCGGTGCATGACGGCGGGGATCGAGTCGCGGCCGAAGATCGGCTCGCCCGTCGCCGCGAAACCCATCGTGGAGGCCCAGCTGAAGACGTCCGTGGCCGCGGTCGCGCTCTCCCCCGAGATCTGCTCCGGAGCCATGTACCCGGGCGTCCCCACCACGCTGCCGGCCGTCGTCGAGGCGTCCATGGCCTTGGCGATGCCGAAGTCGATGACGCGCGGCCCGTCCGGCCCCATCAGGATGTTGCTGGGCTTGAAGTCCCGGTGCACGATGCCGGCCCCGTGGATGGCGGTCAGCGCCGTGATCGTGCCCACGGCCAGCCGTTCCAGCTCACCGCCCGACAACGGCCCCGACGACAGGACCTGGTCGTGCAGCGAGGGCCCGTCGATGAACTCGCTGACGATGTACGGGCGCCCCTCGACCAGCCCGCTGTCGAGCACCTTGGCCGTGCAGAACCCGGCCACCTTGGCCGCCGTCGCGCTCTCCTGGAGGAATCTGCGCCGCGCCCGCTCGTCGTCCAGCAGCCGGGCGTGCAGCAGCTTGACGGCCACGTGCCCGCCCGAGGCGTCCCGCCCCAGGAACACCGAGCCCTGCCCGCCGTCTCCGAGCCCGCCGAGCAGGCGGTAGCCCGCCACGTCGCGCGGCTCCCCCGAATGCAGCCGTCTCAGCTCTACCACCAGTCCCCCTGGTCTCTAAGCCCCCAGAGGATCCTGACATTTCCCGACTTAACGCGCCAAACTCAGCCGGACGACTCCCAAGCCCGTACCCGGTCACGGTACGTCCGCGCAGCCGCCCGCAGCTCGCCCTCGGCGTCCAGGCCGGCCTCGGCCGCCCGCCGGACCAGGTCGAACAGCTCCCGGGCCACCCCTTGGCCCACCGCGGCCGACAGCGACTCCGGCGCACCGGCCCGCTCGGCCCGGCGCAGCAACTGCGCCGCCAGCGACAGGGCCGGCTGCCCCAGAGGCACCCCGTCGAGCGCCGACTCACTGCCCTTGGACGCCCGCTCGGCCGCCTTGATGGCCTCCCAGTTGTCGTTGACCTCGTCGGCGCTCTCGGCCCGCACCGAGCCGAACACGTGGGGGTGGCGGCGTACGAGCTTCTCGACGATCCCGGCGGCCACGTCGTCCATGTCGAAGTCCTCGGCCACCCGCGCGTGGAAGGCCACCTGCAGCAGCAGGTCGCCCAGCTCCTCACGCAGCGCCGGGTAGTCGCCCTGCTCGATGGTCTCGAGCACCTCGTATGCCTCTTCCAGCAGGTACGGCACCAGCGTCTCGTGCGTCTGCTTGCGATCCCACGGGCACTCGGTGCGGAGCCGGTCCATGACCGCCACCAGATCCAGCACCCGGGCGCCCGGCAGGTCGTAGGACCCGGGGACCACCTCGATCAGCGGCGGCTCGTCGAGCGCGACCGCCGCGTGCCCCACGGCCCGCATGAAGTCCGCGCCGTCCTGCGCCGACAGCCACACGACGGTCTCGGTGACCGCCCGCCGGGCCAGCGCCCCGGGATCGGGCTCGACGACCTCGACCTCGATGCCGGCCTCGGCCAGGTAGGGCAGGTGCGGATGCCCGGCGGAGGCGGTCAGCACCGGCCCGGAGCGCAGCGCCTGCCAGGCCTGGTGGCTCAGCAGGCCCGGCGCGACCCGGGGCGAGGTGGTGACGACGATCAGCGGCACCGTCAGCCCTGCTGCTGTTGCTGGGGCTGCTGCGGCGCCTGCTGGGTGGTGGCCTTGCCGAACCGGCCGGTGTCGATGAACAGAGCCGGGTTCTCCTGCGTGCGCTGCGGGTTGAGCTGCCCGTAACGCGGGTTGAAGACCGGCCTGATCGAGGCGAACTCCTGGGTCAGCCGCTGCTGCCCGGCCTCGCCGCCGAACTGCTGCTGCAGCTTCGACAGGCCCACCATCACCCGGCCGTAGTCGCGGGCGTCGGCCGGCGCGACGCCGTTGGCCAGCAGGTTGATCTCGGGCGACTCGAACTGGCCCGGATCCTTGAGCGCGGCGTCGATCTCCGTCTCGCTCACCGGCACCTTGTAGCGGTCGATGAGCTGCCCGGAGACGCTCACGTTGACCAGGCGCTGCAGCACGACCTGGCTGGCGGGCACGCCGAGCGCGGACTCGTCCAGCTTCGCCCTCTTCAGCGCGGCCACATAGGCCTGCGTGTCCGCGTTGAGCTTGCTCGTCGAGATGCGCTCTTTCCCGACCACGGCCGCGGCCCCGGCCTGCATGGGGGAAGAGCAGGCGGTCAGTGCGACGGCCACCACCGCGGCGGCCGCAGCCACTCGTATCGACTTCACGTACGTCCCTTTCCGACCCGAAAACCGCCGTCAGCTTACCCGTGTGGGCTCGAGGAACATCGCCTCGACCAAGTCACCACACCATTTGAGCAACTCGAGGTCGCGCAACGGCTGCCCTCCCAGCGGCTTGGTCTTGGGTATCGGCACCAGCAGCGTCTCGGCTGCCTGCTTGTATATCGCCTTCTTGTACAGCCGGTCGAGCCGCACCTGCTGCGACTCCCTCAGCCTGGCGGGCCCGAACTTGATGTTCTGGCCCTGGAGCGTGACGTCGGTGAGCCCGGCCGCCCGCGCCCTGATCCGGAACCTGGCCACCGCGAAAAGGTTGTCCACCTCCGCCGGAGGCTTGCCGTAGCGGTCGGTCAGCTCCTCGCGCACCTCGTCGATGTGGATGGGCGCGGTGATGGCCGCGATCCGCTTGTACGCCTCCAGCCGCAGCCGCTCCGAGGTCACGTAGTCGTGCGGGATGTGGGCGTTGATCGGCAGCTCGACCTTGACGTCGGGCTGCTCCTCCTGCACCTCGGCGCCCGACAGCTTGGCCTTCTGCTCCTGCACGGCCTCGGCCATGAGCCGGACGTACAGGTCGAAGCCGACGCCCGCGATGAACCCGGACTGCTCGGCCCCGAGCACGTTGCCCGCGCCGCGGATCTCCAGGTCCTTCATCGCGACGTACATGCCCGCGCCCATCTCGGTGTGCTGCGAGATCGTGGCCAGCCGCTCGTGCGCGGTCTCGGTCAGCGGCTTCTCCGGCGGGTAGAGGAAGTACGCGTAGCCCCGCTCCCTGCCTCGCCCGACCCGCCCGCGCAACTGGTGGAGCTGGGACAGGCCGTAGTTGTCGGCCCGGTCCACGATGAGCGTGTTGGCGTTGGGCACGTCGAGCCCGGACTCGACGATCGTGGTGGAGACGAGCAGGTCGTATTCCCGCTCCCAGAAGCCCACCATGATCTTCTCGAGCTGGTGCTCGTTCATCTGCCCGTGCGCCACCGCGACGCGCGCCTCGGGCACCAGCTCGCGCAGCCGCGCGGCGACCCGGTTGATCGAGGCCACCCGGTTGTGCACGAAGAAGACCTGGCCGTCGCGCATCAGCTCGCGCCGGATCGCGGCCCCGATCTGCTTCTCCTCGTACGGCCCCACGAACGTCAGGATCGGATGCCGCTCCTCCGGCGGCGTGAGGATCGTGGACATCTCCCGGATGCCCGTCAGCCCCATCTCCAGCGTGCGCGGGATCGGCGTGGCCGACATGGCCAGCACGTCGACCTGGGTGCGCAGGTGCTTCATGGCCTCTTTGTGCTCGACGCCGAACCGCTGCTCCTCGTCGATGATGATCAGGCCCAGGTCCTTGAACCTGACCTCGGGGCTGAGCAGCCGGTGCGTGCCGATCACCACGTCGACCGCGCCCGAGCGCAGCCCTTCGAGCGTGCCCTTGACCTCGCCGTCGCTCTGGAAGCGGGAGACCGGCTTGAGCGAGACGGGGAAGCTGGAGAACCGCTCGGTGAACGTCGACATGTGCTGCTGCACCAGCAGCGTCGTCGGCACCAGCACCGCGACCTGCTTGCCGTCCTGCACCGCCTTGAACGCCGCCCGCACCGCGATCTCGGTCTTGCCGTAGCCGACGTCGCCGCAGATCAGCCGGTCCATCGGGATGCCGCGCTCCATGTCGCGCTTGACCTCGTCGATGGCCTCGAGCTGGTCGCCGGTCTCGGCGTAGGGGAAGGCGTCCTCCATCTCCCGCTGCCAGGGCGTGTCGGCCCCGAACGGGTGCCCGGGCGAGGCCATGCGCGCGGAGTAGAGCCTGATCAGCTCGCCGGCGATCTCCTTGACCGCCTTCTTCGCCCGGGACTTGGCCTTGGCCCAGTCGGCGCCGCCCATGCGGTTGAGCGTGGGCGCCTCGCCGCCGACGTAGCGGGTGACCTCGTCGAGCTGGTCGGTGGGCACGTAGAGGCGGTCGCCCTTGGCGTATTCGATGACCAGGTATTCGCGGGTGGCGCCCTGCACCGTGCGCTGGACCATCTCGATGTAGCGGCCCACGCCGTGCTGCTCGTGCACCACGTGGTCGCCGACCTTGAGCTGGAGCGGGTCCACCATGTTGCGGCGGCGCGACGGCAGCCGCCGCATGTCTTTAGTGGAGGCCTTCTGCCCGACCAGGTCGAGGTGGGTGAGCACCGCGAGGTTGGGGGTGATGAAGCCGTGCTCGATCAGGCCGGTCGAGACGTGGACGACCCTCGCCTCGGGCGCCTTGTCCAGATATTGCTTCAGCCGGGCGGGCACGTCGACGCCCTTGAGCAGCTCCACCATGCGCTCGGCGGGCCCGTGGCCCTCGCTGAGCAGCACGACCGCCTTGTCGTCGGCCAGCCAGCCCTTGATGTCGGCCAGCGCCTTGGCGGTGTCGCCCCGGTAGGCCTCGGAGTCCTGCGCGTCCAGCTCCACCCCGCCGCCGAACGGCGCCATCGTCCACCAGGGCTGGCCCAGCGCGTCGGCGTGCCCGCGGATCTCCTCCAGCGAGCGGAACGCCGCCGCGCCCAGGTCGATGGGCGCCTCGCCGCCGGCCGCCGCGTTGATCCACGAGGCTTCGAGGAACTCCTGCGAGGTGCGTACGAGCTCCTCGGCCCGTCCCCTGATCCGCTCGGGGTCGCACACGAACACCCCGGACCTGATCGGCAGGTGGTCGAGCAGCAGGTCCATCTCCCCGGCCAGCACGGGCGAGAACGCCTCCATGCCCTCGACCGGCGTGCCCTCGGCGAGCTGGTCGAGCACCTCGGCCAGCGCCGGGTGCTCCTCGGCCAGTTCGCGCGCCCGGGCCCGGACCTCGGGCGTCAGCAGCAGCTCGCGGCACGGCGGCGCGAACAGGCCGTCCTCGGCCGCCTCGAGCGAGCGCTGGTCGGCCACCTTGAACCAGCGGATCTCCTCGACCGTGTCGCCCCAGAACTCCAGCCGCAGCGGATGCTCCTCCGTCGGGGGGAACACGTCGAGCAGTCCGCCGCGCACGGCCACCTCGCCGCGCTTCTCCACCATGTCCACACGGTGGTAACCGTTGGTGACCAAATTGCCGACGACCTCGTCGAGGTCGGCGTCGTCACCGGCCCGCAGCCTGATGGGCTCCAGGTCGCCGAGCCCCTTCATGATCGGCTGCAGTAGTGCCCTGATCGGCGCCACGACCACGCTGAGCGGCCCGGCGGCCAGGTCGTCCTTCACGGGGTGCGCCAGCCTGCGCAGCACCGCCAGCCGCTGCCCCACGGTGTCGCTGCGTGGCGAGAGCCGCTCGTGGGGCAGCGTCTCCCACGCCGGGAACACGGCCACCGAGCCGGGCTCGATCAAACTGGTCAACGCGGCGGCCAGGTCTTCCGCCTCCCGGCCGGTGGCGGTGATGGCGAGCACGGTCCGCTGGTCGTGCGCGGTCAGCGCCGCAACGCCGAACGGGCGCAGCGCGGACGGCGCGACCAGCGCGACATCGCCGCCCTCTTCGAGAGCGGCGGTCAACTTCGGGTCGGCGCGAACAAGGTCAAGTAGTCCGGAAAGACTCATCAGAAACGCCCACAGCCCCACGACGGCAACACGATTACCCCCGGCCGTGTCAGGTCGCGGGGGTCTTTTCCAAGCCTACTCGCCGCCAGAACTCACCCGACTCTGTAACCAGGTACGGAGGGCCAGCGCACGGTCAGGACGGTCGAATGCTCCTCCGCCCGCCACGAATGGTCCACTCCTTTTCCCCACACCACGTAGTCGCCGGGCTCGGCCAGCAGCACGCTCCGGCCGGGCAGCTCGACCCGGAACCGGCCGCCGATCAGGACGAGCAGGGCCGTGCGCCCCTCGCCTCTGACCCACTCCGCCCGCTCGTCGCCCGGCGGGTGCACGCCCCACTTGATCTCGACGTCCTCGCTGTGTCTCGGGTCGCCGGGAGGTTTGAAGTGGCCGAGCAGCCAGCCCCGGTCGAGTGCCGCGTCGGCCCCGGCGTTCCCCACGTAGACCTGATCGCTGACCTGATCGCTCACGGCCCAGGACGCTAGCAGGGAAATGCATTACTAAGACCGATTGATTGATTACTGTAGGTCACATGTCTGAGGTGCGGTCGGTCGCCCAGAGAGGCGACCTCTTCGGTCAACGGATCCGCGAGCACTGCGCGGGGCAGCCGATCAGGAGGCTTGACGTGCTGGTCGCGGGGTGTGCGCACGACGAGCCCCTGGGCCTCGAACACATCGAGATCCGGGCCACCGGGGCCGACGAAGACCATCCCGCCATCAGGCGCGTGCTGGCGGAGCGGCCCGACCTGGCCACCTGGTCGCTCGGCGACCTGCGGTCGGTGCCACTGCCGCCCAGGGCCTTCGACGTCATCCAGCTCTCGTTCCTGCTCGAGCGCGTCAAGCACGCCGAGCTGATCTTCGACCGGCTGCTGCAGTCGCTGCGCCCCGGCGGCCTGGTGCTGCTGCGCATGCGCGACCGCAGGTCGGCCTACGGCCTGCTCGACCGGATCACGCCGTCGTGGCTGCGCCGCCTGCTCTGGCGCGTCCTCGTCGCCCCCGGCACGCCAGGACCCCTGCCCACCGTGTACGAGCCGCTGGCCTCGAGCGACGGCCTGCACGCGTTCTGCCTCAGCCGCGGCCTCATGATCACCGACGACGAGCGCAACCTCAGCGGCCCGGCCCGCGAGCGCGCGATCGGCTCCGCCGCGATCGCGATGATGTCGAAGCTGACCCACGGCCGCTACCCCGCCTCTCACGATGAGATCACGATGGTCATCAGGAAGCCCCAGCACCACTTCGCCCGGCTCCTGTAGCGGCACACTGATTCCAGTCGCTAAAATCCTTTCCTACCAATTCAATCGGAATAGTTGGGATGTAGGAAACGTGGAGTGGACCCCTGAGCAGCACGAACTGGCCGATCTCGAGCTGCTGCTCTCCGGCGCGTTCCAGCCGCTGACCGGGTTCCTCGGGCACGACGACCTGCACGCGGTGCACGAGCGCGGCACGCTCGCCGACGGCGCTCCGTGGCCGGCTCCCGTCACCCTGCGCCTGCCCGCCGACGTCTCCCCGGGCGACGAGGTCACGCTGCTCGACCCGGAGGGCCTGCCGCTGGCCACCCTCACCGTGACCGCCCACGAGCCCGACGGCCTGACCGCGGGGCCGGTCAAGGGGCTCGGCACGCCGGAGCACGGGCCGTTCGCGCGGCTGCGGCGCACCCCGGCCCAGGTGGAGGCCGAGCTCGACGGGCGCGCGGCGCTCGCCGTCACCATGCGCGGCCCCCTCGACGACCTCTCCGAGATCGTCGCCACCGCCAAGGAGCTCGACGCGGTGATCCTGCTGCTCCCCCTCGCCTACGGCGAAGCCGGCCCCGCCGTGGTCCGCGCCGCGCTGCGCGCCAAGGAGAAGCTCCCCGAGGGAACGCTGGTCGTCCCGGTGCCCCTGGCCCCGCGCGACGAGCCCGAGATCGACCTGGAGCTGCGCGAGCACGTGGCCACCGCCTACGGCGCCACCGAGCACCTGGCCGGCCCCGAGCCCGTGCGCATCCCCGGCCCGCCGCACCGGCGCGGCCTGGTGGTCTTCTTCACCGGCCTGTCCGGCTCGGGCAAGTCCACGATCGCCCGCGGCCTGCGCGACGCCCTGCTGGAGGTGGGCACCCGCACGGTGACCTACCTCGACGGCGACGTCGTACGCCACCTGCTCTCCAAGGGCCTGACCTTCTCCAAGGCCGACCGCGACCTCAACATCCGCCGCATCGGCTTCGTCGCCGCCGAGTCCGCCCGCCACGGCGGCCTGGCCATCTGCGCGCCCATCGCCCCCTACGCGGCCACCCGCGAGGAGGTGCGCGAGATGGTCGAGTCCGTCGGGGCCGACTTCCTGCTCGTGCACGTCGCCACGCCGCTGGAAGAGTGCGAGCGTCGCGACCGCAAGGGCCTGTACGCCAAGGCCCGCGCCGGCCTCATTCCCGAGTTCACCGGCATCTCCGACCCCTACGAGGAGCCCGACGACGCCGACCTGGTGATCGACACCACGCACCTCTCGATCGAGGCGGCCGTCTCCCGGGTGCTCGACACCCTGAAGAGCGCCGGATGGGTCCGTTGATCGACGCGGGGCTGGTCGGCGGTTCCTTCCTCGTCGCCATCGTGGTCGGGCTGACCGGCATGGGCGGCGGGGCCCTCATGACGCCGATGATGATGCTGTTCTTCAACGTGCCGCCGCTGGCCGCGGTCTCCAGCGATCTGGTGGCCTCGGCCGTGATGAAGCCGGTCGGCAGCGTCGTGCACCTGCGCCGCGGCACCGTCAACCTGCGTCTGGTCGGCTGGCTGTGCGCGGGCTCGGTGCCGACCGCGTTCTGCGGGGTGTTCCTGGCGCGGGCGTTCGCGGTGACCGACGCGGTGAAATACGCCCTCGGGGTCGCGCTGCTGCTGGCCGTCGCCGGCATGGCGTTCAAGAGCTGGCTCGGCGGGCGGGGCGGGTCGTCGAGCACCCATGAGATCGTCGTGCGCCCTATTCCGACCCTACTGGTCGGTATGGTAGGTGGCTTGATCGTCGGCGTCTCGTCGGTGGGGTCGGGCTCGCTGATCATCGTGGCCCTGCTGGCCCTCTATCCGGCGCTCAAGGCCAACCAGCTCGTCGGCACGGACCTCGTCCAGGCCGTGCCGCTGGTCGCCTCCGCCGCGCTCGGCCACCTGATGTTCGGCGACTTCCAGATGGACCTCACGCTGTCGCTGCTCATCGGCTCGATCCCGGGCGTCTACCTGGGCGCCAGGATCTCCTCGCGGGCCCCCGGCGGCCTGATCAGGGCCATGCTGGCCATCGTCCTGCTCGCCTCCGCGCTCAAGCTCCTCGACGCGAGCAACACGCTCACCCTCTGGGCGCTCGCGGCGGCCGTCGTCGTCACCGTGGCCGGCTGGAGGATCAAGGTCAGGGCCGCGGCACGGGAGTCGCGCGAAAATACGGATCTCGAGCCAGCGCGCTGAACGCCCTGCCGGACCCGGAGTCGGAGTCGAAGCTGGTGTCACCGCGCGGCGCCTGCGGCGAGTCGAAGTAGAGCAGGGCCTTGATCTGCGGATACCGCTTGATCTGTCTCAGCACCGACTCGAAGAACTTCCGTTTGAACGCCCGGTCGCGCGGTCTCTCGAACACCCCCCACTCGGCCACCATGACCGGTTTGCCGGGGAAGCGCGCCTGCATCCACCGGTAGAACCCCGGCCAGTCGGGATATTCCTTGCGGACCTTGTTCACCAGCCCGTCGAAGTCGTGCACCCGGTCGTCCGCGTACGGGTCCATGGCCACCCAGTCCACCACGTCGTCACCCGGGTAGAGATCCTCGAACCACGGCATGGCCGCCCAGTTCGGCGCCCCCATGTACGTCATCACCATGACCGCGTTCTTCACCCCCTCGGCCCGCAGCCGCAGCACCACGTGCCGGAACATGGCCGCGTAGTCCGTGGCCCGCATGCCCGACCCCGAGTCGGCGTCCACGTCGTTCTCGGGCTCGTGGTGCAGGGTGAGGAAGAACCGCTCGGGGAAGGTGCGCCTGAGGTAGCCGGCCAGGCGGTCGATCCTCTTGTCGAGGGCCCCGTCGGCGATCTCCTCCCACGTGTGGTCGAACGACGGCTTCCAATTGATCATGAGCAGCCGCGGCCTGGCCGGGTCGCGGGCCAGCCGGACCTCCGCGTCGGTGGGGAACAGCTCGCTGCCCCGGTGGTAGACGTGCAGCACGTCGGCGGCGGCGCCCATGCGGGACTCCGCGCCGTGCAGCGCCTGCTCCACCGGGGCGCCGGTGAAGACCTCGGGCGCCATGCCCCACCAGGCGCCGCAGGACGGGATGAGCCTGGCGGTGGCCGTACAGGCGGGTGAGGCCGCCATCTCCTTCACCGGCGGGCCCGCGGCGGCCGGTGGCCGGGGGGAGCCCTCCGCGCCGGAGCAGGCGGACAGCACCGCGACCAGGGCAAGGATGGCTCCGGTGAATGCGGTGTGCGTTGTTTTATGAGAAATGCCCCGTCGCTGCAAAGCCTTTCAACCCCCTCGTCGAACGACCCCCGCCTGTCACCCCTGAACCTTGCCATGTCATTCCTGGAACTTCAGCCAGTGTGGGAGTCTCCCCAGTTCGTGGCGGTGAAGATACCGTCGGAATTTTCCGATATTTCGCTTTATAGAGTTTTTTCTTCGTGGCCTTTGCGGAGAAAATCTTGGGTATTCAACCTGGGTGGTGACCGTCCGTCCTATAGTGGGCGCACACCTCGACCAGTGACGCAGCGTCGTCGACCTGACACGGGACGCACACACTCCAGGAGATCCTCCCCCATGAGCTCCGGCACCGACCTGGACGAGCACCTCTCGCTGCTACGCAGGCGGTGGCTGCTCCTGGTGGGCTGCCTCGTGTTCGGCGGCACCGCGGGGCTCGCGCTGATGCGGCTCACCCCGCCCTCCTACACGGCGACCACGCAGGTGCTGGTCATGCCGGCCGGTCCGCAGGAGCCGGGCAACCAGGTGACCAGCCGCCAGCGTGAGCCGCTCAACCTCGACACCGAAGCCCAGGTCGCGCAGTCGGCCGTGGTCGCGGCGCGGGCGGCCAGGGCCCTCGGGGGCGAGGCGCTGGAGCCGGCCGAGGTCTCCGTGCCGCCCAACTCGTCGGTGCTGTGGATCTCCGTGACGACCGCCGACCCCGACGCCGCGGCCATCCGGTCGCGGGCCTACGCGGAGGCCTACCTCGCCAACCGCCGTGAGAGCGCGCTGACCGCGATGGCCGAGCAGCAGCAGGCCGTGCTCAGCAAGCTCAAGCAGGTCAACGCCGGGATCGATGTGGTGATCAAGGAGCTCGACCGCCTGCGCAGAGGCACACCCGAGCACGCGATCGCGACCCAGCGGCAGAGCGTGCTCAACCGGCAGGCGGCCAGTCTCGCGCTCAAGTACGACGCCCTCCGCACCGTCGCGGTGACCCCCGGCTCGGTCATCAGCCAGGCCGCGCCCCCCGATGGGCCCAGCTCCCCCAGCCTGCGGCTCTACCTCGGCACCGGGCTGATGGCCGGGCTGCTGGCGGGCTCGGCCGCCGCCTACGCCCGCGACCGGTTCGACACCCGGCTCCGCACGGCCGCCGACGTCGAGCGGCTGACCGGGCTGCCCGTGCTCAGCGACCTGTCCGGCACGCGCGAGCACGGCGTGCTGCACGACCTGGCCTGCGCCGTGGTCGCGGCCTGCCCGGGCAAGCGCCTGCTGGTCAAGGCGCTGCCCGCCGACCTCTACGCCTCCACGCTGGCCGAACCGCTCGCCGTCAGCGCGCCGCTGATCGTGCTCGACGGCTCCGACGTACGCGACCTGGCCAGGGCCGACGCCGCCCTGCTGCTCGTGGGGCTGGGCCGGGTCACCTCCATCCAGGTCGTGGCCGCCGTCCAGCAGCTCGGCCGGCACGACGTGCCGATCGTGGGCGTGGTGACGGCGACCGACGCGGTGCCCTCGTTCGTGCCCCTGCTGGAGCCGCGCGCCCCCCACACCTCGCTCGGCAAGCTCGTCGCGACCGGCGAGCTGGAGGTGAGCGTGTCCGCCGAGACCACGCCCATGCAGGCGCTCCACCAGCCGCGGCGGCCGGGCACGCCGACGTGAGGGGGCCCGCGTGGCCCATCGGGGCGCTGCTGGTCGGCTATCCGGTCTGGTGGGCGCTGGGCTTCGGCGGGCTGTCGGTGATCGTGCTGGCCGTGCCCATGGCCGTGCTGCTGTGGCGGCGCCGGCCGATCAAGGTGCCCCGCGGGTTCGGGCTCTGGCTGCTGCTGCTGGCCGGCTATCTGGTGAGCGCGCTGATGCTGGCGGAATCGCCGCCCGGCACGTACGGCGGGTTCGGCCCCGGCCGGGTGATCGGCTACGTCATGCGCCTGGCCCTCTACACCGCCATCCTCGTCATGGTCCTCTACCTGGGCAACCTGACCGAGCGCGAGCTGCCGCAACTGCGCCTGGTCCGGATGCTCGGCGTGCTGTTCGTCACCACGGTCGCGGGCGGGCTGCTGGGCGTCCTGTTCCCCGACTTCGCCTTCACCTCGCCGGTCGAGCTGCTGCTGCCCGAGTGGATCAGCGGGAACTCGTTCGTGCAGAACCTCATCCACCCCACCGCCGCCCAGACGCAGAAGGTGCTCGGCTTCGCCATGCCCAGGCCCGAGGCGCCGTACGAGTGGGCGAACGCCTGGGGCAGCAACGCGTCGGTGCTGCTGGTCTGGTTCGTGGTCGGCTGGTGGGTGTACGGCGCGACGCGGCACCGGGTCTTCGTGGCCGTGGTGGTCGCCCTGGCCGCCATCCCCATCGTCTACTCGCTCAACCGGGGCCTGTGGATCGGGCTCGGCCTGGGCGTGCTCTACCTGATCGTGCGGGTGGGCGGGCGCACCCGGGTGGCGCTCTGCGGCGCGGTCGTGGCGGCGGCGCTGGCGTTCGCGCTCAGCCCGCTGGCCGCCCTGTTCGCGCAGCGGCTGGACAAACCCCACTCCAACGACATCCGGGCCTTCACGGTCACGGCCACCCTCGCCGCCGCCGGCCACTCGCCGGTCATCGGCTTCGGCAACACCCGCAACGCCATGGGCAACCACCGCACGATCACCACGGGCAAGACCGAGTGGTGCGGCGGCTGCGGGCATCCGCCGCTGGGCAGCGACGGGCAGCTCTGGCTGCTGATCATCACGCAGGGCTTCACGGGGGCGGCGCTCTACGTGGCGTTCTTCGCGGGCGCGATCCGCCGCCACTGGCCCGACCGCAGCCCCGTCGGGCTGGCCGGGGTGCTCGTGATGGGGCTGGTGCTGCTCTACATGTTCGTCTACGACGGCCTGGTCACGCCCCTCAGCCTCTACCTCATCTCGTTCGCCCTCCTGTGGCGGAACAGCCGGGCGAGCGAGCGACCGAAGGAGGGCGTATGAACGACGCCGCGGTCCGCCTTGGCTATCTCGCGGAGACCGTGCGGCTGCTGTATCCGGGCTCGGGGTCGCCGCGGGCGTACACCGTGCTGCCGCACGCCGCCGTGCCCCGCAGGCTGGCGCCGCGCCGCTGGTGGCACGTGGGGGCCGAGGTCGTGGTGCCCGTCGAGGGCTCCATCGCGGCACACCTCAGCGAGGTCTTCCACCGGCCGGTCGAGACCGTCCTGCACGTGCGGCCCGCGCTGCGGGCCAACCGCAAGCCCATCCTGGAGGCGCGCTCGGGCGGGCGGCGGCTGGCGTTCGTGAAGATCGGCGACAGCGCGCGGGCGCGCGCGCTGATCACCGCCGAGGCGGCGGCCCTGCGCAGGCTGGCCGGCCTGTCCCTGGACACGGTCGCCGCGCCCGCCGTGCTGCACCACGGCGACTGGCGGGGGCTGTCGGTGCTGGCGCTGTCCCCCCTGCCGGTACGCCGCCGTCGTCGCGTGCCCCGCCCCCTGCTGCTGGCGGCCGTCAGGGAGATCGCCGGCACCGGCGGCCCCCGTCCGGCCTGGCACGGAGATTTCGCCCCGTGGAACATCTGCCCCTCCCGCGACGGCCGGCTGCTCGTGTGGGACTGGGAGCGCTACGAGGTCGGCGTCCCCTACGGCTTCGACGCCGTGCACCACTTCTTCCAGCGGGCGCTGCGCCGCATGGAGCCCCGGGTCGCCGCGCGGGCGTGCGTGGCCCGGTCCGTACGGACTCTCGCCCCCCTCGGGCTGTCGGCGGCGGCGGCCAGGCAGACCGCGCTGCGCTACCTCATCGCGCTGGCCGACCGGCACGCCGCCGACGGCCACGCGCCGCTGGGCCCGCCGGAGTCCTGGCTCAGCCCGGTCGTCGACCACGAGGAGCTGCTGACATGAGGACCATGAAACGATCGGTGCTCTCCCTGTCGCGGGCCACCGGAAGGTTCACGTCCGGGGCGCGGGTGCTGCCGTCGTTCCTCATCACCGGGGGTCAGCGCTGCGGCACCACCTCGCTCTACCGGGCGCTGGCCCAGCATCCGCTGCTGCTCAAACCGGTGCTGCACAAGGGCGTGCACTATTTCGACGTCGCCTACGGGCGAGGCCCGGCCTGGTATCAGGCCCACTTCCCGCTGCGGGTGGGCGCGGCGCTGCTCGCCCACCGGTACGGCTCCCGCGCCCTGGCGTTCGAGTCGTCCCCCTACTACCTGTTCCACCCGCTGGCCGGTGAGCGCATCGCGGCCGACCTGCCGGGGGTCAAGCTCATCGTCCTCGTCCGCGACCCCGTGGCCCGTGCCCGCTCCGCGCACGCCCACGAGCTGGCCAGGGGCTACGAGACCGAGGCCTGCTTCGAGCACGCCCTGGAGCTGGAGGCCCCCCGCCTGGCCGGCGCCGAGGACCTGCTGCGCGACGAACCCTTCTCCCTGCACCACTCGCACCGCCACCACGCCTATCTGGCGCGCGGGCGCTACGCCGAGCAGCTCGACCGGCTGGAGCCGCTGATCGGCCGCGAACGCCTCCTGGTGCTCGACAGCCACCGCTTCTTCGCCGAGCCGGAGGCCGTCTACGACCGCGTGCTGGACTTCCTGGGCGTGCCGAACCTGGGCTACCCGGTGTTCGAGCGCTACAACGGCCGGTCGCTGCCGCGCGGCGTGTCCCCGGTGCTGGAGCGGGCGCTGCGCGACCACTTCGAGGTGTACGACGCGCGGCTGGCGCGGTGGCTGGGCGGTGAGCCGTCGTGGCGGCGGTGATCGGCCGCAAGGGGCTCGCGGGGGTCACGGGGGCGGCGTGCAGCGCGCTGGCGCAGTTCGTCGTGGTGGTGGTCGTGACCAGGGCGTTCTCCGCCGCCGAGGCCGGGGCCTTCTTCACCGCGACCGCGCTGGTGCTCATGGCGGCGGGGATCGCCAAGCTGGACGCGGGGAACGGGCTGATCTACTTCATCGCGCGGGCGAAGACGTATGGGTATCGCGGCATGTCTGGATATATCCGGGCGGCGCTCGTGCCCTGCCTGCTGGTGTCCGGAGCCGCCGCGGCGGTGCTGTACCCCCGGCTCGGGGCGCTCGCCCTCGTCGTGCCGGTCATGGTGGCGGGCGACGTGCTGCTGTCGGCCACGCGCGGTTTCGGGGTCCTGCGGCCCACGGTGCTGGCCGACGGGGTGCTGGTGCCCGCCTGCCAGCTCGTCCTGGTGGGCGCCGCGGCCCTGGCCGGGGTGGCCGGGTGGCTGCCCGTGGCGTGGGGGGTGCCGTACCTGGCGGTGGTGGTCCTGGCGGTGACGGGGTTGCGGGGGCGGGTGCCGCGGACGCCGTACCTGCCGGGGATGGGGCGGGATCTGTGGCGCCACACCGCGCCCCGGTCGGTCGCGGGGGCGATCCAGGCGGTGTTCCAGCGGGTGGACATCGTGATCGTGGCCGTGCTCGGCGGGCCGGCGCAGGCCGCCGTGTACACGGCCGCGACCCGGTTCAAGGTGGTGGGGCAGCTCGCCAATCAGGGGCTGGCGCAGGCCGTACAGACCCGGCTGGTGGCGGCGCTCACCGACGGTGAGCACCGGCGGGCCCGCGAGCTGTACCAGGCCGCGACGGTGTGGCTGGTGCTGCTGACGTGGCCGGTGTGGCTCGCGTACGCCGTCGCCGCCCCGTGGGTGCTGGGGCTGTTCGGGCCCTCGTACGGCTCCGCGGTGCCGGTGGCGCTGGTGCTGGCCGGGACGATGATGGTGGCGACGGCCTGCGGCATGGTGGACGTCGTGCTGACGGCCGCCGGGCACACCGGCCTGAGCCTGCTCAACCTGGTGGCCGCCATCGGGTGCACCGTGCTGCTGGACCTGGCGCTGATCCCGGCCCACGGGGCGCTCGGAGCGGTCGCGGGCTGGTCGGGCGGCGTGCTCGTCAAGAACCTGCTCCCCCTGTGGCAACTGCACCGCCGCTACGGCCTGCGCCCCTTCGGCCGCCACACCCTGGCCGCCCTGCGCGTGCGCGGCTGGGCCGCCGCGTGACCCCGGTCCTGGTGACGGGCCTGCCGCGCAGCGGTACGAGCTGGACCGGCAAGATGCTCGCCGCCGGAGGCGACCTGGTCTACGTCAACGAGCCGCTCAACCCGCAGCACCCGCCGGGCCACTGCCCCGGGGTGCTCGACGCCCGGGTGACGCACAGGTTCCAGTACATCTGCGACGACAACTCCGCCGACTGGCTGCCCGCCTTCCGCGACACGGTGGCCCTGCGCTACCGCTGGCTGGCCGAGCTGCGCGCGAACCGCTCCCCGTACGACCTGGCCCGCCTGCTCCGCTACGGCACCGCCTTCACCCTCGGTCGCCTGGCCGGCCGCCGGGCGCTGCTCGACGACCCGTTCGCGGTGCTGAGCGCGGGCTGGTTCGCCGAACGGCTGGGGTGCAAGGTGATCGCTCTCGTCCGGGATCCGGTGTCGTTCGTGGCCAGTTGGCAGCGGCTGGGGTGGACGGTCTACTTCCACGAGCTCCTCGAACAGCCGCTGCTGGTCCGCGACCATCCCGAGCTGCTGGAACTGCGCGCCCTCGTCGGCTCCCAGGACCGGGTGGCCAAGGCGGCGGCGCTGTGGCGGGCGGCCCGCGATCTCCTGGCCCGCACCCCCGGTATCCTCGTCACGTCGTACGAGTCGCTGGCCGCCGACCCCCTCCCGGGCTTCCAACGCCTGTACGCCCACGCCGGCCTGCCCTGGACACCGGCCGCCGCCCGGCGCGTCACAAGAGCCTGTACGGGAGGCTCGGGGGCGGGCACGGGTTTCGCCTGGACGGGGCTGTCGCGCACGGCGTACCGGCCGATGGACTCCCGCCTGGCACTGGCCGGCGCGGCCCGCGGTCTCAGCCCCGAGGACGCCGCCCGCGTCCGCGCCCTGACCTCAGGCTGACGCGGCTGACCTCAGGTTCTGGCCGAACGCCCACGTCCGCACGCTCACCTGGGCCTGAGGCGGGCGGCCAGGCAGCCGCCGAGCAGCCGCGCCGCGAACGGCAGGTCGTCGACCAGGTAGCGGCGCGCCAGCCGGCCGGGCTCGCTGACCAGCCGGAACGCCCACTCCAGCCCGGCCCGCCGCATCCACTCCGGCGCCCTGGCCACCGTGCCCGCCGCGAAGGCGATCGCCGCCCCGCAGCCCAGGAACCACACCCCCGGCAGCTCAGCCCGCAGGTCGGCGATGAGCCGATCCTGGCGGGGGAACCCGAGCCCGACGAAGACCAGCCGCGGCCGGGCGGCGACCACCTTGCGCCGCACCCGATCGCTTCCTTCAGGCGTGGCGTCGAAGTGGTAGGGCGGCGCGTGCACGCCGCACACCTTCAGTCCCGGATGGCGGCCGGTCAGCTCGGCGGCGGCCCGGCGCGCCACACCCGGGGGCCCGCCGAGCAGATAGACGGGCCAGCCACGGCGGGCGGCGAGGTCGCTGAGCGACCAGATGAGGTCGGCGCCGGTCACGCGGCCGGGCACGGGCGTGCCGAGCAGCCTGGCCGCCCAGACCAGCGGCATGCCGTCGGTGACGACCAGCTCGGCCGAGCACACGAGCTCCTTGAGCGCCGGATCGGTGCCGGCGGCGCGGCAGATGTCGACGTTCGGGGTGACGATCCGCCCGCCCCGTCCGGCCTCCAGCTCCGCCGCCACCCACTCGACGACCTCGTCCTCGGTCATCGCGTCGACCCCGACCCCACCCACCTGAACCCGCGCCTTCCCGTTCCGGGCCTCCGGCCCCGCAGCGGCCGCCGGAAGCCGCCGCACCGAAGCGCCCGACCCCCCACCCGCCACCAGAGACCACCGCCCGCGAACCCCGGAACGCCCGACCGAATCGCAGGGCGAACCGGTGGGGCGGTGGGACGGGGTCAAATGCCGTGTCCTCGGCGGTGGAGGGCGGCCATGACCTTGGGCGCGGAGACGAGACCGGCCGCCACCGCCAGCGCGATCGGGGCGCGTGGTTCGCCGGGCCGGGCGCCGAGGGCGCGGGCGGCCCAGCGGACGGCCTCGCGCCGGTGCCCCAGCGCGGCGTGGCCGAAGGCAAGCTGACCGTAGACCCGCGCCGCGCCGCACGGGTCCACGGCCAGTTCGGGGTGCCGGGCGAGCATCCAGTCGAGCCCGGCGATGCGGTCCGCCCACCGGGCGGCATAGTGGGACCCGGCCCATCGCACCCGCACAAGCGGTTCATCGATGTGGACGAACGATCGCCGCTTGGCGGCGCGCAGGGCCAGGTCCCAGTCTTCGTTCTGTCCTCCGGGCGCGCTCTCGTCGAGCCAGAGCACGCCGCGTTCGAACAGAAATGTCGACGAGTGCACCATCGCCATCCGCGAACGGACCAGATCGCTCACGGTGATGGTGGAGGTGCCGGCGAGGCGCGTCACGCGGCGGCGACCGTACTCGACCTCGATGCCGCAGCTCGCGAACTCGCCTCCGTCTCGCAGCGCCCGCACCTGCGCGGCGAGCTTGCCGGGCAACCACACGTCGTCGTCGTCGCAGAAGGCCACCAGGTCGGTGTCGCAGGCGGCGATCCCGGTGTTGCGCGCCCCGGGGAGGCCGGGGGTGCGCGAGTTGGGCAGCGTCCTGACGCCGACGCCGCTCACCCGCTCGGGCCCGTCGACCACCACGACCACGGACAGCTCACCCGGATAGTCCTGGGCGAGCGCCGCCTCGACGGCCTCGCGAAGCCGGGCCGGGCGGTCGCCGCGCGTGGGGATGACGACCCCGACCGAGGGATGCCGGCTCACGCGGCGACCCCCGAGTAGCCGTACCGGCCTCTGAGCGGCCAGGTGAGGGCGTTGACCACCCGCCGGTCGCCGCCGGGCAGGCCCGACACCCACGCGTCGTCCCGTCGCAGCTCGACCCGCCCCACGTGGAAGCGCATCGGGTTGCCGGAGGCGGTGTGGGAGGGGCCGAGCCAGGCGGTGCGGCCCTCCAGGAACGGCAGCTCCGGCGCGGGCATCCCGAGCCGGGCCAGCAGCGACGTCAGGGTGGCCCCGGGAGCGGCGAGCAGGTCCTCGTAGCGGACCCTGGTCACCCGCGCCCCGCGCCCGGGGAGCATCTCCAGCGCGGCGTTCTGGGCCGACCAGTGGATCGCCGTGCGGGCGGGGCTCCAGCGGGTCATGGGCCGCCCGTCCTCGGGCCGCCGCACGGTCCTGGCCCAGGAGTGGGCGACCGCGCGAGGGTCTCTGACCACGTGGACGACGCGTACGTCCATGCCGCTCGCCACCAGGCACCAGGCCAGTGACGCGTGCTTGCTGGAGTCGATCACGACCGGCGCGCCCGCCGCGTCGTAGAGCCGCCGGTATGCCCGCGCGTATTCGGCCAGGTCAGGGTGGTCGATCCGGGCGATCCTGCGGGTGCGGTCGATCCGCTGCCGGAGCGCGAGAACCCGTTCGGCCAGGCCACGCGTCCAGCCGCCGAACGCCCGCTCCCCCACCTGCCGCCAGAAGGAGCAGGAGGGAAAGGCCACCCCGCAGCCGCAGAGCTCCTCCGCGAGGATCCCCCGCTCCCACAGGTGCACCACCTCGCCGAGCGCCACCACGCCGGGAAGCTCGCCGAGGAGCCTCTCGAGCAGCGTGGTGCCGCTGCGGCCAAGGCCACCCAGATAGATCACCTGGGTGGGCGCACGATCGTTCAAGGGGAGGGCCTTCGCGTCGCGACGAACACGGAACGCGATGACCCTAGCGCGGAGGGTAATCAGTCGGTAAGCGGAACGCTAAAAGATCTACCTCAGCTCGCGTCGATGATCATGCCGGCGCCGACGGTGCCGTTCGTGGACTCGTCCACGAGGATGAAGCCGCCGGTGAGCCTGTTGCGCGCGTAGTCGTCGACGAACATGGGCTGCGTGACCCGCAGCGACACCCGGCCGATCTCGTTGAGGCTCAGCGAGGTGGCCTCCTCGTCGCGGTGCAGGGTGTTGACGTCGAGCCGGTAGTGCAGATCGCGTACGAGGGCGCGGGCCGTACGGGTGGTGTGCTTGATCATCAGCTTGGAGCGCGGCGTCAGCTTGAGCCCGTCGGCCATCCAGCAGACCATCGCCTCCAGCTCCTGCGCCGCCTGCGGCTGGTTGTTGGGCCTGGCGATCATGTCGCCCCGCGAGATGTCGATGTCGTCCTCGAAGCGCAGCGTCACCGACATGGGCGGGAACGCCTCCTCCACCGGCCCGTCGAACGTGTCGATCGAGGCGATGCGGGTGTTCAGGCCCGACGGCAGGTGCACGACCTCGTCACCCGGCTTCAGCACGCCGCCCGCCACCTGGCCCGCGTAGCCGCGGTAGTCGTGGAAGGCGTGATCGGTGGCCCGCTGGGGCCGGATCACGTACTGGACCGGGAAGCGCACGTCGGTGAGGTTGCGGTCGGAGGCGATGTGCACGTTCTCCAGGTGGTGCAGGAGCGACGTGCCGAGGTACCAGGGCATGTTCTCCGAGCGCGAGACCACGTTGTCGCCGTTGAGCGCGGAGATCGGGATGAAGGTGAGGTCGGAGACGTTCAGCTTGGACGCGAACGACGTGAACTCCTCCCTGATCTCCTCGAAGCGCTCCTGGGAGTAGCCGACCAGGTCCATCTTGTTGACGGCCAGCACCAGGTGCGGGACGCGCAGCAGGGTCGTCAGGAACGCGTGCCGCCGCGACTGCTCGAGCACGCCCTTGCGGGCGTCGATGAGGATGATCGCCAGATCGGCCGTGGAGGCGCCGGTGACCATGTTCCGGGTGTACTGGATGTGCCCGGGCGTGTCGGCGATGATGAACTTGCGGCGCGGCGTCGCGAAATACCGGTACGCCACGTCGATCGTGATCCCCTGCTCCCGCTCGGCCCGCAGGCCGTCGGTCAGCAGCGACAGGTCGGTGTATTCCGTGCCCCGGTCGCGCGAGGTGCGCTCGACCGCCTCGAGCTGGTCCTCGAAGATCGCCTTGGAGTCGAAGAGCAACCGTCCGATGAGGGTGGACTTGCCGTCGTCGACGCTTCCCGCCGTGGCAAAGCGAAGAATGTCCATTTTAGAAGTAGCCCTCTCGCTTACGGTCCTCCATGGCGGCCTCGGAGGCGCGGTCGTCGGCCCTGGTGGCCCCGCGCTCGGTGATCCGGGTCGCCGCGATCTCCTCGATGATCTCCTCGACCGTGCCGGCCGCGGACTGCACGGCGCCCGTGCAGGTCATGTCGCCCACCGTGCGGTAGCGCACCACCGCCTCGAACAGCGGCTCGTCGTCCCCGCGGCGTACGACGTCGGAGTCGGGCAGCAGCATGCCGTCGCGCTCGAACACCTTGCGGGTGTGGGAGAAGTAGATGGAGGGGATCTCGATGCCCTCGCGCCTGATGTAGTCCCAGACGTCGAGCTCGGTCCAGTTGGACAGCGGGAAGACGCGGATGTGCTCACCCTTGCGGATGCGCGCGTTGTAGAGGTTCCACAGCTCGGGACGCTGGTTCTTCGGATCCCACTGCCCGAAGTCGTCGCGGAAGGAGAACACCCGCTCCTTGGCCCTGGCCTTCTCCTCGTCGCGCCGCGCGCCGCCGAACACGGAGTCGAACTCGTGCTCCTCGATCGCGTCGAGCAGCGTGGTGGTCTGCAGGCGGTTGCGCGAGGCGCGCCGCCCGGTCTCCTCCACGACCCGGCCCTGGTCGATGGAGTCCTGCACGCTGGCCACGATCAGCCGCGCGCCCAGCTCGGCGGAGCGGCGGTCGCGGAACTCGATGACCTCGTCGAAGTTGTGCCCGGTGTCGACGTGCATGAGCGGGAACGGGATCGGGGCGGGCCAGAACGCCTTCTCCGCGATGCGGAGCATGACGATCGAGTCCTTACCCCCGGAGAAGAGCAGACAAGGACGCTCGAACTCGGCGGCCACCTCACGCATGATGTGGATGGCTTCTGCTTCGAGCACGTCGAGCTGCGACGTCGTGTAGTCGCGCTGGAGCATGGGAGCTTCCTCCGGCGGGTTCAGCGGTGCAGGTCCCGGATGCCAGCGAGCAGGGATGTCGCCAGCTCCGGTAGGGAAACCAGGATATCCGGTAGTGACGGGTCGGCTTGGTTGTAGGTCAGCTCGGAGCCGTCGATCCGGCTCGCGTGGACCCCGGCGGCCAGCGCTACGGCGACCGGCGCGGCGGAATCCCATTCGTACTGGCCACCGGCGTGTACGTACGCCTCCACCTCGCCGGTCAGCACCGCCGAGATCTTGGCCCCGGCCGAGCCGATCGGCACGAGGTCGGCGCCGACGAGGTAGGCCAGCTTCCGTACGAACTCAGGGGGCCTGGTGCGGCTCACGGCGATCCGGAAGCGGCCACTGTCGTAGGAGGGCGGCTTCGGCGGCTCGGCGGTCGTCAGCGTGCGTCCCTGGGCGGGCAGCGCCACGGCGCCCGCGCTCAGCTTCCCCCGCTCCCACAGCGCCACGTGAACGGCCCAGTCGGGGCGCCCCTCCTCGGAGAACTCCCGGGTGCCGTCGAGCGGGTCGACGATCCACACCCGCTCGGCACTCAGCCTGCGCGGGTCGAGGCGCTCCTCGCGGGTGGCCTCCTCTGACAGCACGCTGTCGCTCGGCCGCAGCCGCGCCAGCGACTCCATGAGGAAAAGGTGCGCCGCCCGGTCTCCTTCGGCGCGGAGCGCGGCGGAGTCGCCGAACCCTGTGCGCTCGCGGATCCCCAGCAGTCGCTCGCCCGCCTCCGTCGCCAGGTCGCCGGCGAGGGCGTGGTCGTCGCGAATCGTCATCAATAAGCTCCTTGCCCGCGGGCGACGGCCGACCAAGTCTTCCACAGGATCTGGAGGTCCAGAGTGAGGGACCAGTTCTCCACGTAACGCAGGTCGAGACGTACGGATTCCTCCCACGATAGGTCAGATCTGCCACTGACCTGCCACAGCCCGGTCAGCCCAGGGCGTACGAGGAGTCGTCTGCGCACGTCGTCACCGTAGCGCGCCACCTCCTCGGGCAGCGGCGGGCGGGGGCCGACGAGCGACATGTGGCCGAGCACCACGTTGATGAGCTGGGGCAGCTCGTCCAGCGAGTGGCGGCGCATGAGCGTGCCGAGCGGCGTGACGCGCGGGTCGTTGCGGATCTTGAACAGCACGCCGTCGCGCTCACTGACCAGAGTGATCTTCTGCTGCTCGGAGCCGCGCCGCATGGTGCGGAACTTGATGATCGTGAACACCCGGCCGTCCCGGCCCACCCGGGTCTGCCTGAAGAGCGCGGGACCCGGGCTCGTCGCGCGCACCGCCATGGCCAGCCCCGCCAGCATCGGCGCCAGCAGCACCACCAGCGTGGCGGCCACCAGCCGGTCGAAGACGTTCTTGACGAGCTGCCTGGCCCCGGTCAGCTCGGGGTGCTCCACGTGGAGGAGCGGCAGCCCGGCGGCCGGTCTGATCGTGGTGCGCGGCCCGGCCACGTCCATCAGCGCGGGGGCGACGACCAGCTCGGTGTGGGTGCGCTCGAGCCGCCAGGCCAGCCGGCGCAGAGCCTGGCCGTCCATCTCGGGGCAGGCCAGCACGGCCACGGTGTCGGCCCGGTAGTGGTCGACCACGATCGGCACGTCGCTGAGGTCGCCGCCGACCGGCACCTCGGAGATGGACGCTCCGGCCGCGCCACCGGGCAGGCAGGCGGCCACGACCTCCATGCCGTGGTAGCGCTCCTTGCGGAAGAGGCGTACGAGCTCAGCGATCGAGGCCGGATGGCCGACCGCGACGACCCTGCGCATGCAGGCGCCCGAGGCCCGGCGCCGATAGAGCGCGCGGCGCAGGGCGTATCTGAAGAACAGGGTGAAGAGGGTGACCAGCGGCAGGGCCAGCACCACGTAGCCGCGGGCGACGTCGGTCTTGGTCACGTAGGAGCCGATGGCGGTGCCCGCGATCAGCGCCACTCCCGCCTGCATGACCCGGCGGAACTCCTCGGAGCCGACGCCCAGCATGCGCGGCTCGTAGGCCCGGTTGAGCGCCACCGCGCAGCACCACACCACCGGCAGCGCCAGGCTGACCAGCAGGTAGGGGAGCACGTAGGGCGTCAGCCCGCCGAACCTGACGAAGAAGGCCGCCCCGGCCCCGAGCCAGGCCCCGCACAGGTCGCCCAGCACGGCCCGCAGCCGGTAGGAGCGGACCCATGAGGGCGTGCGCGGTCTGGCCCCCCAGCCAGCCCCATGACCGACCCTGACGGCGGCCATGAGCCCCTCACCGCGCACGCGTTGCCTCCAGGTGACCATTCCTGAACGGACAGTCACAGATCGTAGCCGCGCTGGAGGCGGGGAACCGGCGAACGACCCTATGCGGCGATCAGCGAGGAGGGCCGGAAATGTTCAGATCGGACCGGTGAAAGTCGTTCTGAGTCGCCTCCAGGCCGCGCGCCATCAGCGACTCCACCACGTCGGCCGCCTTGTCGACGAGGAACGGCAGGTCCTTGCGCTCCATGGTGGCGAAGTCCTTCAGCACGAAGGAGGCGGGGTCCATGCGGCCGGGCGGACGCCCGATGCCGAAGCGGACCCGGAGGTAGTCACGGGTGCCGAGGACCTTGGTGATCGACTTGAGCCCGTTGTGGCCGTTGTCGCCGCCGCCCAGCTTGGCCCGCAGCGCGCCGTAGGACACGTCGAGCTCGTCGTGCACGACGATCAGCCGGTCAGGGCCGATCTTGTAGAAGTCGGAGAGCCCCTTGACGGGCCCGCCGGAGAGGTTCATGTACGTGAGGGGCTTGGCCAGGATGGCCGTGCTCGTCTCGCACACCTCGGCCCTGCTCTTGTGCGCCTTGAATCGCCCACCGGCCCTGGCGGCCAGCTCGTCGAGCACCATGAAGCCGGCGTTGTGCCTGTTGCCCGCGTATTCGGGCCCAGGGTTGCCCAGTCCGGCGATCAGCCAGCGGTCCATGCGATCCCCCTACAGCGGAACGGGACGGCTCGAGTCCGGCCGCCCCGTTCACGAGTGAACCCGTCGCTTACTCGGCGGCGGAAGCCTCGGCGGTCTCGCCCTCGGCGGCCTCGGCGGCCTCGCCCGCAGCGGCCTCCTCGCCCTCGGCGGGAGCCTCGATCGGCTTGTTGATGACCTGGAGGATGACGCTCTCCGGGTCGGCGGTCAGCGTGGCGCCCTTGGGGAGCTGGAGCTGGCCGGCGGTGATCACGGTGCCGATCACGAGGCCCTCGACGTCGACCTCGACGCCGGTCGGGATGTGGGTGGCCTCGGCCTCCACGCCGATGGAGACGAGCTGCTGGTCGAGCAGGCCCTCGGAGTTGACATCGCCGACCGTGGTGACCGGGATCTCGACCGTGACCTTCTCGCCGCGCTTGACCAGGAGCAGGTCGACGTGCTCGACGAAGCCCTTGATCGGGTCACGCTGCACGCCCTTGGGCAGGGCGAGCTCGTCGACGCCCTCACCCTTGAGGCGGATCAGCACGTTGGGGGTGCGCAGCGCGAGCAGCACCTCGTGGCCGGGCAGGGTGAGGTGCTTGGGGTCGATGCCGTGGCCGTAGAGGACGGCGGGCACCTTGTCGGCGCGGCGGATCTTGCGAGCGGCGCCCTTGCCGAAAGCGGTGCGCGGCTCGGCGGCGATACGTACTTCAGACACGACATCTCCTAGGGATGCATGAGTCGGATGATCGAGCGCTCCCCCTTACCCGCCCTAGCGGAAGGCGTTACGAGCGCAACCCTCTTAGACTACCGGCTGCCCGGCCTCCGGCCGACCAGCCGGAAACTCGGCGTCCGGTCGCTCACTCGCTCCGCGCGCTCACGTGTCGCCCTCGAACAGGCTCGTGACGGAGCCGTCCTGGAAGATCTCGGTGATGGCGCGGGCGATGAGCGGGGAGATGGACAGCACGGTCAGCTTGTCGAACCGGTTGGCCTGCGCCAGCGGCAGGGTGTTGGTGACGATGACCTCGGAGATGCGGGAGTTCTTCAGCCGGTCGACGGCGGGGTCGGAGAAGACCGCGTGGGTGGCGGCGACGATCACGTTGGTGGCGCCCTGCTCGTAGAGGGCGTCGGAGGCCTTGCAGATGGTGCCGGCGGTGTCGATCATGTCGTCGATCAGCACACAGGTGCGGCCGCGTACTTTGCCGACGACCTCGCTGACCTTCACCGAGTTGGCGACGTCGAGGTCGCGGCGCTTGTGTATGAAGGCGAGCGGCGTGCCCAGCGTGTCGGCCCAGCGCTCCGACAGACGGACGCGGCCGGTGTCGGGCGAGACGACCGTGGTGTTCTCGAGGTCGAGCTTGTTCTTGAGGTAGCTTTCCAGCACCGGCATGGCGAACAGGTGGTCGACCGGGCCGTCGAAGAAGCCCTGGATCTGCGAGGTGTGCAGGTCGATCGACATGAGCCGGTCTGCGCCCGCGGTCTTGAACAGGTCGGCCATCAGCCTGGCCGTGATGGGCTCGCGGCCGCGGCCCTTCTTGTCCTGGCGGGCGTAGCCGAAGAACGGCATGACCACGGTGATGCGCTTGGCCGAGGCCCGCTTGAGCGCGTCGACCATGATGAGCTGTTCCATGATCCATTTGTTGATGGGCCCGGTGTGGCTCTGGATGACGAAGGCGTCACAGCCGCGGACGGACTCGAGGTAGCGGGCGTAGATCTCGCCGTTGGCGAAGTCGATCAGCTTGGTGGGGGTGAGGGAGACGCCGACGTGCTCGGCGACCTCCTCGGCCAGCTCCGGATGTGCCCGGCCGGAGAAGAGCATGAGGTTCTTCTCACCGGGCTGCTTGATGCTGGTCACTGCTCATTCTCCTGCTCTTGCTCGGCCAGCGCCCGCTCGGCGGCCACGGCCGACTTCGTTCCCGCGCGCCTGCGCAAGACCCATTTCTCGATGTTGCGCTGCCGCGCACGTGCCACGCCGATCGCGCCTGGCGGAACGTCGTCGACGATCGTCGAGCCGGCCGCCGTGTAGGCGCCGTCGTTGATCGTCACCGGGGCGATGAGCATGGTGTCGCAGCCGACGAACGCTCCGTCGCGCACTGTCGTTTGGTGCTTGTTGACCCCGTCGTAGTTGACGAAGACGGTGGAGGCTCCGATGTTGACGTCGTCGCCGATGACGGCGTCGCCGGCGTAGGACAGGTGCGGCACCTTGGAACGCTCGCCGACCTTGGTGTTCTTCATCTCGACGAATGTCCCGGCCTTGGACTTGCGGCCGAGCACCGTGCCGGGGCGCAGGTAGGCGTAGGGGCCGACGTTGGCCTCGGGGCCGACCTCGGCGCTGTCGGCGACGGCGTTGCGGACGACGGCACCCTCGCCGACCAGGGTGTCGGTCAGCGTGGTGAAGGGACCGACCTCGGCGCCGGCCTCGATGACGGTGCGGCCGTGGAGCTGGGTGCCGGGGTGGATGACGGTGTCGGGCCCGACGCGTACGCCGACGTCGATCCAGGTGCTGGCCGGGTCGATGATCGTGACCCCGGCGCGCATGTGGTCCTCGAGCAGGCGCCGGTTGAGCACCTGGCGGGCGGCGGCGAGCTGGACGCGGTCGTTGACGCCCTCGACCTCGACGAAGTCGCCGGCCACGAAGGCGCCGACCCGGTGGCCGTCGCCGCGCAGGATGGCCAGCACGTCGGTGAGGTATTCCTCGCCCTGGGCGTTGTCGGTGGACACGCGCTTGACGGCGTCGGCCAGCAGCAGGCCGTCGAAGGCGTAGATGCCGGAGTTCATCTCCTTGATGGCGCGCTGCTCGGCGTCGGCGTCCTTCTGCTCGACGATGGCCAGCACGCCGCCGGCCTCGTCGCGGATGATCCGCCCGTAGCCGGTCGGATCGGGCACCTCGGCCGTCAGCACGGTGACCGCGTTGCCGTCGGAGGCGTGCCGTTCGAGCAGGTCGGCGAGGGTCTGGGTGCGCAGGAGCGGGACGTCGCCGTAGGTGACGAGGACCGTGCCGGCGATCGTGCCGAGCTCCTCGAGCACGGTGCGCACGGCGTGGCCGGTGCCACGCTGCTCCCGCTGGACGACGGCGCGGGCGTCGGGGCTGGTGGCGGCCAGGTGGCCGCCGACCTGTTCGAGCGCGTGGCCGATGACGACGATGAGCTGCTCGGGACCGAGGTCCCGGGCGGCCGAGAGCATGTGGTCGACCAAGGCGCGGCCGCACAGCTCGTGCAGGACCTTGGGGGTCTGGCTCTTCATCCGGGTGCCCTCGCCGGCGGCGAGGACGATGACGGCTGCCGGGCGCGGCACACTCACGGACTGAGGCTCCCTGTGACTGGACGGATCAGGGCGTTTTGGTGCGTCTACTGCACCGCTACCCTCCCGACACCGTGAGGATACCTAACCTCTCCCCGTGCAGGTCGCTCGGGGCACACCTCAGGGCTCACTAAACTCGGGCCATACCTCAAAGCTCCCGGAAGAGGACTCGAACCCCTACAAAGTGGACCAAAACCACTTGTCCTGCCGATTAGACGATCCGGGACGGGCCGAACGCGTGTGGTCCGGCACCTCCACCATACCGAGCCCGCACGCGAGCGCGCGCCCGTAATTACACCCCACAACCACCCCTAGCCGGAAGTTCCCTGCTGATAGGGGGTGCGCGGCGTGGCGCGCGATATAACAGACCACCCGAAAAGGCGCAAGGCGCGAAACCCACTCACCTTGCCCGACGGAGCCTGACCTTCTCCACATTACCGGCTTAGGTCTTCCTTACTTACGCTTGCGTAGGTTACGGTCGCGTAGACTGGACATTCATCCTCATACATGCCGTTGGAGGTCGCCCATGACCGTTATCGCCGAGCGCTCATCACCTGCCCCGAAGCCCGACTTCGAACCCGAGCCCAAGTCCAAGGCGGAGCTCATCATCTTCGGTCTCGTCGTCGGCCTGCCCCTGGTGGCGATCGCCGCCGCGGTGCCGTTGGCCTGGGGATGGGGACTCGGCTGGACGGACATCGCCATCGCCTTCGTCTTCTACGTGGTCTCCGGGCTCGGCGTCACCGTCGGCCTGCACCGCTACTTCACGCACGGCTCGTTCAAGGCCAAGCGGCCGCTGAAGATCGCGATGGGCATCGCGGGCAGCCTGTCGCTGGAGATGTCCGTGCTGGACTGGGTGGCCACCCACCGCAAGCACCACAAGTTCTCCGACAAGGAGGGCGACCCGCACTCGCCGTGGCGCTTCGGCCCCGGCTTCAAGAACATGGCCAAGGGCCTGCTCTACGCCCACATGGGCTGGCTGTTCGAGAGCGAGCGGACAAACCGGGAGAAGTACGCCCCCGACCTGTGCAAGGACCAGGACATCATCAAGCTGCACAAGTGGTTCGGCGCGATGGCGATCACCTCGATCGTGCTGCCCGGCGTGCTGGGCCTGCTGCTCACCTGGTCGTGGCAGGGCGGGCTGACCGCGCTGTTCTGGGGCTCGATCGTCCGCATCGGCCTCCTGCACCACGTGACCTGGTCGATCAACTCGATCTGCCACGTCTTCGGCGAGGAGGACTTCCAGGTCCGCGACAAGTCGCGCAACGTGTGGTGGCTGGCCATCCCGTCCTTCGGCGAGTCCTGGCACAACCTGCACCACTCCGACCCGACCTGTGCCAGGCACGGCGCCCTGAAGGGCCAGATCGACCTGAGCGCCGGCCTGATCCGGATCTTCGAGAAGCTGGGCTGGGTGTACGACGTCCGCTGGCCGACACCCGAGCGCCTGGCGGCGAAGCGCATTGCCTGATGTCGATCAGGCGGTGAGCGGCCATGGAGCCGTGGCCGTCATTATGGAGACCGTGACCGAACCCCGATCTCGCAGACGCATGACCGGCGCGGAGCGAAGAGAGCAACTGATCCTGATCAGCCGCACGCTCTTCGCGGAGAAGGGGTTCGACGGGACCTCTATCGAGGAAATCGCAGCTACCGCACAGGTGTCGAAACCCGTGGTATACGAACATTTCGGCGGCAAAGAAGGCGTCTACGCGGTCGTGGTGGACCGCGAGATGCAGAAACTGCTCGGCATGATCACCGAGGCCCTCTCCGCCACCCATTCCCTGGTGAAGCTGGAGCGGGCCGCGCTGGCCCTGCTGCGCTACATCGAGGAGAGCAGCGAGGGCTTCCGCATCCTGGTCCGCGACTCGCACGCCGCCTCGGGCACCGGCACGTTCGCGAGCCTGATCAGCGAGATCGCCAGCCAGGTGGAAGACGTGCTGGCCGACGAGTTCGCGAGCCGCGGCTACGACCCCAAGCTCGCGCCGATGTACGCCCAGATGCTGGTCGGCATGGTGGCGCTGACCGGCCAGTGGTGGCTCGACGTGCGCAAGCCCGGCCGCGAGGAGGTCGCCGCCCACCTGGTCAACCTGGCCTGGAACGGCCTGACCGGGCTCAACCCCAACCCCGCGATCACCGCCACGAGCCGGAGCCACACGCCCGCGGTCAAGCCGCGGCCCACCAGTGAGAAGGAGCTGCGCGAGTTCGAGAAGGCCCGCGAGAAGGAGTTCAAGGAGGCGGAGAAGGTCCGCCAGCGTGAGCTCAAGGAGGCCGAGAAGGCCCGGGTGCGGGACCTGAAGGAGCGCGAGCGGCTGCTGAAGGAGGCGGAGAAGGCCCGCGAGCGCGAGGAGAAGATCCGCCAGCGGGAGGCGCGGCTGGCCGAGCGGGCCGCCCGGCTCGAACAGGTAGATCATCCGGAGTGAGTCTTGAACGGGCGAGGTGTCCGGGGTGACGATTGGGTTGAGCAGGGCTGACCTTTTAGGGTGAGCCGTTGCGGCTACGTTAACGTTCTGTTCAACCAAACGGGGCAATATACGCCATATGTCCGCGGAACCGTTCCAATCATCCAACGACCTGCCCCTGCCACAGGAGCGGTTTCTCAACCGTGAGGAGAGCTGGCTCCAGTTCAACGAACGGGTGCTCGAATTGGCCGAGGACGCCTCGTTGCCACTGCTCGAGCGGGTCCGCTTCCTCGCCATCTTCGCCAGCAACCTCGACGAGTTCTTCCGCGTACGCGTGGCGGGGCTCAAGCGGCGCATGGCGACGGGCCTGCTGCTGCGTACCAAGAGCGGGCTGAAACCGCGCGAAGAGCTGGCCAGGATCGCGCTGATCGCCGACGAGCTGGCCCGGCGGCACGCGGCGGCCTTCCACCAGCACGTCTGCCCGCAGCTCGCCTCCGAGGGCATCGAGATCACCAGGTGGGACGACCTGGGCCGCGAGGAGCGCACGGAGCTGCGCAAGCTGTTCAGGGAGCGGATCAGGCCGGTGCTGACCCCGCTGGCCGTGGACCCCGCCCACCCTTTTCCCTATATTTCTGGGCTCAGCCTGAACCTTGCCGTCCTGGTGCGTAATCCGGCGACCGATCACACGGTCTTCGCCCGGGTCAAGGTTCCTTCGCAGTTGCCCAGGTTCGTACCTGCGTCGAAAGACCGGTTCGTCCCCCTTGAGGATGTCATCGCCGCCCATCTGGGGCAGCTCTTCAAGGGGATGGAGATCCTCCAGCACCACGTCTTCCGCGTCACCAGGAACGAGGACCTCGACGTCGACGAGGACGTCACCGAGAACCTCATGCAGGCCCTGGAGAAGGAGCTGCTCAAGAGGCGGTTCGGGCCGCCCGTACGACTTGAGGTCGAGGACACGATCACGCCCGAGGTGCTGGCGCCGCTGGTGGAGGAGCTGGAGCTGGCGTCGCACGAGATCTACCGCCTGCCCGGGCCGCTCGACCTGTCGGGCCTGCACGCCATCGCCGACCTGGACCGGGGCGAGCTGAGCTACCGCCCGTACGTGCCGGCCGAGGTGATCAACGCCGAGGACGACATCTTCTCCACGCTGCGCGAGCGCGACGTGCTGCTGCACCACCCGTACGACTCGTTCGCCACCAGCGTGCAGCACTTCATCGAGGTGGCCGCGGCCGACCCCCGGGTCCTGGCGATCAAGCAGACCCTCTACCGGACCAGCGGCGACTCCCCCATCGTGGACGCGCTGATCGACGCGGCCGAGGCGGGCAAGCAGGTCGTGGTGGTCGTGGAGATCAAGGCCCGCTTCGACGAGCACGCCAACATCTCCTGGGCCCGCAAGCTCGAACGCGCCGGCTGCCACGTGGTCTACGGCGTGGTCGGCCTGAAGACCCACTGCAAGCTCGCCCTGGTGGTCCGCCAGGAGCCCTCGGGCGAGCTGCGCCGCTACTGCCACATCGGCACCGGCAACTACAACCCCAAAACCGCCCGCCACTACGAGGACTTCGGCCTGCTCACCGCCGACCCACTGGTCGGCGAGGACGTGACGGACCTGTTCATCCACCTGACCGGCTACTCCCACCACTCCGCCTACCGGCGGCTCCTGGTCGCGCCGCACTCGATGCGCAGCGGGCTGCTGGCCAGGATCGAGCGGGAGATCGCCCACCAGCAGGCCGGACGGCCCGCCAGGATCAGGATCAAGACGAACTCGCTGGTGGACGAGCCGATCATCGACGCCCTCTACCGGGCCTCCAGGGCCGGCGTCCCGGTGGACCTGTGGGTACGCGGCATCTGCATCCTGCGGCCCGGCATTCCCGACCTGTCCGAGAACATCCGTGTGCGTTCGGTCCTGGGCAGGTTCCTCGAGCACTCCCGCGTGTACGAATTCGGCCTGGGGCGCCGCCCCGAGGTATGGATCGGCAGCGCCGACCTGATGCGCAGAAACCTGGAACGCCGGGTCGAAGCCCTGGTCAAGGTGACGTCGCAGCAGCACAAGGCCTATCTCATCGAGCTGATGGACCTGGCCATGGCCGAGACCACCAACGCGTGGTGGCTCAACTCCGACGGCACGTGGGTCCGCCATCAGGGCGACGACCTGCAGAGCCGTCTCCTAGGTACGCGCCGCTGGAGGACCGTTGATGACTGACCTGCTCCGGGCAGCCGGAGCCGTGGTCTGGAGGGGCGAGCAGAGCAGCCCAGAAGTGGCCGTCATCCATCGCCCGAACTACGACGACTGGACCTTCCCCAAGGGCAAGCTGAAGTCCGGGGAGCATGTGATCGCCGCCGCCCTGCGCGAGGTGCGCGAAGAGACCGGCCTGACCGTCGTGCTCGGCCGCGCGCTGCCGCCCATCCACTACCTGAGCGCCGGCCGGCTCAAGCGGGTCGACTACTGGATCGCGCGGGCGGTCGCCGACGCCGGGTTCGCGCCCGATGACGAGGTCGACGAGCTGCGCTGGCTGACGCTTGAGGAGGCCAGGCGGCTGCTGACGTACGAGTGGGACGTCGGGCTGCTGCGTGCCCTGCGGGCGGCGCCGCTCGACACCGTGCCGCTCGTCCTCGTCCGGCATGGCTCGGCGGGCTCCAGGAGCGAGTGGGACGGCGACGACGCGGCCCGGCCGCTCGACACCGACGGCCTCTCCCAGGCGGCGAGCCTGGCCACGGCGTTGCCCGCGTACCGGCCCGAGGTGCTGCTGAGCTCCCCCAGCGTCCGCTGCGTCCAGACGCTGGAGCCGTACGGAGCCGAGATCAGGATCGAGCCGCTGCTCAGCGAGGAGAGCCAGGATCCGCAGAAGACCCCCGCGCTGGTCAGGAACATCACGGTGCCCGCGGCGGCGGGCAGCCATGGGAAGGTGCTGCCCGGCTTGATCGAGGCGCTGAGCGGCAAAAACGTGCACCTGCGAAAAGGCGCGTTCGCCGTGTTGCACCGGGTGGACGGGCAGGTCGTCAGCGTCGAGCGTTACGCGACCTGACGATCACCAGGTGACGGGGAGCTTGGCGAAGCCGTCGGCGATCCTCCCCTCGCTGCGCTGGAGCTCCTCCTCCGGCACGGCCAGCCGCAGGCCGGGGAAGCGCTGGAAGAGCCGGCCGAACACCGCTTCCAGCTCGACCCTGGCCAGGCTGGCGCCGACGCAGAAGCGGGGACCGTACCCGAAGCTCAGGTGGGGGTCGGCCGGCGGGCGGCGGAGGTCGAACACATCCGGATCCGGATAGATCCGCTCATCCCGGTTGGCCACGCCCGGGGTGATGACGACGGCCTCGCCCTTGCGGATCACGCGGTCGCCGATCTCGATGTCCTCGTGCGCGTACCTGACCAGGCCGTGCAGGCTCGGCGAGGCCAGGCGCAGGATCTCCTCCACGGCGGCGGGCGCCAGCCCCGGGTCGGCCTTGAGCAGCGCGAGCTGCTCCGGGTTGGCCAGCAGGAGCAGCACGCCGAAGTCGATGCGGTTGACCGTGGTCTCGTGCCCCGCGAACAGCAGCGTGCCGGCCAGATCGGAGATCGTCCCGTCGTCGTCCAGCTCGTTGGCCAGGTCTGACAGGACGTCCTCGGCCGGCTCGACCCGCTTGCGCTCGATCAGCCCGGCCATGTAGACGCTCAGCTCCTCGCGGGCGGCCTCGCCTTTCGCCCGGTCGAGCATGTCGCCCATGCGGTGGGACACGCCGCTGAAGTAGTCCCGGTCCTCGTACGGGACCCCCAGGAGCCGGCAGATGACCAGCACGGGGAGCGGGAAGGAGAGCTCGGCGTGCAGGTCGAGCGGTGGCGTCAGCTTGGCCATGTGGTCGAGCCGCTCGTCCACCAGCGAGCCGACATGCTCACTGAGCCTCTTCATGCGGCGCGCGGAGAACGACGGCATGAAGAGCTTGCGCATGCGGTCGTGCTCGGCCTTCTCCGTGGCGATGTCGCCCGTGGGCCCGCCGAGCAGGGCGGAGCCGGACAGGCGCGCCGCCTTCTCCGGCTCCGGGTGGGAACGTCCGAGGCGGCCGTCGTTGAACAGGGTGCGGGCGTCCTCGTACCCGCTGACCAGCCAGACCTCGTCGCCCGCCGGCGTGCGTACCTTCGCGATGCCCTCCGCGACCCGCAGTTCCCGGTACGCCTCGGGCACCTCGAGCAGACTGCTGCGTGCGAAAGGGATGGTAGGAAGGCTACTCATAGAACCTTACTAACCGCTTTGACGGTATCTGCCCAGACCTTGGGGAACTCGGCATGGGCGCGCTCGGCGGTGTTGCGTTCGATGCCGATGAGCAGCCCGTACGTGAAGGTGTCCTCACCGGCCTGGCGGGCGCTCTCCGCCTCCTTGGCCAGCGTCTCCTGGGCGACCACGCCGTCCTGGTGGGTGCCGAGGACCTCCTGGACGTCCTCGGCCAGCTTGGCGAGCTTGCCCATGCCGCCGCCGATCGCCGGCTGGAGGGCCTCGGCGGTGTAGCGGGCGCGCTTGGCCGCCTTGCGCACGTCGTGCATGGCGATCTCGCGGCGCTCCAGGTCCTCGATGGCCTGGGCGTGGTCGTACGCCTTCGTCACCCGGTTCCAGTTGACGCCGGCGATGTCACGGAGCTTCTCCTGCGCCGGCTTGGCCGCCGCCTTGCCCAGGTTGGGGGCGGCGATGAGCTCGTCGAGCGCGTTGAGGAGGAGATAGTAGCGTTCGCCGCTGAGCGTCTCCTTGATCCGCACGTACGCCTCCTGCTCGCGTTCGTACAGGTCCGAGCCGAGCCGGGTCAGGATGGGGCCCGTGACGAGCTCTGGCGCCAGGGAGGCCAGCTCCTTGGCGAACCTGGCCCTGATGACCTCGAGGTCGCGGGCCTCGCCGAGCACCGTGCCGAGCCAGCGCAGCTCCTCCTGGATCGCCTCGGTGTCGACCACGACCGTCTTGAACGCCTTGAGCGCGCTGCGCATCCGGCGGGCGGCCACCCGCATCTGGTGCACGGCGTCCTCCTCGGCCCGGCGGACCCGCGGATCCTGCGACAGGAGCGCCCTGACCTGGCCCGCCAGGTAGTCGACGACGACCTCGCCGGCCGAGCCCTGCTCCGTGTCGGCCGTGGGCAGCGGGGCGGGCTCGAGCAGCTTGGCGAGCTTGCTGGTGGCGGCCGACGGGACCGCGCCCGCCTTCCTGAGCCGCTTGCCGACCTTGGCCAGCAGCGCCTGGGTGCCGTCCTCGAGCAGCTCGGCCTCGACCTCGCGCCACCGTACGACCGTCGGCTCCGCGCCGTATGCGGTGCCCTTGACGCGGTCGTCGGCGATCTCGACCAGCCTGCTCTCGCCGTCGAGCAGAATGGTGACGCTTCTGCGGGTGTCGAGCTCGGCGACCGGCTGGAGCCCGACGCCGCGGGTGTAGGCGCGGACGAGTTCGGCCAGCTCCTCGGGCACGGCCTTGGTGCTGCGGGTGAGCGGATGCGTGATCTCCTGGCGGACGCCCTTGGCCTTGGGGAGCTTCAGGTGCCAGCCGGGGTCGGAACCGCCCCGTCTTCGCCTGAGCGTGACGCCTCGGGCGGCCAGCCGCAGATCGGGAGTGTCAAAGTAGAGGGCCACGAGCTGGTAGCTCTTCGGGCCCACGACGCCGGCCAGACCGCTCAGGTCCGGGATCGTGTAGTCGGCGGGAACGTCGAACTTGTCCTCGATCTCGATGCCCACTGCACCTCGCAAGAGTCCGATTTCGGACAATAATGCCACCCGCGGGTGAACATCACACGGGTTGCAGGAGTTCAATTCGGTTGCCCACCGGGTCGGACACATAGATCCGGCGGTGCCCGGGGAACAGCAGGTCGGGTAACGCGTCCGGGAATCGGGCGGCGTACGCGTCGAGGTCGTCCACCAGGAACGCGGGGTGCGCCTTGCGCGCGGGCCTGAAGTCGTCCTCGATGCCCACGTGGACCTCCACGCCGTCACCCCTGAACCAGACGCCGCCCCGCTCGGCCAGCTCGGGCGGCTTGGGCACCTCGCGCAGGCCGAGCACGCCCTCGTAGAACCGCCGTAACAGCGGCTCACTGCCTCTGGGCGCGGCGAGCAGCACGTGGTGCAGCGCCGTGATCGTCATTTACGCTCCCTCGTTCTCGTTTCTGCCCGCTGATCGTCACTGCTATCTCCGTGGCGCCGCTACTTCTGCGCCACCACGAAGATCCGGCGGAACGGGAAGGGCGTGCCGTAACTCCTGGTCGGGTACGCCTCGGCCAGCGGCTTGGCCAGGTCCCGCTTGAAGCGCCGCTGCTCGTCGGGGTCGAGGCGGTCCAGGATCGGGCGCAGGGCCGTGCCGGAGACCCAGCCGAGCACCGGGTTCTCCCCTTGGAGCACGTGCACGTACGTCGTCTCCCACGCGTCCACCTGGGAGCCGCCGTGGTGGAGCAGGTCGAGGTATTCGGCCGGGTCGTCGACCGGGTTCGGCCTGAGCACGTCGCCGACCCGGTCCGACCACGTGCGGGAGGCGCACAGCTCGCGGATGGCGACGTGGCTCGGGGCGTCGAAGTTCCCCGGCACCTGAAACGCCAGCCACCCGCCGGGCGCCAACTCCTCGACCCAGTGCTCCAGCACGGCGCGGTGCTCGGGCACCCACTGCAGGACGGCGTTGGACACGATCACGTCCATGGGCCGGTCGGGCCGCCACGTGGCCACGTCGGCGACCGCGTACCGGGCCGACGACTGCAACTGGCGGGCCTTGGTGATCATCGCGGGCGAGGAGTCGAAGCCCTCCACGGTCGCGTTGGGCCAGCGATTGCACAGCTCCGCCGTGAGTTCGCCGCTGCCGCAACCGGCGTCCACGACATAATCGGGTTCGACCGCTCCTACTCTGGAGATCAGTTCGATGAACGGCCGCGACCGCTCGTCCGCGTAGACGGCGTACGTCACGGGGTCCCAGATATCTCTTGACATGAAGATAATTGATATCGAGAGAGATATCTCGATGTCAAGACAGTACACTCTTGTGTCATGACGGAGGATGCTAGAGACGAGGTCGACCGCCTCGTCGCGGCCTGGCGAGCGGAGCGCCCCGACCTCGACGTCGAGCCGCTCCAGGTGCTCTCCAGGGTGTCACGACTGGCCAAGCATCTCGACCGCGCCAGGCGCGCGGCTTTCGCGGAGCACGACCTGGAGCCGTGGGAGTTCGACGTGCTGACGGCGTTGCGACGGGCCGGCAAACCGTACGAACTCAGCCCGGGGGCGCTGCTCCGGGCCACACTGGTCACCTCGGGGACCATGACCAACCGCATCGACCGGCTGGCCCAGGCGGGGCTGGTCCGGCGGCGACCGGACCCTGAGGATCGGCGGGGGGTGCTGGTGTCGCTCACGGACACGGGGCTGGAGCGGGTGGACGCGGCCTTCGCGGATCTGCTGCGGAGGGAGCGGGAGCTTCTGTCGGGGCTCGGGCTGGGTGATCAGCGCGCCCTCGCGTCCCTTCTCCGCACCCTCCTGGCCCCCTTCGACTCCCCCCTCTGACCTTCCCCCATCACCGGCCTCGCCGGACCTCCGGCCATCACACCCTCCGGCGGCCACACACCCGCGTGGCCGCTCCTGACTCCTTGGCGGCCACACCCTTGGCGCCCAGCCCGGCACCATGGCCGACCACGCTCCTGACCGTCACCCCCCGACACGATGGCGACCACGCTCCCGGCGGTCGCCCCGGCACTATGGCGGCCCCACCCCTGGCGGCCAGCCCGGCACCCTGCGCGGCCACCAGGTTTCGGCACTCGCCACGTGAGCGCCTGTGCCACGCGAGCGCCTGTGCCGCGTGCCGGGCCGTCGTACCTCCCGACCGCTTGGTCAGTCGCCCAAGCGGTCGGCGACCTCCAGCCACTCGGCTTCGATGTCGTCCTTCTGGGTGGTGATGTCGCGGAGTTGGGCGTCGAGTGAGCCGAGCTTGGCGTAGTCGCTGGCCGCTTCCGCCATGGCGGCGTGGAGACGGGACTCCTGGTCGCTCAGCTTGTCGAGCTGACGTTCAAGGCGGTTGAGTTCCTTGCGGAGCTCACGTTCCTCCTTGGCCGACAGACCCGTGCCAAGGGCCGCCGAGCCATCACCAGTGCCCGAGCCATCACCGGAGCCGACGCCGGTTCCGGTTCCGGTTCCGGCGAAGGCGGACGCCGCAGTAGCCGTGTCGGCGCTGCCGGACGTGGCGGAGGCCGGGGCGGCGGTGTTGAGGCGGGCGGTCAGCGCGGTGCCCGCCGCTCGCCGTGCGAGGTAATCGTCCACCCCGCCCGGCAACATCGACAACTTGCCGTCACCCAGCAGCGCGACGCACTTGTCGGTCACCCGCTCCAGGAAGTAGCGGTCGTGGCTCACCAGGATCAGCGTGCCGGGCCAGGCGTCCAGCATGTCCTCGAGCTCGTTGAGGGTCTCGATGTCGAGGTCGTTGGTGGGCTCGTCGAGCAGCATGACGTTGGGGTCGTCCATCAGGAGCCTGAGCAGTTGCAGCCGCCGCCGCTCGCCGCCCGACAGGTCGCCGACCACCTTCCACTGCGCCTCGCCCTTGAAGCCCAGCCGTTCGAGCAGTTGGGAGGCAGTCCACTCCCGCTTGCCGACCTGGAGGTACTTGCGTACTTCCTCCACCGACTCCAGCACCCGCCGGCTCGGGTCGACCTCGGCCAGCTCCTGGGAAAGGTGCGCGAGGCGTACGGTCTTGCCCCTGATCACGCGTCCCGAGTCGGGCTTGATCGTGTCGGCGAGCAGCCGCAGCACGGAGGACTTGCCGGACCCGTTGACGCCGATCAGCCCGATCCGGTCGCCCGGGCCGAACTGCCACGTGAGGTCGTCGAGCACCAGCGGGCCGGTGCCGGGGCCGCCCGCGTGCAGGGTGACGTCCGCGAGGTCGTAGACGGTCTTGCCGAGCCGGGCCGCGGCGAAGCGCATCAGCTCGACGGTCTCACGGGGCGGAGGCTCGTTCGCGATCAGCGCCTGGGCGGCGTCGATGCGGAACTTGGGCTTCGAGGTGCGGGCAGGTGGGCCGCGCCGCAGCCAGGCGATCTCCTTGCGCATGAGGTTCTGGCGGCGGTCTTCGGCGGCCTGGGCGATGCGGGCGCGCTCGGCCTTGGCGAGGACATAGGCGGCGTAACCCCCCTCGTACCGCTCGACCCGCCCGTCGACCACCTCCCACGTACGGGTGGAGACGGCGTCGAGGAACCACCTGTCGTGCGTCACGATCACCAGGGCGCTCTTCTGCGTCGCCAGGTGTGCGGCCAGCCAGGCGATGGCCTCGATGTCGAGGTGGTTGGTGGGCTCGTCGAGCATGATCAGGTCGTGATCGTCGATGAGCAGCTTCGCCAGCGCCGTACGCCTGCGCTCACCGCCGGACAGGTCGGCGGTCTTGGCGTTGAGGTCGAGATCGCCGATCAGGTTCGCGAGGATCTCGCGAACCCGCTGGTCGCCGGCCCACTCGTGCTCGGCGAGCTGGCCCAGGACGAGTTCGCTGATCGTCGCGGTGGGGTCGAGAGAGTCCTGCTGTGATAGGAAACCGACGCGTAGGCCCCGGTTGTGGGTGACACGACCGCTGTCGGGGCGTATGGAGCCCGCAAGGACGGACAGCAGGGTCGTCTTGCCGCCCCCGTTGCGTCCGACGACGCCGATGCGCTCGCCGGCTTCTACGCCGAGGGAGACGTCGCTGAGGAGTGGCTTGGGCCCATAAGCATGGGAAACCGACTCTAGATTGACCAGATTCATGGCCTTCCCAGGGTATCGGCTCCCCACCGCGCCCACTTCCCACCAGTGTGGCTCTTCGAAATCCTCAACCCGCCCGCTACGGCCGCTCGACGCTTCCGGACGAGGCGAGCCGGCGGCCTGCGACCCCGTCCCGCACCTGACCGCCCCCGGAAGGCGGTAAGGCCACCCCTACCGCCGTCCGGGCGGCGGCCTTCATGGTCTCCACCGCCGGACGCCGCCAAACTGATCAAGAAAGTTGGCCAAGCGCCCGATTCAATGGAGGATCCCATGCGTGTTCAGGTGAACGGCACGTCGCTGTACGTGGACGTCGAAGGCGCCGCCCTGGAACCCGACGGCTACACGATGCGGGAGAAGCCGACCCTCCTGCTCCTGCACGGCGGTCCCGGCCACGATCACTCGATCTTCAAGCCCGCCTACGGCCGACTCGCCGACCTGGTCCAGATCGTCTACGTCGACCAGCGCGGCAACGGCCGCAGCCAGAACTCCGACCCGGCCACCTGGAACCTCGACCAGTGGGGCGACGACGTACGCGCCCTGTGCGACACGCTCGGCATCGTCAAGCCGATCGTCCTGGGCTGGTCGTGGGGCGGAGCCGTGGCCATGAGTTACGCCTCTCGCCACCCCGGCCACCCGGCCAAACTGATCCTGCAGAGCACCGTCGCCCGCTGGGACCTGAACCGGATCGTCGAAGGCTTCCGCGCCGAGGCCGGCGAGGAGGCCGCCACAGCCGCCAAGGCGTTCCTCACCGAGGGGACCCCGGAGACCTTCGCCGCCTTCGGACAGCTCTGCGCCCCCGCCTACAGCCCCGACCCGAACTTCCCCGCGGAATCCGACGTCCAGGCCATGAGCCGCATCATCCCGAACCTCGAGCTCACCATGAGCTTCATGTCCACCGCCCGGTTCGACCTGACCGCGCGCCTGGCCTCCATCGAGTGCCCGGCGCTCGTCGTGGCCGGTACCCGCGACCCCATCACGCCGCTGTCCACGGCGCGGGAGATCGTGGACGGCCTGCCCAGGGCACGCCTGGAGGTGTTCGAACGCTCCGGCCACTTCATCCCCGACACCGAGGGCGAGCGGTTCTTCTCCCTGCTGCGCTCCTTCATCACCGGCTGACCCGACACCATGACGTATCTGCCGGTGGATGAGCGGCGGCGCGCCATCATCGACGCCGCCATCGAGGTGATCGCGGAAGAGGGACTCGCCCGTGCCACCACCCGCCGCATCGCCGAACGGGCCGGCACGCCGCGCGCGACCATCCACTACTGCTTCCGTGACAAGGACGAGCTGACCCTTCTCATCCTGGGCCGGGCCCGCTCCACCATGTACGCCGCCTTCGCCCCTCTGTCACCCGGCTCCGGATTCGAGGCGACCGTCCGGGCCGTCGTCGCCGCCTACTGGCAGTGGATCCGCGACGCCCCCGGCCTCCACTTGGCGCTCCTGGAGCTGACCCTCTGGGTGATCCGCAACCGGCAGACCGTGGCGCCGGGCCGTGACGTTTGGGCCACGGTGAACGCCCCCTTCGGCGGTGACCTCATCCAGGACGCCCTCACCTCCGCCGCCCAGGCCGACCACCTCCACCCCGCCGTCCCCGTCCCCGAGCTGGTCCGCTTCCTCATTCACCGCATGGACGGCCTGGTCCTGGAACTCGCCGAAACCCGTGACGAGGCAGCCTGCGAGCACCAGACACACCTTCTCGCGAACGCCCTCATCGCGCTCGCCACCCCATGAAGCGGTTCGCAGCCGGCCCGGCGTAACTGGATGTGGACGGGCGGCCGTGGCGAGGGGCGACGGTCCGTCTTGGCGGGCGATGGTGGGCTCGCGGCGGCGGGTCAGGAGCAACGCCAGGGCGGTGGGGTGGGGTGAGGTCAGGGTGGTGGGGTGGGCTGTTGAGATACTCCCACCGTGGATATGAGTGCGAGGACGGACTGGATACGGCCAGGCCAGGAGGCGCCGGAGATGGGCGTCGCGGTGGCGCTGCGTTCTGCGGAGCCGGCGGATGTCGAGGCGATCGCGGAGTTGCGAGCAACGGTGATGCGTCCGGACCTGGAGCGGTTAGGACGGTTCGACGAGCATCGGGTCAGGCAGCGGTTCCGGGATTCCTTCGCTCCGCAGCACACATCGATCATCGTCGCCGATGGCGCCTTCGCGGGCTGTGTCGCCGTGCGCCCGGCCGAGGACGGGCGGTGGCTGGAGCATTTCTATCTTGCTCCGAGCCTCCATGGCCGAGGGATCGGATCGGCCGTCCTGCGGACCATGCTGAAGCGAATCGACGCCGACGGCGCACTCGCGCGCCTGAACGTGCTGCAGGGCAGCGCCGCCCAGCGACTGTACGAGCGTCACGGGTTCACGGTGGAGGCTCAGGACCCGATCGACGTCTACATGGTGCGACGCGCCCTCGGGACGTGAAGAGGAATGTGGGTGTACGTGAGGCGTGCCGTTCCGTATGGGCCATGCGTCCTTGTCGCAATTGGGTGGCCTCGGACGGCGGGTCTTCGGCGCTGGCGAGAAATGGCGCAGAACATCATCAAGCTCACGATCTGCGATGAGCAGGACCCCATTCTGCGGGCAGAAGCCGACCGGCTCGGCCGGACGCACGACGAGACCTCTCGGTGCGCACCGAAACATCGCCGAGCAATTCCACCTCCACCCGACCATGCCGCTCTCAGGGCCATGCGGCGCTGAGCCGACGCGAAACTCGTACACGCTGCTGCCGCCTACCGACCTTCGGTAAGCCGAACTGCACGGCCGCCACCCGAGCTGGGCGGCTGCCACCCGAGTTGGGCGTTTGCTCGCCGAAACTGCACGGCTGACGGCTGAACCGGACCGTTGGACCGTCGAACTGTACGGCCGTCAGCCGGGCTGGGCGGGGGGCACGTCGGGACCGTATTCGGTCACGGCCTCGTTAGAGGAGGGTGGCGCCCTGGACTGGGCCGTGGGCGGCTACGGCGGTGTGGGCGGCGCCTGTGGTGGTGAGGCTGTGGGCCAGGTCGCGGGCGTGGGTGGCGTCGATGGCCAGGAACGCGCAGGTGGGGCCCGAGCCGGAGACGATCGCGCCCAGGGCTCCGTGCTGGCGGCCCGAGTCGAGGGTGGGGGCGAGTTCGGGGCGGAGGTTGAGAGCGGCGGTCTGGAGGTCGTTGCTCAGGTGGGAGCCCAGTGCGTAGGCGTCGCCGGTGCCCAATGCCTCCATGAGGGAGTCGTTGAGCTGGGGCCAGGCGACCTTGGCGGCCGACTCGCTCCTGAGGCGGTCGCACTCCGCGTAGACGCTGGCCGTCGAGAGGCCGCCGTTGGACAGGGCGAAGACCCAGTGGAACGTACCCCCGGTGGGGAGCTCGCTCAGTTGCTCGCCACGGCCCGTGCCGACCGCGGTGCCACCCATCAACGAGAACGGGACATCGCTGCCCAGATCGCCGGCGATCTCCATGAGATCTTCGAGGGGCAGGCCCAATCCCCAGAGCTCGTTACAGGCCACCAGCGCCCCGGCGGCGTCGGCACTGCCGCCCGCCATTCCGCCGGCCACCGGGATGTCCTTCTGGATGACCAGGTCGGCGCCGTAAGTGCGGCCCGCGTGCTTGGCCAGGGCTCGGGCGGCCCGGATCGCCAGGTTGCTGTCATCGACGGGCACCTGGTCGGACCACTTCCCGTTGACCTCAACGGTGATCGACTCGGACTCCTTCGCCGTCACCTCATCGAAGATCGACACAGCGTGGAAGACGTTGACCAGGTCGTGGTAGCCATCTTCCCTGAGCGGGCCGACAGAAAGCTGCACGTTGACCTTCGCGGGCACACGTACGGTCACCGAACTCATCGATCTTCTGCCACTCTCATCACTTGCCGGGGTCAAGGACACTCGATGTTATCGGGGCACGCTGCCCTGACATGCGGTTCTCGAAATATGACTGCCAGTACTGCCGCCTCATCAACACGCAGAGTCAAGTTGGTGGCTATTTGCCCGATCCTAAGCTGTGGCCACGAGTCGTCCGGCCGAAGTCAGCCTGGACGTACGGCGCCGCGGTAGGTGGTGCGGTAGTAGGACGAGCCGAGAAAGCGGGTCTTCTTGACCACGTCGCCCGTCTTGGGGGCGTGAATCATGAGGCCTCCTCGCAGGAACAACGCCACGTGGGTGGGGTCGCCGGATCCGCCGCCGAAGAAGAGCAGGTCTCCTGTGCGGCGGGCGTGGAGGGGGATTCTTCGACCCTGGCGGAACTGGGCTCCCGTGTAGTGGCTCAGTCTTATGCCGGCTCTCGACCAGGCGTAGAGGGTGAGGCCGCTGCAGTCGAAGCCTTTGGTGGTGGCGCCCCTGCCGATGCCGATCGTCGGGCCCTTGGTGGAGCCGCCGCCCCAGGAGAAGGAGACGCCCAACTGGTCGAGAGCTGCGGAGGCGGCTATCTCGCCTCTGGTCTGTCTCGTCTTCTGAGTTGAGGTGGTGGCTGTGAACGTCATCGTGGTCGGAGCAACCGGGCCAAACGGGGTGGCGGAGATGGTCGGTGTGGTGGTGGGAGTGGAAGTGGGGACGGGGGTGGGGGTGGTCGGCGTCAGGGCGACGGCGGCAGCGACTTGCGCGGGTGTGGAGAGGGCTGCCAAGGAGGCTGTGAGGAAGCTGGTGAGGAGGGTCAGGCGGAGGAAGACCCTGGTGGCGGCGGGGCTGTGGACGGGGATGAAGGTGAGAGCAGGAGGAGTGGTGGGATTTTTGCCGGCGGTGGGGTGGGAAGCGCAGGTGACGCGGTTGAGGCGCGCGTAGGTGGCGCGGGGGCGATCGGCCCAGGGGTGTGCGACCCGAGGATGCGCGCCCTGGGGGCGAGCGCCGTGTGCGTATGCAGCTTGGAGGTGCGCGCCGTCGGGGTGAGCGGGATGGAGGTGCGCGCCGTCGGGGTGATGCGCCCGCGGGTGAGCGGCGTGGGGGTGAGCGGGCATTGTGGCCTCCTCGAGTGCGGGATGGGAGGCCAGGATCGTTCGGCGGCGGGTGAGGGCGGAGGGCCGAACGGGGTTCTGTGGACGGACAGGTGATGGGAGTGGGGGGCTGTGGAGAAGGGGTCGATTGAGAAGTGCTCGTCGGGTGGGAGACCGCGGTGGTGGGAGACCGCGGTGGTGGAGGAGTGTGGTTGGCGAGGAGCATGGGGTTTGCGTGCAGGGGCGGCACTGCACGGTGAGGGCGGGTGGGGTGGTTAGGGGCGGTGTTCGGCTATTCGGGCGAAGGCGTGGACGTCTAGTTGTTCGCCTCGTTCCGATGGGTTCACTCCGGCGGCGCGGAGGGTGGTCTCCGCTTGGGCGGCGCTGCCTGCCCAGTTGGCCAGGGCCGCGCGCAGGGTTTTGCGGCGCTGGGCGAAGGCGGCGTCCACCACCTCGAAGACCTCTTCTCGCGACGCCGTCGTGGTGGGCGGGTCGCGGCGGATCAGGGAGACGAGGCCGGAGTCGACGTTGGGTACGGGCCAGAACACGGTACGGCCCACCGGCCCCGCACGGCGTACGTCCGCGTACCAGGACGCCTTGACCGAGGGCACGCCGTACACCTTCGAGCCGGGCCCCGCGGCGAGGCGGTCGGCCACCTCCGACTGGACCATGACCAGGCCCTTGCGCAGCGACGGCAGGACCTCCAGGAGGTGGAGCACCACCGGGACGGCCACGTTGTACGGGAGGTTCGCCACCAGCGCCGTCGGCACATGCCCCCGGAGGTCGTCCACGGTGATCCTCATGGCGTCGGCGTTCACGACCGTGAGCCGGTCGGCGGCTTCGCGCTCCGCCACCGTGATGGGAAGCTGGCCCGCCAGCACCGGGTCGATCTCGACGGCCACCACGTGAGCGGCCGGCGGCAGGAGGGCGAGGGTGAGCGAGCCGAGGCCCGGACCCACCTCGATGACCACGTCATCGGGTGACAAATCGGCCACGCGGACGATGCGCCGGACGGTCCCTGCGTCGATCACGAAGTTCTGGCCTAGCTTTTTTGTCGGGCGAAGATCTAGCTTGTTCGCCAAAATACGTATTTCTGCAGGGCCCAACAGCCTCATCATCCAACCAGTCTCTCGCATCGAAGAACGTGTGATGGCGGATGGGGAGACCAAAGGAGAGGATGGCGTGGAACAGGAAGGGACGTCTCTCATGGAGCCAACGGGCGCCGCGCCGCTCCGCCCGACGGACTTGCGGGAGATCGGGCCGTACCGGCTGCTGGGGCGGCTGGGCGAGGGCGGTATGGGAACCGTCTTCCTCGCACGGGCGCCGACAGGCCGGTTCGTCGCGCTGAAAGTGGTCAAGGCCGAGTTCGCCAACCAGGAGGGGTTCGCAGCCAGGTTCCATGCGGAGGTCGAGAACGCGCGGCGGGTGGCGTCGTTCTGCACGGCGCAGGTGCTGGACAACGGCAACACCGGCGACGGCCGGCCGTACATGGTGACCGAATACATAGCGGGCACTCCCCTGTCGGACCAGATCGCGCAGTACGGCGCCCTCGACCCGGGCCCGCTGCACGGCGTCGCGCTCGGAGTCGCGGCGGCGCTGGCGGCGATCCATGTGGCGGGGCTGGTGCACAGAGACCTGAAACCGGCGAACGTGATCCTCTCGCTGTCGGGGCCCCGGGTGATCGATTTCGGGATCGCCAGGGCGCTCGACCGGGAGACGGGGTTCACGATGTCCGGCGAGTTGCTGGGGAGCCCGGGATGGTGGGCGCCCGAGCAGGTACGGGGTGAGGTCGTCAACCCGGCGGCCGACATCTTCGCCTGGGGCTGCCTGGTGGCCTATGCCGGCAATGGACGGCATCCGTTCGGGCGTGGCGACCCCATCACGCTGGCCACACGGGTGCTCAACACCCCGCCCGAGCTGGGTGCGTTGCCGGCGCCGCTCAACGAGCTCGTGCGGCGGGCCACCTCGATGGATCCCGCGCTGCGTCCCAGTGCGCAGGACCTGCTGATCGCCCTGGTGGGAGGCAGCGCTCCCGGCACGGCGGCGACGGCGGCGGCCACGGCCGTGGCGGTCAATCCGCCCACCCTGGTGGCCAACGAGATGCTCAGCGACTGGGAGCCGCCGCAGAACGTCGTGGACGAGCCTGACATCACGGCCACGTTCACGACACCGCCGCCCAGCGACACGACGGGGCGGGCTCCGATCGCGCCGCCGGTGGCATTCGGTTCCGGTGGTGCGAGGGATGGGACCGGTGGCGCCAGGGATGCTGCAGGTGGTGCCAGGGACGGCACCGGGGGTCCCGGTAGTGCCCCCGGTGGCGCGGGAAGTGCCGGGGGTTCCGCTGGCGCGGGAAGCGCCGTGAGTTCCGGTAGCGCGCCCGGTGGTGGGAAAGGTGCCGCCAAGTCCGACAGTTCCGGTGGTTCCGGCGCTTCTGGGGGCGCGGTCACGCAGGCGGATGCCGGTGGTCAGGCGAGTACGGACGGCGCGACGTCGCCGAGTGCCCCCAGTGCCCCGTCCGTCGAGGAACTGGCCCGCCGGGAAGAGGAGGCGGCCAGGGCCGAGCTGGCCCGGTGGGAAGTACAGAACGACCAACCGCAAGGGGGGCGGGCTCGTGGGCTGTTCCGCTCCCGGGAGAAGAAGCAGAAGGAGCCCCAGCAGCAGTTCGCGGAAGTACGCCCCGCCGCCCCCTTAGGCACCCAGACCCAGCCCGGCTCCCCGGCCGGACCCCTCGACGAGTCCGACACGCTCGGCGGGACGCGTACGCCCGGCACCCGGTGGCTCATCGCCGCCGCGGCCGCCGTACTGGCCATCGTCGTGACCGCGGCCGTGCTGATCGTCACCTCCGGCAGGAACACGGTCACCACCGCGACCCCCGGCAGCCCCTCCCAGGTCGCCACCACCGCCAAGCCCAACGACGTGGGCCGCAGGTTCGCGCTGGGCGCCAACTTCGACGACCCCCTCGCGATCGTGACGGCGACGCCGGAGTGCGGGCTGAAGGAGTTCGAGGGCAAGACCTCCGCCGAGGGCCAGCTCTGCGTGATCCGCTGGACCATGATCAACCCGGGCGGTGAGCGCAGGCTGCTGATCCAGCCCGTCGTGACCATGATCGACGACCGGGGCGGGGAGCACGACCCGGTCCCCGCCACCCTGCCGCCGGCGATCCTGCCCGGTGCGCGGGTGGACAGCGCGTTCGTGTTCGACCTGGCCACGTACCGCAAGCCGGTGAAGCTGACGGCGACGCTGCTGGAGAACGGCGAGCAGATCGAGGTGGCGCTGTGAGGCTCCGGTCCGCGCTCATGGCGCTCATGCTCGCGGCGGCGGGAGCCCCGGCTCCCGCCCTGGCGGCCACGGCGACGGCGACGGCCTGTGCCGGGGTCGCCGACTTCGACGGTGACGGTGTGGACGACGTGGCGGTGGGCGATCCGTTCGCGGACGACCTGAAGGGCGCCGCGCACGTGCTGTCCGGCGACAAGGTCGTCCCGGTCACCGTCCCCGGCCTGGCGAGTGGCGACGGCTTCGGCTGGTCGGTACGTCTCGCGCAGGTCAACGGCGACGCCTGTGCCGACCTGGTGATCGGCGCCCCGTACGCCGACATCGACGGCACCGAGGACGCCGGGGCCGCGTACGTGGTCTACGGCGGCGGCGCCACGCCCCCGCAGCGCCTGACGGCGGCCGAGCCGCAGCGGTTCGCGCACTTCGGCTGGTCGCTGGCGGCCCGCGGGGACCTGGTGGCGATCAGCGCCCCTTACGAGGACGAGGCCCAGCGCTTGGACGTCGGGGCCCTCTACGTCCGCAAGGGCGCGGGCGACCTGCGCAGGATCAGCCAGGAGACCGTGGACGTAAGGGGCAACAGCGAGGTCGGCGACCAGTTCGGCTGGTCGATGGCGTTCGGGCCCAGGAACGGGCTGGTCGTCGGCGTCCCGTACGAGAACGACGACGGTGCCGGCCGCCAGATCGAGGCGGGCAAGATCGACTCGGGCTCGGTGGTCTTCATCGACGACGTGCTCGCGCCCAAGATCACATCCTTGAAGCTGGACTCGCCGACCAACGCCTCCGGCGACCGGTTCGGCTACGCGGTCGCCTACTCCGAGGGCTCCGGCTACGCCGTCAGCTCCCCCGGCCCCGGTTACGTACAGCTCCTCGACCCCGCCAGGAAGCCCACGAGAAGGGTGACCCAGCAGGGCAAGCAGGCGTTCGGGTTCTCCATGGCCGCCTCCGCGGACGGCCGGCTGGCCATCGGCGCGCCGTACGGCGGCGGTGTCCGGGTGGTCTCCTGGAAGAACGCGGCCGAGGACCGGAAGCTGGCCGACGCCGACGGGCTGTTCGGCTGGTCGGTGGCCTTCAGCGGCAACAAGCTGTTCGTGGGGCAGCCGGACGCGCAGCCGTACGGCAGGGTCGCGGTGGCGGGGCGGAACGCCGAGACACTGCAAACCCTCCAGCCGCCCAAGGGCGCCGACTTCGGGATCTCACTCTCAGGCTAAAACAAAGCCGGACAAGAAGACCGTGGCAGGTCAGGGGCTGAACAGGCGGGCACCGCAGTTCGGCCACTGGCTCTGCCACCTGCCGCCCACCTGCTGGTAGAGGACCTGGGCCCGATAGGTCTGCTCCTCCTCCGGCCAGGAGGTCGGCAGGTCCATGCCGCCCACCGCCTGCCACATGGGCATGCTGAACTGGTACATCCCGTAGTACGGCCCGTCCTGGTTGTAGGCCTGCGGATTCCCATGGGACTCGCAGTCGGCCAGGCCGCGCCAGTTGAGGCGGGCGACGGCGGGATCGATCGCCACGGTTCGGGGCGGGGTGACCGTGATGACCGTGCCGTCCTCGGGGAAGCTGCCGAGCGGCGGGGTCACCTGGTAGCCGCGGCGCAGCGCGATGCGCTTCTGCCTGAGCACCTCGCGTACCGTCCTGGCGGTCGTGCGCGAGGTGAGCCGGGTGGTGCCCGCGACCACGTACACCTTCCGCCTCGTGTACACCGTCAGCTTCATCCCCTCCAGCGGCACCGCGTTCTCGCGCGGCGCGGAGAGGCGGCCGGCGGCCGGGGCGATGTCGAGCTCGGCCAGGGCGTCGCCCACGTTCGTGGCGGTGACCAGGTGCCTGCTGGTGCGGCCGTCGAGGGTGAGCGTGATCGGGCGGGCGCGGTGCACCTCGATCGTGGTCCCGTCGACCACCGCCGCCTGGGTGGACGGGCGTACGACGTCGCCGAAGCCCAGCGACACCCCGGCGTCGGCGAGCACGTCGTGCACGGTCGCGGCGAAGCCGCGCACCGGCCTGCGCTCGCCGTCGACGACCACGACGACCTCCTTGACGCGGAACGACACCGCAACGAGCGCGCCGATGGCCACCGTGCCCGCCAGGAACACGGCCGGCGTCCACTTGGAACGCCACGGGATCGGCGGACGCGGCGCACGCCTCTTGCCTCGCACGAACCACCTCCGGTGGGGGGCAGGACCGCCCGAACGCTAGCGGCGCCCGCTCACCCGCATCCACCGGTTCACCAAAAGATGGTCACCACGCGCCGAAGACCGTGACTCCGTTGGCACTGATCGCCTCACACAACTCATCCGGATGGACCTTCTTGACCTCGGCCAGGCAGCGCAGGGTGAGCGGGATGAGGTAGGGGGCGTTGGGCTTGCCGCGGTGCGGGACCGGCGGCAGGTAGGGGGCGTCGGTCTCGACCAGCATGAGCTCGGCGGGCGCGACCTCGGCCGCCTCGCGGAGGTAGGCGGCGTTCTTGTACGTGACAGGACCGGAGAACGACATGAAATATCCAGCTTCAACGCACTTTTTCGCCATTTCGGCGTCGCCCGAGAAGCTGTGGAACACCACCTTGTCCGGCGCGCCCTCCGCCGCCAGCACCTTCAGGACGTCGTCGTGGGCGTCGCGGTCGTGGATGACCAGCGCCTTGCCGGTGCGCTTGGCGATCTCGATGTGCGCCCGGAAACTCGCGTGCTGGTCGTCCTTACTCGCCCAGTCGCGGTAGTAGTCGAGGCCCGTCTCCCCCACCGCCCGCACCTCCGGCCGCCCGGCCAGGGCCTCGATCTCGGCCAGCACCTCGGGAGTGGCCTCGTGGGCCTCGTTGGGGTGGATGGCCACGCCGGCGTAGACGCCCTCCTGCCCGGCCGCCATCTCGGCGTTCCAGCGCGAGGAGGCCAGGTCGTAGCCGATCGTGACCAGCCTCGTCACGCCGACCGCCCTGGCGTCCTCAAGGATGCTCCGTACGCTGGCCGACGCCGCCTGCGCGGCCTGGGCCACGGGGTCGCCCGATGACGCCTGCCGGTTGCCGACCATGATGTCGAGGTGGCAGTGGCTGTCGAACACGGGTGCGGAGAGCGGCTCTGGCACGGCGGGAAGCTTGGTCACGCCCTCTAAAGTAGCGTCCACCCGGTTCGCGGTCGCAGGTCTCCCACGCCCCCGCGATCGGCGGGAGCTCACAAGAAGAGGAAGCCGATCGCGCCTGCCGCGATGAGAGTGCCGAGGACCAGGGCCACGGCGATCTCCCGGCCGCTCGCCCGCTCCTCGCGCCGAATCCAGGTCAGGAAGAACGCGGTGGCCGGGATGGACACGACGGCGGCGGTGACCGCTCCCGGCGAGTACTCGCCCAGGATGATCCAGCTGCTCAGGTGGAAGAGCGCGTTGACGCCGAACTGCCACTGGAACGCGGTGGTCAGCACGACCCAGGCGCCGTGCCGGCCCTGACGCATGGCGTACCAGGAGCAGGCCAGCACCAGCAGCATCAGCGGGATGTGGTACGCGGCGAACATGCCCGTGGTCTCCGGCCCGAAGTGCCGCGTGGCCCAGGCGGCGAACCCCTGTAGTTCCTCCAGCGTGTGCAGGACGTAGACGCCGAACGGCAGCAGGAAGGGCAGCGCTCCGGCGGTGAGCGGAGTCCGGCGGGTGTCGAGGACGGTCACGGTGATACCTCCAGGGGGTTTGTTGGCGAGCGGCTAGAATACGAGAGATTCCTCAGCTTTTGCACTCGTGTACGGAGGTCGCCGGTGCCCCCCGCCCGCTCCCCCTATCGCCCCAGGAAGACGCCGCGACAGCAGCGTGCGTGGCAGACCCGCCGGCGCATCGAGCAGGCGGCGGCTCGCGTTTTCGCGCGCCACGGCTACGCCTCCGGGACCACCGACCGGATCGCCGAGGAGGCCGGGCTGTCGATCGGATCGCTTTATCAGTACTTCCCGAACAAGGACGCGATCCTGGTCGTGCTCGCGCAGGCGCACCTGGAGCAGACGGCCGAAACGGTGCGGGCCGTACTGGCCGAGCCACGGCCCCTGCGCCTGTGGCTACCGGAACTGACCCGGGCGCTCGTGCGGGTCCATGCCGAGGACCCGCGGCTTCACCAGGTGCTGTTCGAGCAGGCGCCGCGTCCGCCGGACGTGCTCGTCCGCTTTCACCAGGCCGAAGGCGAGGCGGTGGCCGCCGTCGAGCGGCTCCTGCGCGCGGACCCGGATCTGGCGCCGCGCGACCACGGACGCCAGGCGCGGTTCGTCGTGGCCACGATGGAGTCGCTCGTCCACCGTTTCGCCGGGGACGAGCCCGGCCTCGACGCGGCGGCGCTCGAACGGGAGATCATCACGATCGTGACCCGCTACGTGGCCTGACGCGATCGTTCGAAGGACGGCGGACCATGGCCTGCCCGTCATGGAAAAGGCGATGGCCAGGACGGTCGGGAAGACCGCCGAGGCCATCGCCCTCAAGCACTACGGGCTCAGTCGGCCAGCCGGGCCAGCTCTTCGTCGACGACCTTCGGGTCGAGCTTCTTGAACAGCGGGGAGGGCGGGGCGAGCGGGGTGCCCGGCTTGATCGGCCGGTGCTCCCAGCGGGCCGCCCCGTCATATTCACCCGTGATCACCGGGTAGGGGGTCCCGCCGTCCTCGTCGACCTCACGGATCTCCGGCATGCCCGACCACACGCCCTCGCCGCCGAGCATGGCGTGGACCTTGTTGGACGAGCCGGGCAGGAACGGCGTGAGCATCGTCTTCGCGTCGTCGACCACCTGGAGGGCGACGTGCAGGATCGACTTCTGCCGCTCCGGGTCGTCCTTGAGCTTCCACGGCTCCTGCTCGGCCAGGTATTTGTTGGCCTCGCGGACCACGTCGAACGCCTCGGTGATCGCGTTCTTGAAGCGGGAGCGGTCGAGCTCCGCCCCCACCGGCGCGAACGTGTTGCGCGAACGCTCGAGCATCGCCCGGTCGGCGTCGGTCAGCTCACCGGCCTCCGGGACGGCGCCGAAGTTCTTGGCCGCCATCGAGATCGACCGGTTGACCAGGTTGCCCCAGGCCGCGACCAGTTCGCCGTTGTTGCGGTTGACGAACTCCTGCCAGGTGAAGTCGGTGTCCTGGTTTTCCGGGCCGGCGACCGAGATGTAGTAGCGCAGCGCGTCGGCGTCGTAGCGCGCGAGGAAGTCGCGCACGTAGATGACGACCTGGCGGGAGGAGGAGAACTTCTTGCCCTCCATCGTCAGGAACTCGCTGGAGACCACCTCGGACGGCACGTTGAGCGCCCCGAGCGAGCCCGGCGAGCCGTCGCGGGCGCCGATGCCGCTGTAGCCGAACAGCATCGCCGGCCAGATCTCGGCGTGGAAGACGATGTTGTCCTTGCCCATGAAGTAGTAGCCACGGGCGTCGGGGCTCTGCCACCACTGGCGCCACGCGTCGGGGTCGCCCGAACGCCTGGCCCACTCGATGGAGGCCGACAGGTAGCCGATGACCGCGTCGAACCACACGTAGAGGCGCTTGTTGGACTGGTCGCGCCAGCCGTCGAGCGGGATCGGCACGCCCCAGTCGAGGTCGCGGCTGATCGCCCGCGGCTGCAGGTCGCCGAGCAGGTTGAGCGCGAACTTCAGCACGTTGGGCCGCCACTCGCCCTGCTTGGACTGCAGGTAGGTGCCGAGCACCTCGGCGAAGGCGGGCAGGTCGAGCATGAAGTGCTCGGTCTCGGCGAACACCGGCGTCTCGCCGTTGATGCGGCTCTTCGGGTTGATGAGCTCGATCGGGTCGAGCTGGTTGCCGCAGTTGTCGCACTGGTCGCCGCGCGCGCCGTCGTAGCCGCAGATGGGGCAGGTGCCCTCGATGTAGCGGTCGGGCAGGGTGCGGCCGGTGGAGGGTGAGATCGCCCCCATCGTGGTCTTGGGGAAGATGTAGCCGTTGTCATGGAGACCCTTGAAGATCTCCTGCGTGACGGCGTAGTGGTTGTTCGTCGTGGTCCGGGTGAACAGGTCGTAGGAGAGCCCGAGGCCGGTGAGGTCCTCGGCGATGACGCGGTTGTAGCGGTCGGCCAGCTCCCTGGCGCTCACGCCCTCCTTGTCGGCCTGCACCTGGATGGGGGTGCCGTGCTCATCGGTGCCGGACACCATCAGCACCTTGTTGCCCGCCATCCGCTGGTAGCGGCTGAAGACGTCGGACGGCACGCCGAACCCGGAAACGTGCCCGATATGCCGGGGGCCATTCGCATACGGCCACGCCACGGCGGTCAAGATGTGCTGGGACATGATTCCAAGCCTACGGGGTTGAAGAGATTCATTTGTTACGCGCCGCCGTGGCTCCCCCCTCGCCGCACTCCGGCGAGGGGGGAGCCAGGACGTGCGCCCGTGTCGGCGGGTGGCCGGCCACGGCAGCGCGTAAAGGAAGGATGGTCGTGGCTCTTGAGCAGGCGGTCAGCGCTTGGCCTCTTCGCGGGAGAGCGCCTCGGCGGCCTCCTCGGCCGCGGCGGCGGCGTGGTCGATCGGGGTCTCCCGCGTGCGGCGGATGCCCAGGATGCTGATGAACAGCGCCGCGAAGATCGTCTGGAAGCTCATGATGAGGGCCGTCGCCGACGGCACCACCAGGCGCAGCGACTCGCGCGGGTCGAGCTCGCCGAAGCTGCGCACCTGCCAGTGCACCAGCGACATCACCAGGCCGACCAGACCGGCCAGCGCCAGCAGGCCGCCCACCACCAGCCCCTTCTCCAGGGTGATGATGTCGACGAGGCGGCGGATGCGTGGCGACTCCGGCAGGAAGCCCTCCTCGGCCGCGTAGACCTTCGTGAAGACCGCGAACAGGGCCGCCTGGAAGCCGATCACCACCATCGCCGAGGCGCCCACCAGGGTGTCGACGTCGAAGGCCAGCTCCCCGATCTCCACCGGGCCGAACGTCAGCGCCGTGCCGGCCACGGCGCCGATCAGCATCATGACCAGGCCGGGGTAGAAGAACAGCCACTTCGGGCTGTAGAGGAGCAGGAAGCGCAGGTGGCGCCAGCCGTCGCGCCAGGAGCGCAGGTGCGGCGGGCGGGAGCGGCCGTCGGGCGAGAGCGTCGTGGGCACCTCGCGCACGTCGAGGCCCGCCAGCGTGGAGCGGACGACCATCTCCGAAGCGAACTCCATGCCGCCCGTCTGCAGTTGCAGCTTCAGGATCGAGTCGCGGCGGAAGCCGCGCAGCCCGCAGTGGAAGTCCTTGATCGCCGAGGGGAAGAACAGCCGCCCGATGAACGACAGCACCGGGTTGCCCAGGTAGCGGTGCAGCGGGGGCATGGCGCCCGGGGAGATGCCGCCCCTGAAGCGGTTGCCCATCACCAGGTCGGCACCGTCGCGGAGCTGCTCGACGAACGGCAGCAGCGCGGTGAAGTCATAGGAGTCGTCGGCGTCGCCCATGATGACGTATTTGCCGCGGGCCGCCCTGATGCCGCCGATGAGGGCGTTGCCGTAACCCTTCTCATCGACATGGACCACGCGGGCGCCGGCGTCGCGGGCGAGCTGCTGCGAGCCGTCCGTGCTGCCGTTGTCGGCGATCAGGACCTCGCCCTCGATGCCGTGCTCCTCCATGCACGCCACGGCCTTGCGTACACAGACTTCCACGGTCTCCGCCTCATTGAGGCAGGGCATGACCACCGTCAGTTCCACGTGTCTACCCTTCAGTTAAGGCTCTTCCAGTGAACCATCATGCCCTGTGCCCGACCATGCTCGGGCACAGACCTGAAAACGACTGGCATTCTTTACAGCATGGTGAGCGTCGCGGAGATTACCCCTGTGGACCACTCCGCTCCTGGCCGGGCAGCGCGCGCGCTGTCCATGCTGCGCAGGCATCGGGTGTTCGCCGCGGCCTTCGGCGTGGGCGCCGTGCTGCGGCTCATCACCATGCTCGGCTACGGCCCGGCCATGTGGTTCAACGACTCCTACGAGTATGTCTCGGTGTCGCTGCACCCGCGGCCGCACCCGATCAGGCCCGACGGCTACAGCTTCTGGCTGATGCTGCTCAAGCCGTTTCACAGCTTCACGCTGTTGACCTTCACCCAGCATCTCATGGGTCTGGCCACCGCCTGCCTGATCTACGCGCTTTTGCGGATCAAGTTCCGGCTGCCGAAGTGGGGGGCCACGCTGGCGGCGGCGCCGGTGCTGTTCGACGCCTACCAGATCCAGCTCGAGCAGATGGTGATGTCCGACACCCTGTTCCTGCTGCTCGTGGTCGGTGTGATCACGATGGTGCTGTGGAAGCGGCGGCTGACGTGGAAGGCGGGCGCGGTCGTCGGCCTGCTGCTGGCGCTGACGTGGCTGACGCGCTCGATCGGCCTGCCCATCCTGGCGCTCGTGGTGCTCTATCTGCTGGTCAAGCGGACCGGCTGGCGCCCGATCGTGGCCGTCGTCACCGCCTGCGCGATTCCGGTGATGGCGTACATGGGGTGGTTCGCCTCCGCGTACGGCAAGTTCGCGATGACCAACAGCGACGGCCTGATCCTCTACATGCGCACGGCCATCTTCGCCGACTGCAACAAGATGGACATCGACAAGTACAAAGAGGTCCAGCTCCTGCTGCTGTGCATCACCGACCCCATCGACCAGCGCAAGGACCACGCGCAGTGGTACCTGTGGGGGCAGGGCAACGGCAACGGCACGGGCACCGGGGAGGTGCTACACCGGTGGGGCGTCAACAAGAAGTGGAGCGAGATCACCAACGACGCCGCGAGCAAGTTCGCGACGCGGGCCATCCTGTCGCAGCCCGGCGACTACCTGCGCGTGGTCGCGCGTGACTTCTTCCGCTCGTTCCACTGGTCGCGGCCGCGTTTCCCGGACGAGCCGACCTACCTGATGTACGAGTTCAAGCCGTACGAGCAGCTCGACGAGAACGGCCAGCCCAAGCGGCTGCCGAAGTGGTCCTCCTACGCGGGCGGCCGGACCGACACCGACGCGTTCAGCTACGAGCAGGGCCCGCCCGAGACGCGGATCGTGCACCCGTGGGCCGACATCATGAGCGGCTACCAGAAGGTGTTCTACCTGCGCGGCATCATGCTGGGCGGCATCCTGCTGATCGGCCTGTACGGCGTGGTGGTGCGCTGGCGCACGTTCGGCGGCCCGGTGGTGCTGCCCTGGCTGGGCGCGGTCGGCCTGCTGCTGGCCCCGGCGGCGACGGCGGAGTTCGACTACCGCTATGTGCTTCCGGCCGTGCCGCTGGCCTGCGTCGCGGCGGCGATCACGCTGCGCAGGGGCGTCACTTGGGGGCGGCGGTCACCCAAGAACGCATCAGCATCCGAGCCCACCACTGTGCCTGCGTGATCACCTCGGCGGCGAGCACGGGATAGAGCCACCAGAAGTTGATCAGCACGACGAGCGCGTACGCCCCCACGACCCCCGCCCCGACGGCCCGCCGGGTGGCCGGGGCGTCCTGCCTGCCGATCGTCAGCCCCGCCATGAGCACGATCGCCAGCACCATGAACGGCACGACGGGGATCATGTAGAACAGGTACATCGTGCGGTTGTCGGCCAGGGCGTAGTAGAACCAGGGCAGCCAGCCGGCCGCGAACGCCAGCAGCACGGCCCCGGCCCGCCAGTCGCGGGAGGAGACGTACCAGGCGATGAGGCCTAACAGGGCGAGGACGGCGCCGTACCAGAGGGCCGGGGTGCCGACCCCGAGCACGGCCTGTGAGCACTTGTCGGCCCCGCACGCCGAGGGCGGCAGGTCCACCGGGTAGTAGAAGGAGACCGGCCGCACCAGCAGCGGCCACTGCCAGGGCTCCGACATGTACTGGTGATAGCTGTCCAGGCCGCTGTGATAGCCGAGCACCTGCGACTGGTAGCCCAGCCACGACCGCACCGAGTCGACCACGAAGAACACCGGCCCCGACGAGGTGGCCTGGTCCCAGTTGCGCCCCCAGCCGCCCGCCGTGACGAACCAGCCGGTCCACGAGGTGAGGAAGGTCACGGCGGGCACGACGCCCAGCGCCGCGAATCCGCCGGGCAGGTCGTACGATAGCGCCCCCCGGTACGGCTCCCGCAGCCCCAGCGCCCGCCTGGCCCCCATGTCCCACAGCAGCGACATGACGGCGAACGCGACGAGGAAGAAGATCCCCGACCACTTGACCGCGCACGCGGCCCCCAGGCACAGCCCGGCCCCGATCCGCCACGCCCGGAACCCGAGCCGGGGGCCCGTCCCGGTATGGGACGCGCTCTCGTACCAGGCGACGAGCCGTGCGCGGGCCTGGTCCCGGTCGGCCACCAGGCAGGCGAACCCCGCCAGCACCCAGAACATCAGGAAGATGTCCAGCAGCGCCGTGCGCGACAGGACCAGGTGCAGGCCGTCGAGCGCCAGCAGCAGGCCCGCGAGGCAGCCGAGCAGCGTCGAGCGGGTCATCCGGCGGGCGACCCTGGCCAGGACGAGGATGGACAGCGTGCCGACCACCGCCGCGGCGAAGCGCCAGCCGAACGGGGTCATCCCGAACAGCCACTCGCCCGCCGCGATCATCCACTTGCCCAGCGGCGGGTGCGCCACGAACGAGGCGCAGTCGGCCGGCTGCGGGCACTGCTTGAAGATGTCCAGGTTCTCGGTGAGCAGGCGCTGGTCGGCGATGGGGTTCTTGGCGTCGCCCAGCATCGTGCGCTCGACGCCGTGGGTGAGCAGCGAGTAGGCGTCCTTGACGTAGTACGTCTCGTCGAACACGACGGCCTTGGGCTCGCCGAGCCTGACGAAGCGCAGCAGGCCGCCGAAGATCGCGATGGCGATCGGCCCCGACCAGCCCACGAGGGGTGAGTCCTGCATGGGCGGGACCAGGCGCCGCGCCGGCGCCCCCCAATTGCTCACGTTGCGCACCCTATGGCGTGGCAGATCTCCTGTGAACCAGGTCGTACAGCTCTCGTTTGGGCATCCCCGCGCCCTTGGCCACGTCGGCGATCGCCAGCTTGCGTTGCGCGCCCTCGGCCACCCTGCGGTCCACCTCGGCCACCAGCGCGTCGAGGTCGAGCTCCGTCTCACCCGGCACGTGGCCGGCGATCACGATCGTGATCTCGCCCTTGACGCCCTCCGCCGCCCAGGCGGCCAGCTCGCCGAGCCCGCCCCTGCGCACCTCCTCGTAGGTCTTGGTCAGCTCCCGGCACACCGCGGCCCGCCGGTCGGGGCCGAACGCCTCGGCCATGGCCTCGAGGCAGGCCGCCAGCCGGTGCGGCGACTCGAAGAACACCATCGTGCGCTCCTCGTCCGCCAGCGCGGCCAGGCGGCGGGCGCGGTCGCCGGATTTGCGCGGCGGGAAGCCCTCGAAGCAGAACCGGTCGCTGGCCAGCCCGGACACGGCCAGGGCGGTGGTCACGGCGCTCGGCCCCGGCAGCGCGGTGACCGTGATGCCGGCCTCGACCGCGAGGTGCGTCAGGCGGTAGCCGGGGTCCGACACGCCCGGCATGCCCGCGTCCGTGATGACGACGACCGTGCGGCCGTCCTTGAGGATCTCGACGAGCTCCTGGGCCCGGCCCACCTCGTTCTGGTCGTAGTAGGAGACGACGCGCCCCTTGATCTCCACGTCGAGGTCGGCCGCGAGCCTGCGCAGCCTCCTCGTGTCCTCGGCCGCCACGACGTCGGCGCTCCCGAGCACCTCGCGCAGCCGCGGCGAGACGTCTCCCGCCTGGCCTATGGGGGCTCCTGCCAGCACCAACCTGCCGTTCACCGTCACCTGACCATTGTGGCAGGGCATCCCAATTAGACCGTGTTTCTTGGGTAACCACCGCTCTGGGGCCCGTACGATGTCCGAATGGCGGTGACCGATTCCCCGTACCAGGCCTACGAGAGCTCGGAGGCCGGCGAGAGCCAGCCTCAGACGCGGTCCGTACGCGATCGGGTCATACCGCCCATGCGCGGCAGCGTGCTGTGGGGGTGGGTCGGGCCGTTGCTCGTCACCCTGTTCGGCGGGGTCCTGCGTTTCATCCAGCTCGGCCATCCCAAGGCCGTGGTGTTCGACGAGACGTACTACATGAAGGACGGCTACTCGCTGATCACCTGGGGTGTCGAGCGGGTGACGATCAAGGACGCCGACAAGGCGATCCTCGCGAACAACCTCAACATCTGGCAGCAGTGCACCCCTCAGGACCTCGACAAGTGCGCCTCCTACGTCGTCCACCCGCCGCTGGGCAAGTGGATGATCGGCTTCGGCGAGTGGTTGTTCGGGCTCAACCCGTTCGGCTGGCGCTTCGCCGCGGCGGTGATCGGCACGCTGTCCATCCTCGTCCTGGCCAGGGTCGCCCGCCGGATGACCCGCTCGACGCTGCTCGGCTGCTTCGCGGGCCTGTTGCTGGCGCTCGACGGCCTGCACTACGTGCTCTCGCGCACGGCGCTGCTGGACATCTTCCTGATGTTCTGGGTGCTGGCGGCGTTCGCCTGTCTGGTGGTGGACCGCGACCAGGCGCGCGAACGGCTGGTCACCTGGTACGAGAGCTCGCCGATCTCGCCGCAGGGGCCATCGCTGGGCATCCGGTGGTGGCGGATCGGGGCCGGGGTGTGCCTGGCCTTCTCGATGTCGGTCAAGTGGTCGGGGCTGGCGTTCGCGGTGGCGTTCGCCATCATGTCGCTGCTGTGGGACTTCGGGGCCCGGCGCGCGGTGGGGCTGCGCCAGCCGTACCTGGGGGCGTTCAACAAGGACGTGCCCCAGGGGATCGTGGCGTTCGCGATCGTGCCGTTCGTGGCCTACATGGCCACCTGGGCGGGCTGGTTCGCCACCGCCACCGGCTACGGCCGCAACTGGGACCAGGCCACCTCGGCGGGCAACCCGTTCTTCTTCGCGTTCGACTCGATGCGGTCGTGGATCCACTACCAGTGGCAGGTGTTCACCTTCCACAGCGGCCTGGAGACCTCGCACCCCTACATGTCCGAGCCGTGGCAGTGGCCGCTGCTGCTGCGTCCCGTCGCCTTCTGGTACGAGGGCCGGCAGGAGCTCTGCGGCGTCAAGGACTGCTCCGAGGCGGTCCTCGGGGTGGGCACGCCGGTGATCTGGTTCGGCGCGGTGGCCGCGCTGGTGGCCCTCATCGCCTGGTACGTCTCCTCACGCGACTGGCGGGCCGGGGCCGTGCTGCTGGCCTACGCCATGGGCTGGCTGCCGTGGTTCTACTTCGCCATCGCCGACAACCGCACGATGTTCCTGTTCTACGCCATCCCGATGGTGCCGTTCATGGTGCTGGCCATCACGCTGTGCGCCGGGCTGCTGATAGGGTCCTCGACCCCGACGGCCGCGGGCACCACGCCGGTGCGGCGCACTGTGGGGGCCGCCGTCGTCGGCGCCTTCGCCCTGCTGGCGCTCATCAACTTCTGGTGGTTGCATCCCGTTCTGTCCGCCGAGTTGATCCCGTACGTGGAGTGGAAGGCGCGCATGTTGTTTGAGAAACGGTGGATATGATCGGTTTCTTAAGGTAGTTGCTGTGCAAGACCCAATACGCACCGGATTCGGTCATCGTCAGGCCCGGGGTCGATACGGCAAACTTCGAGGCATGAGTGCACCGGATGTCACCGCCCTTCTCGCCGAGTTGGAGCGATCTCAGCCGGACCTGGCCGAGGAGGCCAGGACCGCCGTCGAATGGTTGACGGGTGGGGAACCGCTGGAGACGGTGACCCAGCTCGACGTCTGCGAGTTCCTCTGGTACACGTTGCCGATCAAAGTAGGGCCGCTCAAGGCCGATGGCGACCATGAGCGTCTGGCACGTTCCCTGGGACGGCTGCTCCAACTGGGCGGCATGGAGCGGTACGCCGCCCTGTGCGTCTCGCCCACGACCGCACAGATCCTGCGTACCTACGCCCGTGAGGGCGAGGAGGCGGGCACCAGCGCCTATCAGCAGGCGCTCGAGGCCACGGGTGTGCTCCCGCCCGATGTGCCGGAGCTTCAGTGGAGCATGATCATGGGGCCCGAGGAGCTGGGCGCGCACATCGCCTGCTCCGCCGCGCTCGAGCTGGCGATCGTGGCCGGCGAGAGCGTGGACCGGACCGCCCTGACCCGTCGCTGGCTGACCGAGCCCCGCTCCGAGCTGGGCGGCGACAGCTGGCTCAACCGGGTGCACGGCGAGCGGCTCAACCGCTGGGTGCTGGGCCGCGGCCCGGCCAGGCGGGAGCTGGCCCAGCCGTTCGAGGTGCGCCTGCACGCTCCCGTCACTCCCCAGCCGCTGCCCGCGCTGCACCGGCTGCTGTCCCTGGCCGCCTCCGGGGAGAGCCTGCCGCTGCGGCTGGCGCCCTCGCCCGAGGCGCTCAGGCTGCGTGATCTGGCCGAGCGCGAGCTGGGCGCGATCAGCCGCGACGGCGCCAAGCTGGTGATCACCGACTACGGAAAGCGGCTGCTCAAGTCGCCCAAGGCCATGTGGCGGGCGGTCACCCGGCTGCTGCTGGCCAGGGGCGAGCACGACTTCGAGGTGTCGGCCAGGGAGGCCGCGCTCATGCTGCTCGCCGACGGCACGCTGATGTCGCCGGGCGAGCTGCGCGAGCGGGTGGCCGAGGTGGTGGGCGGCGAGGGCTGGCATCCGGCCAGGACCGTCGATGACGTCGCCGCGCCGGTGGCCGATCTGGTGGCCCAGCTCACGGCCCTGGGGCTGGCGTTCAGTGACGAGCTGGCGGTGCGGATGGACCGCTCGGGCCAGCTCGCGGCCCTGGCGGCGCTGCGCGCCCACGCGCTGCGGCCCAGGAAATATGTCAGCTCCGGGTGACGACCCGCTTGAACTCGGGGCATTCGACCAGCGGGTCGTGCTCGCACACGGCCGCGTGACGCAGGCTGTCACGCAGCCGGGTGAGCTGCGCGACCCGCATGGCCACCTCGCGCTCCTTGTCGGCCATGCGCTCGCGCAGCCTCTCGTCGGACGGCCGCGCCCGCAGGAACTCCGCGATCTCCGACAGCGTGAACCCGGCGTCGCGGGCGCAGGCGATCAGCGCCAGCCGGTCGAGCGTCTCCGGCCGGTACGCCCGCCGCAACCCGTTGCGCCCCTCGGCCTCGATCAGGCCCTTGCGCTCGTAGAACCGCAGGGCTGACGCGGCGAGCCCGCTCTGCCTGGCCACCTCGCCGATGTCGATCAACGTGTCCTCCACGACCCCTGGCTCCTCGGCTCGAACCGCGCTTCGAGCCCGAAGTGTATCTCCCGCGACCCCCTGTGAGCTGGTCAAATACTGAGAGTAGTTACGATTGCGGAGAAACGCTCTCAAATCGGAGGGGGCCGTCATGGAGCTGTTCCCGGCCATGCCGCTCGCGGAGTGGACGGAAGCCAAAGAGACCTTTCACCGATTCGCGCAGATCGTCGGGAAGATCCGGCTGGCGTCGAGCAACCGGCGCAACCACTGGTGGCAGGTTCCCTTCCACCCGACCGGACGAGGGCTCACCACGCGCCCGATGGGCGGCCTGGGTGAGCAGCCGCTGTTCTGCGTGGACTTCGACCTCGTACGCCATCGACTGGTGGTGGACGTGTTCGACGGGCGCAGCGCGGAGTTCAGCTTGATCGGCAGGTCGGTGGCCTCGTTCCACGACCGGCTGTTCGAGACCCTGGCCGGGCTGGGCATCCGGCCCGAGATCTGGGCGGTGCCGTTCGACCTGGGCGACGACACGCCGTTCGCGGACGACACCCTGCACGCGCGCTACGACCCGGTGCTCATCAACCGCTACTGGCGGATCCTGTCGCAGGTGGTGCAACTCCTCGACCGCTTCGCCTCCGACTTCGCCGGCAAGACGAGCCCGGTGCACCACTTCTGGCACACGTTCGACATCGCGGTCACCCGGTTCACCGGGCGCGTGGTGAAGGTCTCACCCGCCACCGATCCGGTCACGCGGGAGGCCTACAGCTGGGAGGTCATCAGCTCGGGGTTCTGGTTCGGCGACAAGGAACGCCCGTGGCCGGCGTTCTACTCCTACACCGCGCCCGAGCCGGCCGGGCTGGAACGGGAGCCGCTGCGCCCCGCGCAGGCCGAGTGGATGGCGGCGCGCGGCAGCCATCTGGCGGTGCTGCGCTACGACGACGTGCGGGTCATGGAGGATCCCGTGGGCGCCGTGCTGGAGTTCCTGGACAGCGCCTATCAGGCGGGCGCGCGGCTGACCGGGGTCGACACCGAGGCGATGGCCTCGCCGGGAGGCGTCACGGATCCGTACTACGGGGGGTCCTGACACACACGTGAGCGCCCGCCCTCCGGGGAGAGCGGGCGCTCTACGAGTGCGTACCGGTGTGCGTGTCGCCTCTCGGCGAAAGGCACAACGCGGCTCCAGCCGAACGGTAGTCCGCGAAGGCAATAGGTGAGGCCCGGGGACACTGGGCACACCGGCCACGATGTATGTAACCACACTTGCGGGCCCCGCATTCCCCGCCGCGGCCGATTATTTCCCGTGAGTCCCTGTGGCATCCTCGAGCGCGCCGTTCAGGAACAGGTCGACCAGTTCGGCCGAGGTCAGCGGGGACGCGCCCCGGCCCGACGCCATGGTCAGGAACTGGAACGCCTCGGCGAGCCGCTCGGGGGCCAGCCTGAGGGAGTCACGCTCGGGCTCGAACAGGCCCACCAGCACCTCCCGGGTGGCCGCCATCGACTCCTCCCGCCCGGAGGGGGCCGCGCGGCGGGTGTCGCCGCCGCCCTGGGGGACCTCGCGCCGCAGGCCGCCGGAGGCCGCCAGGGCGCCGGCGATCGCGCCCATCCTGGCCAGGTAGCCGCGCAGGGCCTCCGTCGCCTCGATCAGGCGCTCGGCCAGCGGCAACTCCAGGGAGATCGCGGCCACGTGGGCGAGCGTGTCGTCCGGTCGCACCGCCTCCGCCATGCAGGCGGCCAGCAGCGCCTCCTTGTCGCCGAAGGCGCGGAAGATCGTGCCCTCGCCGATGCCCGCCGCACGGGCGACCTGTGCGGTGGTGACCGAGGTGCCGTATTCGACCACGAGGGGCAGGGCCGCGCGGACGATCATCTCGCGACGCTGCTCCGGGCTCATCGCCGGCGCTCGCCGCCGGCTTTGGATGTCCGTCATGCCTTCGAGAGTACGGAGTGAGTACTCACTCCGTCAACTCCTCCGGTGATGCGAGCCCGTGTCATTCCTTCAGGCGGGCCGCTCTGGCGTGGAGGTAACGCTGCTGGGGGAAGCTCATGGCGCGACCGGCGGCCTCCTCGTAGGCGTGGCGGGCGCCCGCGTGGTCGCCGGACATCTCCAGCAGGTGCGCGCGGACGGCGTGCAGGCGGTGGTCGCCGGCCAGCCGGTCGTCGTGCCCGAGCCGTTCGAGCAGGCCGAGACCCGCCTCGGGGCCGCGGGCCATGGCCACGGCGACGGCGTGGTTGAGCGCCACCATGGGATTGTCGGAGAGCCGCATCAGCAGCTCGTACAGCGCGGTGATCTGCGGCCAGTCGGTCTCCTCCGCCGTGGGCGCCTCGTCGTGCACGGCCGCGATGGCCGCCTGGAGCTGGTACGGCTCCGGCGTCCCCCGGGAGAGCGCCCCGGTGACGAGCTCGACGCCCTCGGCGATGAAGGCGGCGTTCCACCGGCCGCGATCCTGCTCGGCCATCGGGATCAGGGCGCCGTCCGGCCCGGTACGCGCCGGGCGCCGCGCGTCGGTGAGCAGCATGAGGGCCAGCAGCCCGGCCACCTCGGCGTCGCCGGGCAGCAGCCGGTGCACCAGGCGGGCCAGCCTGATGGCCTCCGACGTCAGCTCCGCGCGATGGAGGTCGGGGCCGGAGGTGCTGGCGTACCCCTCGTTGAAGATCAGGTACAGCACGTGCAGCACCGCGCCGAGCCGCTGCGCGCGCTCGGGCCCGCGCGGCAGCCGGAAGGGCAGGCCGCTGTCCTTGACGCGCTGCTTGGCGCGGGTGATGCGCCTGGTCATCGTGGCCTCGGGCACCAGGAACGCGCGGGCGATCTCCGCGGTGGTCAGGCCGCCCACCGCCCGCAGCGTGAGCGCGATCTGCGAGGGCGGCGTCAGCGACGGGTGGCAGCACATGAACAGCAGGATGAGCGTGTCGTCCGAGGCGGCGTCCGGCTGGTCGGCGCCTGGTGCGAGCCAGTCGGCCGGCAGCGTCCAGGACGCGACGGTGTCCTCGCGGCGCCGGCGGGCCTGCTCGGCGCGGAGCAGGTCGGTCAGCCGCCGGGCGGCCACCGTGATGAGCCAGGCCCGCGGATCGTCCGGAACGCCCTGCTCCGGCCACTGCAGGGCGGCCGCGAGCAGCGCCTCCTGCACGGCGTCCTCGGCGGTGGCGAAGTGCCCGTAACGGCGTACGACCGCGCCGAGGACCTGCGGCGCCAGCTCGCGCAGCAGGTCCTCGCCCGCGAAGCCGTCGATCAGAACCCCAGGTCCTCGGACGACTCGATCATGGGCCGGATGTCGGCGTAGGCGTCGTCATAGGCGTTGCCCGGGTAGGGGCACTGGCCCAGGCGGGCGGCGATCTCGGTGGCCCGGTCGAAGCTCGCGCACTCCACGACCCAGTAGCCGGCCAGCACCTCCTGGGTCTCGGCATAGGGCCCGTCGGTGACGAACGGGACCCCGTCGCGGGCGCCGACCCTGCGGGTGTGCACCGGGGCGGCCAGGCCCCGGGTCTCGACCAGCTCGCCGGACTCCTCCAGCTCCTTGTTGACGGTCTCCATGAACTGGCTCATGGCCGCCAGGTCCTCGGGCGTCCAGACGGCCCGGGGCGTCTCCTTGCCTGACATGGCGTCGTAGTCCTGCTGGGACGCGTACGAAAGGATCATGTACTTCATCGGTTTCGTCCTCTCTTGTGAGCTCTCAGCAGGGACGTCGGAGCCGGGACGGCGTACCGGACATCATGCCCCCACGTTTCTTCGGCGTCACGGCGTAGGGCACCATCGAAGGCGTGCACTACGCGATGACCCCCGACGGCGTGAAACTGTCCTACCAGGTGAGCGGCGACGGGCCGCCCCTCGTGCTGCTGCAGGGGCAGGCCAACGACCATCGATGGTGGCACTCCGTCCGTGGCGACTTCGACGGGGCGTACCGGACCATCACCCTCGACTACCGGGGCACCGGCGACAGCGACAAGCCGGACGAGCCGTACTCCACGCGCGGTTTCGCCGGTGACGTGGTGGCGGTGCTCGACGAGCTGGGGGTGGAGCGGGCGCACGTGTACGGGACGTCGATGGGCGGGCGGGTCGCCCAGTGGGTGGCGGCCGATCATGGGGAGCGGGTCGGGGCGCTGGTGCTCGGGTGCAGTTCGCCGGGCGGCGCTCACGGGGTCGAGCGCAGCAACGACGTACGCAGGTCGCTGGCCCAGCCGGACCGGGCGGCGGCCGAGCGGGCGCTGCTCGAACTCATGTACACGCCCGCGTGGCTGGCCACGCATCCGGGGCCGTTCCACACGACCGGCGACCCCGGGATGCCCGCCCACGCCCGGCGGCGTCACCTGGCCGCCAGCGGAGGGCACGACGCCTGGGACGCGCTGCCCGGCATCACCGCTCCGACGCTGGTCGTGCACGGGACCGACGACGTGTTCAACCCGGCGGCCAACGCGCCGCTGCTGGCCGGGCGCATTCCCGGGGCGGAGCTGGAGCTCATCGAGGGGGCTCGGCACGCGTACTTCGAGGAGTTCAGGGAGGTCGCGAGCCCTCTGGTGCTGGAGTTCCTGTCGCGCGCGTGAGACGGGCCGCCAGCGCGCGCAGGTGGGCGGTCAGCTCGGGCGGCTCGTGCACCTCGAACTCGCAGCCCAGCGTCGTCAGCCGGAAGGCCAGCCAGTCGAGGGTGTCGCCGTGCAGGCGTACGCGGCAGGTCTCCGCGTCGATCGGGGTGACCTCGCCCAGGGCGCCGACCAGCTCTGTCACGGGGGTGCGCAGCGTGACGACGGCCTCGTACGTGGGGGCCAGCGAGTAGAGCCGGTCCCTGACGTACGCGGCGGCGTCCCCGGCGGGCGGCTCGCGCGGCGTGACCCTGGCCCCGGTGGGCTTCACGTCGTCGATGCGGTCGATGCGGAAGATCCGCCAGTCGTCGCGGTCGTGGTCGTATCCGAGGAGATACCAGCGTCGTCCGGCCGCCACCAGCCGATACGGGTCCACCAGGCGCCCGCCGTCACTCCCCTGGTACGCGAACCGCACCCGCTCCTTGTTCGCCACCGCCGCCGCCAGCGCGGTGAGCCGCTCCGGATCGACCTGCGGCCCGGCCTCCACCGGCAGGGGCACGGTGGCGACGCCCAGCGACCTGACCCGGTAGCGCAGGCGGGCCGGGAGCACCTGCTCGAGCTTGGCCAGGGCCCGTACCGACGCCTCCTCGATGCCCTGCACCGGATGCCTGGCGGCGGTGGACAGGCCGACCGTGATGGCCACCGCCTCCTCGTCGTCCAGCAGCAGCGGCGGCATGGCCGCGCCCGCGACCAGCCGGTATCCGCCGGTCGCCCCCATGGTGGCCTCGACCGGGTAGCCGAGGTCGCGCAGGCGCTCGACGTCGCGGCGTACCGTGCGGCGGCTGACGCCCAGCCGCTCCGCCAGCTCGCCGCCGGGCCACTCGCGCGGGGTCTGGAGGAGGCTCAGCAGGGTCAGCAGGCGGGAGTCGCTCACGTCTTCCAGGATGCCGGACATGTAGGACAGGTCCTGACCTACTGCGCCTCTAACGTCGGTGTCACGCACTCGCCTTCAAGGAGGACGCCATGACCGTCAACCCGATCCCCGAGGGGTACACCACCGTCACTCCGTGGATCATCTCCCAGGACACGGCCGGGATCATCCGCTACCTGGAGACCGCGTTCGACGCCGTGGAGCTGGGCCGCGTGACCGACGCGGAGGGCCGCATCGGGCACGCGGAGGTCCGGATCGGGGACGCGATCGTGATGCTGTTCGACGCCAGGCCCGACTGGCCGTCCACACCGGCCTTCCTGCGCCTGTACGTCCCCGACGCCGACACCACCCACCGGCGCGCCGTCGAGGCGGGTGGCACCTCGACCACGGAGGTCACGCACCTGCCCTGGGGTGACCGGGTGGGCCGGGTCCGCGACCCGTTCGGGAACCTGTGGTGGATCCAGACGCGGGTCGAGGAGGTCTCGGAGGAGGAGATGACGCGGCGGATGAGCGACCCCGAGTTCACGAAGGCGATGGACTATGTCCAGAGCGCCCGATTCTTCTCGTGAGCCGGACGATCGCCGGGATGGGGAAGATCATGAGGTAGAGGTTCGGGAGCCACCAGGCCAGGGAGAAGTCGCCGCGCAGGGTCCAGAACGCGATCGCCATCAACCCTGAGGCCATCGTCAGCACGAGCGAGACCAGCATGAGGGGCAGGCCACTCGAGCTGGTCGGGCTGGTCGGATTTGTCGCGCGGGCGCGGCGGAGGAGGTGGAGGCTGCCGAGGCCGGTGGCGGCGGCCAGCAGGTCGATCCAGAGGAACGACCAGTTCCAGTCGGCCATCATGGGGTCGGCGTAGTCGGCGAACGCCCACTCAGGCGGGATCAGGCCAAGCCCGGTGACCGCGAAGTAGGCCACGAACCCCAGGTCGGTGACCAGCATCAGCGCCTTGGTCACGGGCAGCACGGCCGGCCTTCCCGCGACACGGCACGGCGATGTCTCAGTGACGGACGGCACGGTCGATCGCCTCCATGAGGTAGCGGCGGGTGCGCTCGTGCAACTCCGGGTCCGGTTCGCCGAGCCCGAGCAGCCTGACCGCCCACCACCCGTCGACGGCCAGGCGTACGGCCGTCGCGGCGGCCGGGTCGACCCCGTCGTCGGCCAGCCGCGCCTGCCAGGCCGCGAACCTCGCCCGCAGCGGCTCCAGCCCCGCCGGATCGACCAGCACGCCGGCCAGCAGCCCGGCGGTGAGGCGGTCGGCCGGGGCGGAGGCGGTGTGCCGCTCGGGGATGGTGGCCTCGACGTAGGCCCGCAGGAAGTCGCCCGGACGGCTGCCCGCGCGGGCCAGGGCGTCGTCGAAGGCGTCGGTGAGCCGCCGGACCATCGCGGCGACCAGGGCCTGCTTGGTCGGGAAGTGGTAGAACAGCCCGCCCTTGGACACGCCCGCCCTCTTGGCGACCGCTTCGAGGGTGAGGGATTCGGCCCCCTCGGTGAGCAGCACTTCGGCGGCGGCGTCGAGCAGCCGGTCTTTGGAACTCGGTCGTGGCACAGTCGTTAATATACCGGCTGGCCGGTACACTTTGAACTGCGTTCCGGACGTCATCGGCGTCGGTTCGAGGGGAATTCGATTGGACCGGCTGGGGCGGGGTTGCTATGTTGCCCGGTATGTCCAGCCCCGAGGCATCAAGACGCTAGCCACCGGTCGTCCGGTGGCTTCCTGGCGCTGCCGTCCCGCCTTCGGTTGAGGCAGGGGCGCCCGCAACCTATGGGGCGGGCCACGGCTCTTCGTGGGCCGGCCGTTCTCGGCTCATCGTGGGCCGGCCGTTCTCGGCCCTTCGTGGGCCGGGCCGGTTGTCGGGCCTTTCCTGGGCTTCCGCCTCGCCATCCGGATCACCGTCACACGGACTGTGTCGTGCCTGGACCGCGCGTCGGCTTTTCGCGACGCCGCCGGGCTCCTCTGGCGTGGCTGGACGATCTCTTCCTCCTGCCCGCCTCCTCGTGTCGATTCATGACGTGGTCGCGGAGTCTTCTCATGCCTTTCGCTGTTTACCTGCTCGGACTGGCGGTCTTCGCCCAGGGGACCTCCGAGTTCATGCTGTCCGGGCTCGTGCCCGGCATCGCCCGGGACCTGAACGTGTCCATCCCGGCCGCCGGGCTGCTGACCTCGGCGTTCGCCGCCGGAATGGTGGTGGGCGCGCCGCTGATGGCGGTGCTGAGCCTGCGCCTGTCCAGGCGGTTCGCCCTGCTGGCCTTCCTGGTCGTCTTCCTGCTCGTCCACGTGATCGGGGCGGTCACCACGAGCTATGAGGTGCTGCTCGTCACCCGCGTGGTGGCGGCGCTGGCCAACGCCGGGTTCCTGGCCGTGGCCATGGCGACCGCCATCGGCCTGGCCCCGCCGAACGCCAAGGGGCGCGCCACCTCCGTCCTGCTCGGCGGGGTCACCATCGCCTGCGTGGCCGGGGTGCCCGGAGGGGCGCTGCTCGGTGAGCTGTGGGGGTGGCGGTCGGCGTTCTGGGCGGTGGCGGTCGCGCTGGTGCCGGCGATCGTCGCGGTGCTGAAGTCCGTACCGGCCGGGTCGAACGCGACGAACCCGCCCGGCGGCGTCGCCGAACCCACCACGCACGGCGGGGCGGGGACTCCGAGTGCGCCGGGGTCGGCGCGGGGTGAGTTGCGGGCGTTGCGGCGGCCGCGACTGCTGGTGCTCCTGCTGCTCGGGGCGCTGGTGAACGGGGCCACGTTCTGCACGTTCACCTACCTGGCGCCGCTGCTCACCGAGGTCACCGGGATCGGGTCGGCGTGGATGCCGGGCATGCTGGCGCTGTTCGGGCTGGGATCGTTCGCCGGGGTCACGATCAGTGGGCGGATCGCCGACGTGCGGCCCGTACGGCTGCTGGTGGTCGGCGGGGTGGCGCTGGCGGCCGGGTGGGCGGTCTTCGCGCTCGTGGCCGGGATGCCGGTGCTGGCGGTCGTGCTCGTGTTCGTACAGGGGACGTTGTCGTTCGCCGTCGGCTCCACGCTGATCTCGCAGGTCCTGTACACGGCCACCGGCGCGCCCACCCTGAGCGGCGGGTTCGCCACGGCGGCGTTCAACGTGGGGGCCGCGATCGGGCCCTGGCTGGGCGGGGCCGCCATCGGGGCCGGGCTCGGGTTCCGGTCGCCGGTGTGGGTGAGCGCCGGACTGGTGGCCGTGGCGCTGGCCGTCGCGGGCGTCTTCCGGCCGGCCCGCGGGAACCCGGCGCCACGCCCGGCGCCGAACCAGGTGGAGCCCGGGCCACGGCTTGGGGCACAGTGAGACCATGGACTTCGCCGCACATTTCCGCCGGGAAGTACGCGCGTTCCACGACGCCGCCACCCGGGCGGCCGGCACCGGCGACGCGCCCTCCGTACCGTCCTGTCCGGGTTGGTCGATGTCCGACCTCGTCTTCCACCTGGGCGGGGTGCACCGAGGCGTGCACGTCATCATCAAAGATCAGCTCAAGGGACCGCCGGACCTCGCCATGCTGGCGGCGACCGAGCTACCGGGGGGCACGGCGGGCTTGCCGGACACGGCGGACACGGCGGACACTGTGGACACTGCGGGTAGGGCGGGCGCGGCGGGCTTGCCGGAGGGGTGGCCGGTTCCCGATCAGGCGCCCAACTTCGGGCCGATCCCGCCGACCCTGCTGGACTGGTTCGCCGAGGGGGCGGATCGGCTGGAGAGGCAGTTCAGGGAGCGCCGGGCCGACGAACCCGCGTGGACCTGGTCGGAGGAGCAGACCGTCGGGTTCTGGCAGCGGATGCAGACCATCGAGGCCGCCATCCACCGCTGGGACGCCGAGAACGCCCTCAACACCGCGGGCCCGATCGCCGATGAGGTGGCGGTTGACGCGATCTCGCAGACGTTCGAGGTCATGGCGCCGGCGCGGCGCTCCTGGGGGCAGGCGCCCCCCGGGGCGGGCGAGCGGTATCGCTTCCGGCGTACCGACGGGCCGGGCGAGTGGGTGGTGTGCTTCGACGGCCGGCACGTACGGGTCGGTGACGGGGAAGCGGACGTCGAACTGGCCGGCACGGCGTCCGACCTGATGCTGTTCCTCTGGCACCGGATCCCGGCCGACGGCCTCGACATCCAGGGCGACAAGACCCTGCTCGACCGGTATTTCGTCCTTGTTCCTCCCATATGACCTAATCTTTCCGGTATGCAGGTCACGGACGTGAACGGCACCCACCTGGCCGTCATCAGCCCCGCGTCCGGCGGCTTCCCCCCGCACAGCCATGACGAGTACGTCATCAGCGTCAACCTGTGCGGGCGGGAGCGGGTGCGACTGGACCGGGCTTCGTTCGAGGTGGATCTGGACGAGGTGACCGCGTACAACCCGGGGCAGGTCCAGTCGTGCACGACGCGGACACCGGAGGAGACAGTGTTCACGTGTGTGAGCTGGTACGTCCCGCCGGCCGCACTCAGCGCCCTGACCGGCGGCCCACCCCCGGACTTCGAACGCCCGGTCGTACGCGCGGCCCACCTGCGCACCGAGCTCATCCAAGCCGCCCGAACCTCTACCACAAGCCACGACCCCGCCCTACTGGAGGAACGCCTCACCCTCCTACTCCTCCACCTACTCGACCTCACCACAACCCCCACAACGACCTCACCCCTCGCCACCACCTCCTCCCACACCACCACCGCCCCCACTTCGGCCCGCACCTCCACTCCCGCCGTCGCCTCCACCACCACCGCCGCCTCGGCCCGTACCTCCGCCACCACCCGTGCCCCCGCTACCGCCACGGCCCCTGCCGACACCTTCACCAGTGCCTCTGCCTCACTGCCCGCCCTGCGTCCGGCCGGTGCGGGTCCTGGGGACGCCCGGATCGCCGCCGTACTCGATCGGCTGCGGGGTGACCTGTCGCGCGCACCCCGCCTGGCCGACCTCGCCGAGTACGCAGGGGTGTCCCGTGAGCACCTCATACGCTCCTTCACCCGGGCGATGGGCTGCCCGCCCTACGCGTGGCACCTGCAGGCCCGGCTTGCCGAGGGGCGGCGCAGGTTGCGGCGAGGGGTACCGGTCGCCGACGTGGCGCACGGCCTCGGCTTCGCCGACCAGGCTCATTTCCACCGTCATTTCCTGGCCGCGTACGCCATCACGCCCGGCCGCTACCGGTCCATCAACATCTGACAAGACCGCTCAGGAGTCCGGCCGCGAGAGTGAACGTCATGTCCGAGATCTTCATGCTGGCCCTGTGGGTGGGGCTGCTGTTCAACGCGGTGCCGGGTGCGGTGTTCAGCGAGTCGCTGCGCAGGGGCGTACGGGGTGGGTTCCGGCCTGCGTTCGCGGTTCAGGTGGGGTCGCTGGCCGGGGACGCGGTGTGGGCGGTGCTGGGGCTGGCGGGCGTGGGCGCGCTTTTCACGGTCCCGATCCTGCGCGTTCCTCTGACGATCGCCGGATGCCTTCTGCTCGGCTGGCTCGGACTGACAGCCCTCCGCGACGCCGCCTTCCCCCGCTCACCCACCCCCACGAACCACCACCCACAGTCCGCCATATCCACAAACGACCATCCACAGCCCCGCACACAGGCGGACGGCTTCGCGCCTTCCCACATGCAGCCAGACAGCTCCCCACAGCCCTGCGTGCAGGCGGACAGCTCCCCAAGGCCCCGTTTGGAGGCCGGCAGCCGTCCGCAGTCCCACCACATGCCCGTGGACGACCAGTCGCAGTTCGGCCTGCCCCTGGACGCGTGCCCGGCACCCACCCCACCTGCGGACACCCCTTCTGAACGGGATGGCATCACGGCCGGTCGTCCCGAGCGGCGCACCGTCCCGAGCGGCCTCCCCGTCCCTGGCGTGCCAGGGAGTGGCCGGTCAGGGCGGGGTGCGCTCATGGTCGGTGCCGCCATGTCCCTCGGCAACCCGTGGAACATCGTCTACTGGTCAGGCGCCGCCGGAGCCGTCAGCGCCGCGCTCGGTCAGGACGCGGGGCCGGCCGCGCTGGTCGTCTTCTTCGCCGGGTTCATGACCTCCTCCCTGCTCTGGTGCTTCGTCTCGGCCGGGCTCATCGCCGTCATCCGCAGGGCCCTGCCCCCGGTGGCCGTACGGCTCCTCGAGGCGGCGTGTGGTGCGGCCCTGCTGGTGTTCGCCGTCCTGCTCGCCGCCCGCCTCGTGTAGCCGCCGGCCCCGTGGTCTCGGTCATGGCTCGGTCATGGTCTCCGTCATGGCTCGCTCTGCCACGAGGCCTGGATGAGGGCCCGTTCCGTCGCGACGAGGTGGGTGGAGGCGGCCAGCCATGCCCATACGTACCGATCGGGGCCCGAGTCGGTCAGCCGACCGAACACGTCGCGATCGCGCCGGTCGGCCTCCGCGGTGAGCGCCGTGGCGAGTTCGGCGGCGGACCGGAAACCGGCCCGGCGCAGCGACGCCTCCTGGGACTTGAAGTCGCCGCTGCGTCCCGACTCGGCCACAGCCCGCCGGCCACCGGCGACGGCCAGCTCGACCAGCCGCCTAACCCGCCACAAAGGCGCGCCGGCCACCGGATCCATCTCTCCGGCCGGTTCCATGGGCACCGATGCGGCGAGAGCGTTGTCCGGGGGGAAATGGGTGCGCTGCAAGCGGTCGTAGCCCAGGTCGGCCCTGCCTTGCCAGTCGTCGGGCAGTCGCAGGGTCAGCTCGGCGCCAGGGACGGGTGCCACGGCAAAGGGCTGCAGGGTGGCGGGCCGGTCCGGTTCGATCCGGCCGACCACTCGTACGCACAGGCCGGGGCGGGAGGCGAGCCGCTGCAGGTTGGCGACGTGGGCGAGGTCGGGATGGCGGTTCGCGGGCACAAGCCGGATCAACGGCCCATCCGCGCGCATGCCGTTCCCGGCCGCCCCCGCAGGCAACGACCCACCCGACCGCTCCCCTTCCGCAGGCCCACCCACCTTCAAAGCCACATCCGGCGACCCACCCTCCGCAAGTTCATGACCCTTCGAGACCCCGCCACCCGCAAGCTCATGATCGTCCGAGGTCCCGCCATCCGCAGGCTCGTGACCGTCGGCGGCCCCGCCGCCCGCAGACTCATGACCGTTCGGCGTCCCGCCATCCGCCGACCCGTGTCTGGCTGGAGCCCCGCCGCCCGCAAGCTCATGGCCGTTCGGGGTCCCGCCATCCGCCGACTCGCGTCTGTCCGGAGCCTCGCCGTCGGCCGACTCGCTTCCGTTCGGAGCCCTGGTCGCCTGGTCGCCGTGTACCGGCTCGGGTCCGTTCGGTCGCTCGCCGTGGGTGAGTTCGCGGGCCAGGACAACGTCTCCTGCCGCGCCGACGATCACCAGGTCGCAGCCGATCGGCTCGCTGGCCTCGTCCGCCGTGGCGGCCTCGCTCCAGGCGGCGCCGGAGAGTCGCGCCGGGGCCGCTTCGCTGAGCGGGCGGGCGAACAGTGCCGCCATCGGACCCTGGTTCCACGGCATGCCGTTCACCGGAGTGGCGCGTACCTTGCTGCCCGCCCCGAGCCGGCCGTCAGGGGAGATCGTGGCGCCTGCGATGAGCAGTCCGGCTCTGGCGAGCTGGGCGTGGCTGAGCATGGCCGAGCCGATGGCGACGGTCGCGGTGCCCGCGCCCCGGGCCCGGGCCACTCCTCCCGGCCGTACGTCGGCGACCGAGAACCAGCGTCCGTCCTCCGTGACGACATGGGTGACAACGCCGCCATAGCCGGTCGCGCTGATCACCGGCTCCCGGAAGACGCCGTAGACTCGCAGGCTGCCGCCCTGGTCGTAGGTGCGGCGAACGGTACCGACCAACGCCGGATCGGCGTCGGCCGCGGCCAACCGGCCCGCGATGAGCAGGAGTTCGCGCAGTGCCGACACGAGGTCTGCCAGCCGGTGCCCGCCGTGCGTCTCGCGGGCCGACCTCAACCCCCGCACGACCCGTACGGCCGCCGCCTCCGCCCTTGGCAGCCCGGCGAGGCGGGCGGTGTGGGCGGCCCGCAGCAACTCCGCCTGCGGTACGGCACCGGCGGCGGGCACCCCGGCGGCCAGCACCGCGGCCCCGGCAGCCCACAGCCCGGCCCCGGCCGCCACCTGAGCCGAAGTGGGCCCCGCGGCCACCGCCCGCCCGTCACCGACACCGACCGCCTGTCCCGACTTTCCAGCCGCAGCCCCGACCGCAGCTCCGGCCGCAGCCGCACCTCCGGCCGCAGCCGCACCTCCGGCCGCCGACTCAGGGCCGGGCGGCAGGTCTGGGGCGGAGAGTGCACCTGGATCCGCCCCATCGACGGCCAGGTCCTCAGGGTCGGCCACCGGGCAGGCACTCAGTACGGCGGCCCGATGCAGGCACCGAGGCGCGAGCAGGCAGCTACACCCCGCCTGCTCCTCCTCCACGACCGCCCCGGCCGCCCCGGGCGAGAGCGTCACCAGGGCGTCCTCACCGCACCGGATCCGTATCCCTCCTCCGTCCACGACCTCGACGGGAAGGGCGGCGTACTGGTCGACCGCCGCGTCCAGCTTCTTCCGCAACCTGGACGTGAGCCCTTCCACGGCGGCGGCGACCACCTGCGGAGCCACGGGCGGCAACGACCGCCCGTGCTCGGAAACATCTGCTGTAGGAGGATTCACCGGTTCTCTCCGCGAAGGCGGTCGCCGACCCAGCGGGCCAGGGCGAGCGGGCTGAGGGCCGCGACCGGCATCCCGGCCGCGACGAGTTGCTGGGCGACGGGAAGCGAATAGCGTGGAACGCCGCTGTCGTCCAGGGCGGCGCACCCCAGCAGATGCACGCCGGACCCGGCCAGGGCCCGCACCTCGCCCAGCAGTCCGCCGATCGGATAGCCCTCCTCGAAGTCGCTGACGACCACGACGAGCGTGCGGCTCGGCACGCTCACCAGCGAGCGCGCGTGGGCGAGGCCGGCGGCGATGTGCGTACCGCCGCCCACCCGCACCTCAAGCAGCAGCGAGAGCGGGTCCTTCACCTGGTCCGTCAGGTCGATGACCTGCGTGGAGAACGTCAGGAAGTGGGTGGAGAGCGTGGGCACCCCCGCCAGTACGGAGGCCGTCAGCGCCGACCAGATCACCGACGCCTCCATCGAGCCCGACACGTCGACCACGAGGATCAGCCGCCAGTCGGCCTCCTGCCTGGCCCGCGTGCCGAACACCGGCCGCTCCGGCACCACCGCCAGCCGCCCGTCCTCCAGGCGCCGGGTGTGCTGGAGGTTCGCCCGCAGGGTGCGCGGCAGGTTCAGCCGCCCGCCGGGACGGCGCGTCGGGCGTGGGTTCGCCAGCCCGGTGAGCGCGGGCCGCAGCTTCGTGGCCAGCTCGCGGGTCAACTCGGTGACCAGGCGCTTGACGAGCGGCCGCAGCTTGGCGAGCTGCTGCTCGGGCAGGCCACCGGCCAGGGAGAGCACGGAGGTCAGCAGCTCGATGGACGGCCGTATCGAGGCCGGGTCCAGCTCCGCCAGAACGTCGGTACGCCCCGTGTCGGCGGCCCTGGCCAGCACCTCCTCGCGTACGTCGGTCCCGAACAGCGCCTCCAGCTCCTTCGCCCATTCGCGCGCCGTCGGGAACGCCTCGTCCCGGCCGCCGCCGTTCTGGGCCTCGAAGTCGTCCGAACCTTCGCCGTGCCCCGCGCCGTACAGCTCGTCCAGCGCACGGGCGTAGCCCCGCGCGTTGGGCGGGAGCCGGTCGGACTCCCGCCCGAGCAGCAGCCGCCAGCGATCGACCGGCGCCAGCCGCCGCGCCGTGGCGTCGTCCTGGCCGGCCGTCTCCTCGTCGGTCGCCGCGTCCTGCGGCGGGGCGCCGCCGTCGGGGGCCTCGGGGACGGGCAGGCCCAGCGAGCGGAGTACGGCCAGGCCGGCGGCGTCGGCCGCCGTCCAGAGGCCGACCAGCTCGGGCGGCGCGGTCAGCACCAGGTCGAGCTGGTCACCGAGCCGCTCGGACACGGTCCCCAGCAGCCGGCTACGCGCCGCCGGAGTCAGCGTGTCGAACCCGCCGCGCAACGCCGGCAGCCGGTCGAGGAACTCCTTGTCGGCGAGGTCGTCGATCCGGTCCATGAGCGGGCCGAGCGCCGCCGGAGCGGCCTGGAGCAGGGGCCCGGCGGCCGTCAGCACGCCGGTGAGCAGGCGGCTCAGCCGGCGGCGGCCGTCCAGCCGGGTGGCGGTGTCGATCCATCCGGCGGCCCGGGAACCGAGCTCCTCGGCCCCGTCGAGGTCCAGCAGGACCCGCGCCGCCAGCGCCGCCCCCTGCATGAGCGGGGACGCCGTACGCGCGAGCTCCCCCAGCGTGTCGTCCATCCGCAGCCCGAGCCGATCCTCGCCCGCCCGGGTGGCGAGCGCGACCAGGGCGGCCGCGTCTTCGGGCAGGTCGCTGCCCGCGAGTCCGGGCAGCGCGCGTACGGCGGCCTCCACCAGCGTGCCGCCCAGCTCTGCGGCCTGCTCGCGGCCCTCCGGCGTGGTGCCGGGCAGGTGTTCGCGGCGCAGCGCCTCCAGCAGGTCGAGGGCGTCGAGCAGCTCGGCCAGCGTGGCCGTGGCGGGCAGCGCGACGGCCGCGTCGGCGAGACGGTCGGCGACCAGTTCGGGCAGGTCGCACCGGGCCGCCGCGCGGAGGTTGTCGAGGATCAGCCGGCAGGTGGGCCCTCCCTCCGCCGACTCCCTCCGGTACGCCTCCCGCAACGTCCCCGCCGCCGCCTGCGCGAGCGTCACCCCGCGTACGCCCGCCAGGTCAAGCAGGGCCGGAACCGCCGGGGTCCAGGAGAGCCGCCACTTGGTGCTGAGCGCGGAGGCGTCGCCCGTGCCCGCCACCTCGAGCGGCTCGCCATAGCCGACACCGCAGATCAGCAGGCGCTGCAGCAGGGTCTCGCGGCGGGAGTCGAGGTCTGAGCGGAGGGGGTCGAGGCGGACCTCCCGGCGTTCGGGGTTGCCCGGGTCGGGCAGCCGCAGCGCGGCCAGCTCGGCCTCGACCGCGGGGCCCAGGCCGGAGCGCGGTGTGCCGGGGGCGGTGCGGCCGCGTTCCGTACCGACGAGGACGGTTTCGAGGGCCTGCGCGAGCGCCCGGCCCCGGCCCAGGGGTTCGCCCTGGCCGAGTGCCGTCGTCACCGCCTCGAGCAGCTCGCCTCGCCCGGGGGCGGGCAGGCCGCGCAGCCGTGCCAGGTCGCAGGCCAGCCGCAACGTCTCCACGGCCTCCCCGGTGCCCGCCGTGTGACCGGCGGACCGCATCTGCCGGCACAGGTCGGTGATCGCGCGGGCGGCGCCGTCTCTGACCCGGTCGGGATCGCCCCCCGCCTCGAACACGGCCTGCTGCCATCGGGGGTCACGGATGCCGGCGGGGTAGCCGGATCGGGAGTCGAGCAGGTCGAACGCATAGGGAACCAGCGAGGTGACCGGCTGCTTCGCGGAGGCCTTGGGGGTGGTCGTGCCGGAGGACTTACCGCTCCGGCCCGGCTCCTCGGCGTCGCCGCGGGCGGTGGGGTCGCCCTCGGCGGTGTCGGGGTCGATCAGCGCGGGGGCGTGGAAGGCGCCGATCACCGCCACGACGCGGCGGCCACCGGCCGCGGCTCCCGCGATGACGCGGCGCATGTGGGCCTCGCGGGCCAGGTCTCTGCCCGGCACGCCGCCGCTCGTCTGGGCGTCCCGGCGCAGGGCCCAACCCACGCCGAGCGCGGCTCGGCGTACCGACTCCGGCTCGCATCCCGGGGCGAGGACCTCCACGGCCCTGTCCCACATGTCGTCGCCCTCCCGCCCGCTGGCGGAGGCGGCCAGCCCATCGGCGAACGAGCTCCACCGCCGCTCCACCGCGCCGGAAGCGCTCTCCTCCTCCTGCTCCGGACCCACAGCGGCCGCGGTGGCCGGGGCCGGAGCGGAGACCGGGGCCGGGCTGAGGGTGGGGGTTGGTGCGTGCCACTTCGGGTCGCTCAGGGGGAGGTCACAGCACAGCACCTCCACGCCGCGCTTCCACGCCCACCGGATCGCCACCAGCTCCGGGGAGAAGTCGGCGAACGGGTAGAATCCGAGCCCTCCCTCCCCATCCGCCCCGGCCAGCGCGACCGGCGCCACGGTCTCGGGCGCGGCGAGGTGTTCCAGCCACGGCTGGAAGTCCGCCGGCAGCTCGATGCACACCACCTCGGCGTCCGCCGCCTCCAGCAGGGCGGGCAGGACCGCGGCCAGCGCGGGGCTGTGGTGACGGACCCCCAGCAGGTATGGCCGCACGGACGCCGCCAGAGCGCCCACCGCCTCCCGGGGATCCTCCCCTCGTGCCACCCGCGCCTGCCGGAGAACCTCGCCCTGCGAAGCCCCGCTCAACGGAGGTTCTCCCGTAGGTCCCAGAGGCGCCGCCACATCGCCGAGCCGTCCTCGGCCCGGCGGCGCACCGGCCCGTCCCAGTAGCCGAGCAGGCGCCCGTGGTCGGCCGGGTCGTCCTTGCGGACCACGCCCAGCAGATGACCCGGCACCAGGTCGAGCACGTCGCCCTGCGGCAGGTAGGCCGCCGCCACTCCCAGGGAGGCCGCGACCTGCACCGCCTCGGCCGTGGACATCACCGTGCCGGGCCGCTCCACGTCCCAGCCCTCGTCGGAGCGCCCGGTACGCAGATCGCGGAAAACGGTCACCAGCGCCTCAAGGACGGCGTCGTCCACCCCGAACGCGGCCCCCGCCCGCTGCACGACCGCCGTCGCCTGCCGGCGGACCAGCGCCGTCTCCGCCGCGGCGTCCGCGATGGGCCCGACGGTCTCGAAGTTGAAGCGGCGCTTCAAGGCCGCCGACATCTCCGACACGCCGCGGTCGCGCAGGTTGGCCGTGGCGATCACGGTGAACCCGGAGGCCGCCGGCACCTGGGCCTCCTCCGTACCGGCCAGCTCGGGCACGCTGACCCGGCGGTCGGACAGGATCGACACCAGCGCGTCCTGGACCTCGGGCAGGCAGCGGGTGATCTCTTCGATCCTGGCCACGCGGCCGGATCGCATGGCGGTGAGCACCGGGGAGTCCACCAGCGCGCTCCGGCTGGGGCCCTGGGCCAGCAACAGGGCGTAGTTCCAGCCGTAGCGGAAGGCGTCTTCGGTGGTGCCCGCGGTGCCCTGCACGGTGAGGGCGCTGGTGCCGCACACGGCGGTGGCCAGCAGCTCCGACAGCATCGACTTGGCGGTGCCGGGCTCGCCCACGAGCAGGAGCCCGCGCTCGCCGGCGAGCGTCACCACGCACCGCTCCACGAGCGCCCGCTCCCCGACGAACTTGGCCTCGATCTTCAGGCGTGCCGGCAGGCCGTCGCGACCGCGCGGGAGTTCGAGCGCCTCGCCGCCGCTGCCGCACACGAACGTCACCACCGCGCGCGGCGTCAGCAACCACCCGGGCGGCCGGCGGTCGTCGTCGTAGGCGGCGAGGAACTCCAGCTCGGTCGCGTACCGCTCCTCGGCCGGGAGCACCTGGCGCGCCGGGCCGGTGGTCACTTGGTCTTCAGTCATGGTCATGGATGAGAGTCCTTATGAGAAACGACGGGACGAGGGGCTCAGCGACGGCGTCCGCGCCTGACCTTGAGCTCCTCGAATCGGGGAACGTCACCTTCGCGCACCCGCCCCCAGGCCCTGGCGTAGAGGGCGGCGACGGGCTCGAGCGGCACCAGCGGCGCGCTGCGGTCGGGGTCTGGCCGGAACATCTCGAGCTTCCACTGCTCCAGCGGCAGGCTGGGCGTGGGCAGCTCGGTCCAGCCGCCGGGCAGGAACAGGCGGCGCCCGGCCCGGCTTCTGGTGGCCTCGACCACGAGGTCGATCGCGACCAGCTCGGCGCGGGCGGCCTTGAGCCGGGCGGGCTTCCACCCGGTCCACCTGGCGAGGTTGCGGTCGGTCGGGTCGGGCATGGCCAGCAGCATCAGGTAAACGGCCGCCGCGTCGGCGCTCAGCGCGTGCGCCCCGGCCACCTCGGCGACCAGCTCGGGCACCGAACGCGTCGGGTCCTGCGGCCACCATGTCCCGTCGGCGTCCCGCTCTCCCGCCACGGGGTCGCCCGGGTCGGCGACCAGGGCCTTCAGGCTCGGGTCGCGGACCGTGCGCAGGGCGATCTCCGCGGCGAAAGCGCCCTCGGACGCTATCAGCGCCCGCAGGTAGGGGTCGTCGCCGTCGAACAGCGCGGTGCGGACGCCGGGCGCGGGCCGGTTGTCGTGGGTGGCCAGGATGAGCGAGCCGTAGCGCAGGTAGCCCTCGCCGGTCTCGGTCGGCACCCCCGCGGCTTTCTTGAAGGCGACCAGGTCGACGTAGCGGCCGAGGTCGAGCATCAGGTCGGGGTTGGCCAACCGCTCGTGTACGGAGGCCAGCGCCCCGGGCAGCGCGGCCCTGATGGGGTCGCCCGCGGGCAGCCGGTGGGCCAGCCACGCGACCGTGGACACGGCCATGACGAGCGTGCCCGCGTCGAAGCCCGTGGTGTTGTCGTCGACCCGATGCACCCGGTCGCCGCGGACCTTCCAGGCCACGTCACGGCTCAGCTCGGGAACGGTGGCCGGGTCGATGACCGCGCGCAGCGCCCGGCCGGAGTCCCAGCCCGTCTTCAGCGCGCGGGCCGCCTCGCCGAGCAGCCATTCGGGCACGGTCGCCTGCCGCCCGACCAGGGTGTTCCACACCTCGGCCGCGGCGGCCACGTCGGGCCCGTCGGTCCAGAGCGCGGCCGGGTCGTCGGGCAGCAGCGCCGCCACGACCGCCCAGCGTACGGACGTGTCGAGGCCCCGGAGTTCGTCGCGCACCACGGCGGCGTCGGCCAGCTTCACCTCGATCAGCGCGCGCTCCTCCTTGCCGAGGAAGCTCCGCTCGTAAGCGTCGATCTGCGGCATCCCGGCCACCACCAGCTTCGCGGCGGTCGGGGTCACCCCGGTCAGCCGGGCGAACTCGGCCGCCGCCTCGGGCCGCCACGGCGCGGGGCCACGCGTGCCGAGCTCGGCCAGGAACGCCTGTGCCCAGCCCGCCTGGCGGGCCGAGCCGACCGGGCCGGTGGACTTGACCACGTAGGGCGCGGGCACCTCGAACCGGCCCGCCGGGTCGTGGTGCAGCGCCGACCACATGGTGCCGGAGCCGTCGTAGTCGAGCACGCTCACGAAGCCGATGAAGGCCCCGTCTCCCAGCGGGAGTATCCCGAGCCAGGTGCCGCTCCGCCAGCTTCCGTCGGGGGTGACCATGTGCTGACGGTCGAGGTGCAGCGTCATCCGGCGCCACCGCTCCGGCTCTGCCGAGAGGGGCAGGCCGCGCTCGTGCAGCGCGCCGAGCAGCGTGGACAGCGTGGCGCGGTCCTGCTCGCCGGTGATCGCGGTGGCGGCGCGCAGGGCGAGCGCCTCGGGCTGGTCCAGCGCCGGGTCCCAGCGCAGCGACGCCCCGCCCAGCCCGGGCAGGTCCAGGTGGAGCCGACCAGGCCCGGCGGGCGGCTCGTCCGGGTTCGACAGCGCCTCACCGATCGCCCGGATCTGGCGGAAGACGGCGTCGTGGTCCTCGACGTGCCAGCCGTAGTTGGTGTGGCGGCCCAGCCCGTTGAACGCCGCGTCGACCGCCGCGTCGGCGGGCCCGGCGGGCTCCTTCGGCCGATGGTCGCCGGCCAGCGTCTCGGTGAGCCGGGTGGTGATCGTACGCAGCGAGCTCTGCTGCTGGGCGGCGAAGCGCGCGACCCCGGCGATGCCCGTCACCAGCCCGTCGTGGCCCACCCCCGGCAGCAGCGCGCGGATCTGCGCGGGCAGGTCCTTCTCGTCGGCCGCCTCGGCCGCCTTGATCAGCGCGGCCGTGGTGTCGCCGTCGATCCGGCGCAGCACCGCGGACCCCTCGATGTCGCGGGGCTCAAGGTAGTTCCAGTAACGCACCGGCGGCAGCATCAGCGTGCCCTTGCCGAACGTGCCGGGCGTCGCGTCCGTCTTGACCGTGGAGGTGACCACGCCGTCGGCGTCGAGGATGAGCAGCCGGTAGCTCCCCTGCACGATGGCGCAGGCCCGCTCGGCGCCGGGAAACAGCAGCGGCCGCACCGGGGACTCGGAGCCGGAGGGCACGGTTACCGTGAGCCCCGAGAGGTCCTCGCCCCGCCTGGAGCCGTCGGGCAGCCGTATCACCCGCCAGCCCAGCAGGCCGTTCGCCGGGATGCCGATGGGCGTGGGCGCGTCGGAGGGGGCGGGCAGCAACCAGCCGCTGAGGAATTTGCTGCCGTCGGGCGCCGTGCTCAGCGCGTCGGCGAAGAAGGGGGGCATCGCCTTGCGGCCCTGCCGCCCGCTCGCGGGGTCGAACTCGTACCAGCCGGTGCTCTTGTGGTCGGAGCCGTCCCACGACCACACCCAGTAGGAGGTGCCGTCGGTGATCGTCGTCCGCTCGTCGGGGACCGCCGTGTCGCCGCGGTGCAGCACGCCGTGGCCGGTCGTACGCCCGCCGCCGGGCAGCGCGAGCGTGACGGAGTCGCTGCCGCGGTACCAGTCGAGCTTCGTGCCTCTGGTGTTGGCCTCGCCCTCCAGCGGATGGAACCGGTCGGCGGTGGTGTGCCAGTAGCCGCGCAGCCCGCGGTCGAGCTCGACCGACTGCCAGTAGACCAGCAGCTCGCCGTCCACGTAGTGGAAGCCGGCCTCGCCCCACGTGTCTCGGGAGGGAACCCGCAGGTCGTGGGTGAGCGCGGTGCCCTCGGGGCCGAGCACGCGCACCTGGGCGGACCCGGAGACGATCAGATGCGGCCAGGCGTCGGCGACGACCAGGTCGTCGACGTCCTTCGCGGGGACGAGGTTAGCCGCCGCGTCCTCCCAGGCCGGCCAGCTCAGCTCGTCGATCAGCCCGGCGCGCAGCGTGCGGGCGAGCACCTGTGCGACGTCCGCCTCGGCGGCCTCGCGCACCTCGGCCTCGGCCAGCACGAGCGCCTCGCCGGGCAGCCAGGCGAGCTTCCGCATGGCGTCGGGCAGGTCGGGGAGCCCGGCGGCCGACGACCGCCGGGCCACCTGGCGTACCCATTCGGCCAGCATCGGCCGTCCGCCGGGAGATTCGGCCAGCAGCCGGATGGCCCGCCGGTCGCGGTCGTTGTCGCTGAAGCTCTCGGCGGAGCTGAGGAACGCGGCGAGGAAGCGGCCGTCGGCCTCCAGGGCGACCAGGTCGCGCCGCTCCTCGGCGCCCGCCCAGTGCGCCAGCCACAACGAGACGTGACCTTCGGGGAGGGCCACCGGAATGCCGAGGGCGAGCAGTTGGTCGAGCAGGTCGACCTCCTGCGGCGCCGTCAGCGCGGCGCCCGCCCGCAGGTGCGGGGCCAGCCGCTCGATCAGCGCGTGCAGCGAGGGCAGGTGGGGCGCGGATCCCCAGGCGCTGTTGCGTGCGGCGAGGAAGCGCGTCAGCCAGCCGGTCGCGCCGTCGCGCGGCTGGACCGCCCCGGTGACCAGGTCGTCGGCGGCGCCGGACGACTCGATGATCTCCAGCCAGATGCCGGGCATCTCGTGGTCTCTGGCCTCCGGGATGACGTCGAGGAGCGTGACGCGTACGGAGGGGTCGTTCTTGCCGAGCGCCGCGAGAGCGCCCTTGTGGGCCTTCCACCAGCCGGTGGCGGCACGCAGGGTGGCGGGCAGGGCGAGCAGCTCGGTGAGGTAGACCTGCTCGGCGGCGTCGGCGTCCTGGCCCGCGGCACGCGCGAGCTTGCGCAGGTCTTGGGCCATCTGGGCCGACGGCGGCAACCCTCCGGCCGTGCGCCGCAGGCACAGCCGGGTGAACCGGTCGAGCGCCTCGCCGGCGGGCAGGCGGGCGGCCAGCTCCTTGGCGTAGCCGGACAGCACCTTGACCGGCAGCGCTCCCGCCAGCGCGAACTCCAGGAACACGGAGTCGAGCCGTTCCTCGTCGATCTCGAGCCCGTGCCGCGCCTCGGCCTTGCGGGCGTGGGAGAACATCTGCCCGGCGTAGGTGGCGTTCTCGACGCCGGTGAACACCCGGCCGGCCTGCTCGTAGAACGTGGGCAGGAAGTGCGGCAGGGACGCGGCGAGCCGCGCGGCGAGCGCGTGGTAGGCGTCGAGCGCCGCCTTGGGCTTGGACTTGGCCTGCCGGGCGGCGCGTTCGAGCTCGGGCACGAGGGCCAGCGCCTGATGCCCGTCCTCGGGGTGGTGCACCAGGATCCACTCGGGGAAGCCGAGCGAGCGCCGCTGCCCGAACCCGACCGCGGCCGGCTCTCCTTCCGGCAGCAGCCCGAGGAAGCCGGCGGCCAGGTCTTCGGCCGCGAGCAGCTCTTCGGCGGTCAGCCGGACGACGACCCGGTCGTCCAGCCCGGGGTGGCGGTAGGAGCGCGCCACCAGCGGCACCGCGCGGTCGCTCACGCCCTCGGTGCCCGGCGGCAGCACGCCTCCGGCCTTCAGCAGCTCCTCAACCAGGTTCTCGCTCACTGCCCCTCCTCGACCTGCCGGCCGGCGTACAGTGCCGCGGCCATCCGCATCCCCTCGGACCATGCGACCGGTCCGACCTCCCGCAGCCACAGCGACCTGCCGTCGTGGTCGTGCCAGGTGAGACCGCCGGTCTCCACCTCGCTGTCCCAGTAGGGCTCGCCGATCCACACCGACGCCTCGACGATCCGCCCCGCGTCACGCACCCGGCACGTGGCATAGCCTCCGGACACCCGGTAGCCGAGCTGCGTGGCCCTGGCCGCCAGCCCGAACCGGGAGGCGAACCTGCCGCCGGAGAACTCCGACACCGACGTGGCCTTCTCCGCCAGCTCGGCGGGCTTGCGCCAGATGGCCCGGTGGATCTGCTCGACCTTCTGCGTCACGCCCAGCTCCGCGGCGAACTCGCGCAGGTCGTCGAGGTCGGGCAGCAGCACGGGGTGCGGCAGCGTCACCGTCTCCGGCGACAGCCGCACGGTCTCGCCGTCGAGGTTGACCAGCCGCAACTCGCCCGGCTCGGTGGCGTCGCGCAGGAACCCGACCTCGTCGGGGTCGTCGCCGACCACGGCCAGGTCGCGCAGCGCCGTCTGCCACGCCTCGTCCGGCCACACCCGGGCCAGCAGCCCGGTGGGGACGGGCAGTGACGACACCATCCAGGTGTCCACCTGTGCGACGCACGTCGCGGCGTGCCGGTCGAGCCACTCCGCCAGCCGGCGCAACCGGTCGACCTCGGGGTGCTCGCGCAACGTCTTGGGCAGCGATTTGAGCTGCCGCCCCGCCGCACGCCCGGAGGTCGGCCGCGCCGCCACCCGGCCTTCTATGAGGGCGACCTCATAACCGTCGCCCGCCGCCAGCCAACCCACAGCGCCTGCCTTTCATGGTCAAGGATGTGCAGAACTCCACGGCTCCCGCCGCTGCGATGCGCGGAACGTTAGCGGCCTCGACCGACAAACGAACCCTGGAAACCCTCGCCAAGATCACACGACCTGGTCAGGCCTGCCGGCAGGCCGTTGTGACCACGCGGATCGCATTCGCCCCGGCGGCCCGGCCCTCTTCTTCCTCGATGGACCGGGCCAGCGCGGGCACGATCTCCGGACGTTCCATGCCGGGATGTTAGGGCCTCAAGGGGCCGGTGTTACGCATGTTCCGCAAACCCTCGATCTTCGTACATCTGTCGCACATCTATCGCAGCAGCGGCAACCGCCCCGTGAGCCCCTCGACCAGCGCGCGCGGGCCGAACAGGCTGACCGCGTAATAGGACGGCTCCTCGGTACGGCCGAGCTCGGCCAGGTAGTCGTCGTAGACGTTGATGCGCTGGGCAATGTCGGCCATGTCGCTGACGACCAGCCCCGGCTCAGCGGCCGCGTCGGTCCTGATCCGCTTGATGATCGCGGCGGGAGCGCCCAGCACCGTGCAGCCCGTCCAGGGCAGCCCGGCGTGCGTCAGCCCGGAGGCGTCGGCGCCGCCCGGCCCCACGATCGCCGGCACCGCCACCCCGATGGAGGCGGCCAGGCAGGCGGCGGCGTTGGCCTGCAGGCCGGGCGGCAGGTCGCGGTCGATGACGATCACCCATTTGACCGCGATCTTCTTGGTCGGCAGGTCGCTGCGGCGGTCGAGCTCGTCGAGCATGCTCATCTCGGGATCCCTTCTCCGAAGTTCACCCAGCAGGCTCACATTTCCCCCGTCATATCACCAATCCGAAGGCATCGATTCCGAAGGAAGTTCGGAAATCCGTGCCAGGATGCGTACGTGGACGAACTTGATACGGCGATCCTCACGGAGTTGCAGCGCGACGGCCGCCAGACCAACCGGGAGCTGGCCGAGCACCTCGGCATCGCGCCCTCGACCTGCCTGGAGCGCGTGCGCTCGCTGCGGGAGCGCGGTGTCATCGAGGGCTTCCACGCCGAGGTCAACCTCGACGCGATCGGCCGGCCGGTGCAGGCGCTGATCAACGTACGCCTGCACCCCAAGATCCGCGAGGCCGTCGAGGGGTTCCGCGACTACGTCGCGGCCCTTCCGGAGACCCTGGCCGTGTTCGTCGTGTCGGGCGGCGACGACTTCATCATCCAGGTGGGCGTGCGGGACGCGGGCCACCTGCGCGACTTCGTGCTCGACCACGTCTCGCGGCACCGCAACATCGCCGACGTCCGCACGTCGCTGGTCTACGACCACATCCGCAAGACCTCGGTCGAGGTGCTGCCCCCGGAGGGGCCCTCGCGGCCACGTACCGGCCGCAAACGTTAAATAGGTGGTGGCCGAATGGCCGGCGAAAGTACGGTTGTGGCAGGTCAGCAAGCGGACAAGACGTGACGATGCCGGTAGAACGGCGCCTCGCCGCGCCCTGTACGCCAGCCGGCCACGCGAACCCGCGGCTCGCCGTTCGCCCTCGACTACGGTGAGGCGATGGTCACCGGGGCACCGTCCTGTCCCCTGAGCCGCGGGTTCGCTCTCACGTGGCGGCGAACTCGTCGAGCGCCGCGAAGATCGCCTTGCGCATCGCCTCGCTGCCGGTGTGCCCGGAGTCGTCGATGACGACGAGCCGGGCGTCGGGCCAGGCCTTGGCGAGCTCCCAGGCGGTGATGAGCGGGCCGCCCATGTCCTGGCGGCCGTGGATCAGCACGCCGGGGATCCCGGCCAGCCTCCCGGCCTCGCGCAGCAGCACCCCCTCCTCCAGCCAGGCGCCGTTGGAGAAGTAGTGGGAGCAGATCCGGGTCATCGCCATCACGGCGTCGGCCGGACGGTCGCTGTAGGCGTTCGGCTTGCCGTTGGACTCCAGCGAGATCACCGCGTCCTCCCAGGTCGTCCAGTCGGTGGCGGCCTTCTCGCGGACCTTCTGGTCGGGGTCGGACAGCAGCCGCGCGTACGCTGCCAGCAGGTCGCCGTCGCGCTCGGCCGCGGGCACGCCGTCCCTGAACCGCTCCCACGCCTCGGGGAAGAACCGCCCGACACCCCGGTAGAGCCAGTCGATCTCGGAGCGGCGTGTCGTCGTGACCGCCACGATGACCATCTCCGAGACCCGCTCCGGATGGGCCTCGGCGTAGGCCAGCATCAGCGTCGAGCCCCACGACCCGCCGTACAGCAGCCACTTGTCGATGCCGAGATGCTCGCGCAACCGCTCCATGTCGGCGATCAGGTTCTGGGTCGTGTTGTTGGTCAGGTCGGTCGCCGGGTCGCTGGCGTGCGGGCGGCTGCGGCCGCAGTTGCGCTGGTCGAAGAGAACGCTCCGATAGCGTTCCGCGTCGAACGTGCGGCGCGCGTTGATCGAGCAGCCCGATCCGGGGCCTCCGTGGACGTAGAGCGCGGGCTTGCCCTCCGGGTTGCCGCAGACCTCGTAGTAGACGAGGTCGCCGTCGCCGGTGTCGAGCATGCCGTGCTCATAGGGCTCGATCGGGGGACGCAAGGTGGACTCCTCTCCTAGATGTAACAGCGCTTCAATATAGGGGAGTCACTTGCCCGACCGCAGCCGGATAGGCGCCCAGGGAGCCCGCGGCGGTCGGGACACGGCCACCGCGGCACTTTCCTAGGCGACCTTGGAGGACGAGGCCGTCCAGGTGTTGCACGAGGCGGGGTCGCTGGTGGCGAAGCCCTGCTTCATCCAGTAGCGGACGGAGGAACTCTTCCCCCACCAGCGCTCCTCCCCACGGAGGTCACCCTCCTGCAGCGACAGGAGGTAATTCCAGTCTTTGGTGGTGCGCCCCTTCAACGGCCAGACGCTCTGCAGGAAAACGGTGCTCAGACAGTCTGTCTGCAGACTGAGGCGACGGCTCTGCTCGAGGAGCTCCGCCCTTTTGTCATACGGGAGCTCCTCATAGGCGGCCGATATGCCCGCGAGATTCTGCACGTGCTCGGCGTAAGTGAAAGAAGCCTGATGGAACAGCCAGAGATCGGACACATCGTTCAGCCAGTCCTTGCCCAACTCGACAAGGACCGTACGGTTCCCTTCGCAGTACAGGGCCTCCGAGTCGCCCTTGGACGACGTGTAGCCGCAGTACTTCTTCGGGATCTTGGCCACGTGCCGGACTCTCAGCTTCGTGTACGACAGGCCGGCGTCGGTGAGGTGCTTCTCCCAGGTGCTCTCCAGGCAGGCGATGACCCCGTCGAAGTAGGCACGGGCCAGCTTGCGGTTGTTGCGCTTGATCGGCTTCTCGTCGCAGGCCGTCTGGGCGAGCCGGCCCGACTCGTAGAGCGGGTTGGCGATGAGTTCGGAGGCAAGTACGGGGTAGGTCGCCGCCCCTGCGGCGGACATACCGGTTAAAGGCACAATAAATGCGCACAGCAGCGCTGCGATCTTGAGGGGTTTCACGAGGCGTGACGATAGGGCCATTTGCCGTCGGTCGCAACGCGTAAAGAGGGCTAGATCCAACTATGAAGTAATTGAACCACTACTAAGGGTACTGATCGCAGCGAAAAGCTGATCATCGCCTCTTAGGGAGTGCCATGTACAAGCAGGCCGTTGCCGTATTCGCCGCGACCTCCGCCGTCCTGACAGCGAACGCGGTGCCCGCTCGGGCAGCCGTCGAAAGCGCCATCGAAACCGTACAATGCGGCAACCATGACACTATTAGCGTCAACGTCACAGCGCCCTCGCGGCTGACCGGACTCATCCTGGGCAATGGCAACACGGTGTCGGGAGTCGTCCAGCCCAATGGCACCAGGCTGACGACGACCGTCGCGGCCGATGACGTCAGAGGGCTGCTCCAGTCGATCGTCGCGGGCACGTCGTTGCGCGGGTTCTTCTCCCCGCCTCTGGAGATGCCGGCCATGCCGGAGGAGATGTCACCGTACGCCGCCCAGCGCCCCGCGAACTCCGGCTTCGTCTTCTCGCCTGCGGACGCCATGTCCAACGAGCTCGCCGGCCGGCTGGTCGCGTGCGCCAACGGCACCCCGGCCCCGGCCGCGACGGCGTCGTCCTTCTCGGTCACGCAACTGCTCGACGCGCTCGTCACCATCGCCCCGGCCGACTGCACGACGACCACGGCACAGTGGTCCACCGCCGCGAGCCCGGTGGCGAGCCAGGAGTCGCTGCTCCAGGCGCTCGGCGTACAGCAGCTTCTCAACTCGCTGATCGGCGGCCCGGCCGTCGCCTGCGCGAGCCGGACTCCGTCGGACTCCGCGTCGACCACCTCGTTCATGGACGCCATCGGGGTGCCCGGCCTGCTCAACGAACTGCTCGGTGACTGACCGCGGACCACGTGCGGAGCGAGTTCTCCCGGCAGGACGATGCCGGGCCGCCGCCGTCCAGCGCTCCCCCGGGGTTCGGCCCGGGGGGAGACCGGTGGAGGTGCGGCGGTTTGTCGGTGCGGACCGGCAGGCTGATGCCATGACGCGGTGGACCGAGGCGGACGTCGAGCGGGTGCACGATCGCCTGCTGGAGCTGATCGCCGGGCTGCCCGGCGTGGTGTCCGAGGATTCCCACGGGCACCTGTCCTACCTGCTGGGCCGCAAGCGCCTCGCCTGGCTGTTCCTGGATCATCATGGCGACGGGCGGCTCGCGCTGTGTGTGAAGGCGCCGCCGGGTGAGCAGGAGCGCGGTCGCCGCCTACGACGCCGAACGCACGCGCCGCGAGTGACACACCCCATCCTCCAGCCCGAGCCGCGCGACGGCGAAACACGACTTCTCCATGCCGCTCACCATGTCCGGCTCGGTGAGCGGCATCCCGGTCTCCTCGGCGACCTCCCGGCGGGCCGCCGTCACCACGTCACCCTTCCTCGATCGGATCAGGACGCCGTGCGTAGACCTCGATCTCGATCTTCATCCGCGGGTCGGAGAGCCCGCAGACCAGCATCGTCGCCGCCGGCCGCACCTGGCCGAAGCATTCTCGCAGGACGGGCCAGCAGGGCTCGAAGTCGGCGCGGTCGGGCAGGAGGTAGCGCACGCGTACGACGTCGGCGAAGCCGCACCCCGCCTCGGCCAGCGCGGAACCGATGTTGCGCAGGCACTGCCCGGCCTGTTCCACCACGTCGTCGGAGATCGTCATCGTCGAATAGTCGAAACCCGTCGTCCCCGAGACGTGCACCCAGTCGCCGTCCACCACGGCCCTGGCGTATCCGATCCGCTCCTCGAACGTGGAACCGCTGAGGATCGCGCGTCGCTCTCTCACCCGCCGAACGGTATGCGGCCGGGCACCCATACGTCTAATACACGCACGACCATGGACTGATATCTCTGGAGGTATGGATCGCCCCGAACTACCCCTCCCGCAACTGCACGCGTTCGTCGTGCTCGCCGAGGAGCTGCACTTCGGCCATGCCGCCGATCGCCTGGGCATCGCGCAGCCGCCGCTCAGCCAGCAGATCCGCCGTCTGGAGGGCAAGGTCGGGCACGCGCTGTTCACCCGCGCGCCGGGCCGGATCGCGCTCACCCCGGCGGGCAAGGAGCTGCTGCCCGCCGCCCACCGCGCGCTGGCCGAGCTGGCGGACGGGCTGGCGGCGGCGCGGGCCGTGGGCAGCGGCCGGGCCGGTGGGCTGCGGCTCGGGTTCGCGGCCTCGCTCGCGCTGACGGTGCTGCCCGGCCTGCTGAACGCGTACCGGGAGCGGTTTCCCGGTGTGCGGGTCGAGATCCACGAGATGACCACGGCGCCGCAGCTCGCGGCCCTGCACGACAAGCGCATCGACGCCGGCCTGCTGCGGGAGCCGCCGGAGGACGAGCCGGGGCTGGCGTTCGCGACCGTGCTGACCGAGCCGTTCGTGGCGGTGTTGCCGGCGGCTCACCCCCTGGCGGCCCGGCGCACGGTCGACGTCGCCGGGCTGGCCGGCTCGCCGTTCGTGCTGCTGCCGCGCGCCCACGGCCCGCGGCTGCACGATCGGATCACGGCGATCTGCCGGGCCGCGGGTTTCGTGCCCGAGGTGACGCAGCACGCGGTGGAGTGGCAGACCGTGTGCGCGCTGGTCGAGGCCGGGCTGGGGGTCTCGCTGGCGCCCGCGGGCATCCGCCGGATGCGGCTCAAGGGCGTGGCCTTCCGTGCGATCGATTCGGACGTCCGGACGAGCGTGGCCGTCGCCTGGCGGCAAGGTGACGGGAACCCCCTGGTCGCCAGGCTGCTGGAGACGATCGGTCAGCTCGGCGGCCCCAGAACGACGGGCAGTTCCACCGGCCCTTCGGTGATCAGCGAGGAGGTGTAGACGATCTCGTCCTCCCGTACCGCCAGCCGCAGTTCCGGGTAGCGGGCGAACAGCGAGGACAGCGCGATCCGGGATTCGAGCCTGGCCAGCGGCGCGCCCAGGCAGAAGTGCGGGCCGCGGCCGAACCCGAGGTGGGGCTCCGGCTCGCGGGCGACGTCGAACCGGTCGGCCGCCGCGCCGAAGTGGGTGGGATCCGTGCCCGAGCCGCCGACCGAGACCATGATCGGGTCACCGGCGTGGATCGTCTCGCCCGCGACGACGACGTCCTGCAGCGGGTAGCGGAACATCACGTTGATGACCGAGTTGCGGCTGCGTAATGCCTCCTCGACCACCTGTGCCCAGGAGTCGTCCGCCCGCGCCACGGCGAGCTGTTCGCGGTCGACGCACAGGGCGATGATCGTGTTCGCGATCAGGTGCACGGTCGTCTCGTGACCGGCGATGAGCACCAGCCACAGGATCCACAGCATCTCGTTGTCGGACAGCCGGTCGCCGTCGTCCTCCTGGGCCCGGATGAGAGCGGTGGTCAGGTCGTCACCGGGGTCGCCCCGTTTGTGCTGGATGAACGTGGCCAGGTAGCCGAGCAGTTCGCCTCCGGCCGCCGCGGCCTCCTCCGGGGTTGCGGTGTGCGACAGCAGCACGTTGGTGCATCGGCGCAGTATGTGCCGCTCGCCCTCGGGCACGCCGAACAGCTCGCAGATGACGGCGACGGGCAGCGGCTCGCTGAAGCGCCAGACGAGGTCCACCACGTCGCCCTCGTCCGCCAGCCGGTCGAGCAGTTCGTCGGTCATCTCCTGGATGCGCGGGGCGAGGGCCTGCACGCGTGCCGGGGTGAAGGCGCGGTTGACGAGGCTGCGCAGCCGCCGGTGGTCCGCACCGTCCTGGGTCAGCAGGTGGTCGCCCTCGATGAGCTGCCGGATGGGCCAGTCCGGGGGGATCCTGCCGTCGTTCAGGGCGGTGAAGTTCCGCGCGTTCTTGCTGTACAGGATGCCGTCGTTGGCGAGGACCGCGTCCACCGTCTCGTACGACGTCACCGCCCAGGCGTGGACCTTGCCCGGGAGCTCGATGGGAATGACCGGCCCGTTGCCGTCCCTGAACCGGCGGATCGTCTCCGACGTCCGTTCCCCCGGAACCGGAATTTGCAGAGGTTCCATAGAAGATCTCCAATGTGCGGTTGTCCTCCAACTGTCCGCGTCGTCCCTGCGGGAGCCAAGGAGCTTCGTTGTCACCGCGCGGCCCCAACACCTTCCGACCGCGCCACACCCTGCCGCTGTCCCGTTCCGCGCGCCGGTCCCGCCCGAAGCCGCTACAACCCCGGTGACCAGCGGCGACGCGCCGATGCGGACGAGCGGGCCTGAGCCTGTCGGCACTCACCGCCGAGCGCCGGGCCGAGAGGCGGGAGTCCGTATCCGGCCATGCTGGGGCTCCCGCCGGACCGGTCCACTTTTTCGCGGGAAACAGGCACGGCACCGGTATGAATAAGGTGGCCAAGGTGGACACCATCGAGACCCCGCGCCTCGTCCTGCACCCCCTGCGCGCGGAGCACGCCGACGAGATGGCCGCGGTGCTGTCGGATCCCGGGCTGCACACGTACACGGGGGGCGCCCCGCTCACCCGGCTGGAGCTGCGCGCCCGTTACGAGCGGCTGGTCGCCGGGCCGCCCGGCTGGCGTAACTGGGTGGTGTGGCTGCGCGAGGAGGAGTGCCTGGTCGGATACGTACAGGCGACGATCGACGGCCGCACCGCCGAGGTGGGCTGGGTGATCGGCACGCCGTGGCAGGGCCGCGGCCTGGCCTCCGCGTCCGCCAAGACCCTGGTCGACTGGCTCATGAAGCGGGAGATCGACACGGTCGTGGCCCACATCCACCCGGACCACGCGGCCTCGGCCGCCGTCGCCGCCGCGGCCGGCCTGCGTCCCACCGATCGGTGGCAGGACGGTGAGGTGCGCTGGGAACGCACCGGGACGCGTCACGCGATCGGGATCGGGTCGGCGGCGGCTGAGCTCGAGTAGCGCAGGCTAGTCTCCGTAGGCGTGAGCACGGTGGATCATCTCGACGCTTTGGTGGCCGCGCCGTTCCCGGCGGAGGGTCACCACCTGGTCGTCCTGCGGGCCGGCCAGGACTTCTGGGACGCCGGTCTGGACGCCGTCGAAGCGGCCGACGAGGAGATGGAGGCCGCCCTCCAGGAGCTGGCCGCGGCCCTGACGACGCGCTGGGGCCCGCCCGAGAAGATCGACCTGGCTCCCTACCTGGAGGCCGAGACGCCGGAACCGATCACCACGCTGTGCATGGTCGCGGGGTCGATGCTGGTGTGGCGGCGGCCGGAGGCGGGGCGATGGGTGGCGCTCACCGTCGGCCAGGCCGACCGGGAGTTCCCGATCGAGCTGATCGCGGTGGTGAGCGACGTACCCCTCGGTCAGCGGAGGGAAGGCTGACCTGCGCGCGACGTCGAACGGCGGCGCGAGGGTCGCCGACGGCTCACAGGCGCGGCAAGGTAGCCCCTCACCCCCGATCGGAGCGCACGTGCTGGAGTGGACGAGGCGGGAGCCGTGGCCACCGGCCGCGCACCCGGAGAATGTGGGCACCCCGGCCCTGTCGTCACGCGACGGCGGTCAGCGTGGCGAGCAGGCGCAGGGCGGCCTCCGACGACGAGCCGGGCTCGGCGTTGAAGACGGCCACGCGCTGCCCGTCGTCCTTCGGCAGCCCCATGAACTCGGCCATCACCGACAAGGTGCCGACCACCGGATGCCGCAGCGTACGCGCGTCGGTCTCGCAGTCGGCCACCGCGTGCGCGGACCACAGCTTCGCGAACTCCGTACTGGCCACGCTCAGCTCGCCGACCAGCCGGCCCAGCTCCGGCGCGTCCGGATACCGGCCGGCGATCAGCCGCAGGTCGGCCACCGTGGAGCGGGCCTTGCCGGGCCAGTCGGCGTACAGGGCGCGGGTGTGCGGGTCGCGGAAGAGCATGCGGGCGATGTTCGGGCGGCCGGCGGGCCGGGCGGGCGCGTCGAAGTCCAGGTGCCCGGCCAGGAGGGCGTGGGCCATCGGGTTCCAGGCGAGCACGTCCGTGAAACGGCCCATGACCAGGGCCGGTACGTCACCGAACGACTCGATCATGAGCCGCACCCCCGGCCGTACCCGCTCCGGCCTGGCCACCCGCCCGCGGGCCTGCGGCTTGGGCCGGGCCAGCGTGTACAGGTGCGCCCGCTCGGCCTCGTCCAGCCGCAGCACCCGGGCCACGGCGTCGAGAACGGCGTCCGAGGCGTTCGGGCTCTGCCCCTGCTCCAGGCGCGTGTAGTAACCGGCGCTCACCCCGGCGAGCTGAGCCAGCTCCTCACGACGCAACCCGGGTACGCGCCGCCGCCCCCCGTACACGGGCAGCCCGGTCTCCTCGGGCCGCAACAGCGCCCGCCTCGACCGCAGAAACTCCCCCAATTCCGCCATATCGCCCATTGTCCAGCATGAGGGCCGGGGCGGTCAGCGGGCTTCAGGGGCGGCCGGCGAACTCGTTCGTACGCCCGGGATCGTGAGCGCCCACAGGGACACCGCCATGAGCAGCGCCGTCAGCCCGCCGCAGATCATCGCGGCGGACACCGACAGAGCGTCGACCACGGTCCCTCCGAGCAGGGCGCCGAGGGCGAAGGTCGCCTGGAACGAGGAGGTGAAGACGACGGTGGCCCCTTCCGGCGCGTACGGCGCGGAGCGGACGAACCATGCCTGCGAGCACACGGGCACGGCCCCGTAGGCCACCCCCCAGAGCACGAGCAGCCCCACGGCCCCGACGACGCTCGTACCGGCGAAGGGCAGCAGCAGCGTGGTGACGGCGATCAGCGCTCCCCCGGCCACGAACGCGCCCCGCAGCCCGTTCGCGATGGCCCGGCCCGCCAGGAAGTTCCCCACGATCCCCGCCACCCCGTACGCCAGCAGCACGGCGCTGACCACGCCCGGCTCCAACCGGGTGACGTCCCGGAGAAAAGGCGTGACATAGGTATAAGTCCCGAAATGGGCGAGGACGACGAGGAACGTGGCCAGCAGCGCGACCCTGACCCCCCGCTCCCCCAGCAGCCCCACCAGCACCCGAAGCCCGGTCACCTGCCGAGCCGGCAACGGCGGCACCACCGTCACCAGCGCGGCCAGCACCACCACGGCCAGCCCCGCCAGCACCAGGAACGCGGTACGCCACCCCGCCACCTGCCCGATGAAGGTCCCCACCGGCACCCCCAGCACGGACCCCAGAGGCACCGCGGAGAAGATCACGGCGGTGGCGGTCGCGACGGCGGACGACGGCACCAGCCGCCCGGCCAGTCCGGCGCCGATCGACCAGAACCCCCCGATGGTCAGCCCGACGAGCACGCGGGAGACCAGCATGACCCAATAGGAGCCCGCCACGGCCGCCAGCACGTCGGCGACGGCGAGCACCCCCATGAGCAGGCAGAGCATCACCCGCCGGTCCAGGCGGGCGGTGGCCACCGTGAGGGCCGGCGCGGCGACGGCGGCGACGATTCCGGGCAGGGTCATGGTCAGCCCCGCGGTGCCGTCGGAGATGCCGAATTCGGCCCCGATGGTGGTCAGCAGGCCGATGGGCAGGATCTCGCTGGTGACGATGGCGAAGATGCCCAGTGTGAGCGAGGCGACCGCCGGCCAGCCGTTCAAAGGTGACATGGTCGACCAGCCAAGCAGCGACCGAACCCTGGATACCGGCCGATTTCGGACGGCACCATCTCGGGGTTCGGCCGGGGACATGCCGGATGCCCCCGGTCACCCCCCGCCCGGCACACTCATGATCATGATCGATCCAGCGGTCCTCCTCGACGGAGTGACCAGAACCTATGGCGACGGCGACGCGAAAGTCGCCGCGCTCCACCAGGTGAGCGCCGCGTTCCCCATGGGCAGTTTCACCGCCGTCATGGGACCGTCGGGGTCCGGGAAGAGCACGCTGCTGCAGTGCGCGTCAGGGCTGGACCGGCCCCAGTCGGGCGCGGTACGCGTCGCCGGCCAGGACATCACCCGGCTCCCGGAGAAGGACCTGGCCGTGCTCCGCCGTGACCGGATCGGTGTGATCTTCCAGACGTTCAATCTGGTGCCGTCCCTGACGGCCTGGCAGAACGTCGTCCTGCCCAGCCGGCTGGCCCGACGACGCCCCGACCCGGCCCGCGTACGCGAGTTGCTGCGCCGCGTCGGCCTGGGCGACCGGGAGGGACACCGTCCGGCGCAACTGTCCGGCGGCCAGCAGCAGCGGGTGGCCATCGCCCGTGCCCTGCTCAGCCGGCCGGAGGTGCTGTTCGCCGACGAGCCCACGGGCGCGCTGGACCGCGCCACCGGGCACGAGGTGCTGGAGCTGCTGCGGGAGGCGGTGGACGAGTTCGGCCAGACGGTGGTGATGGTCACGCACGACCCCGAGGCGGCGGCGCGGGCCGACGCCGTGCTCTTCCTCACCGACGGCCGCATCGTGGACCTGGTCCAGCGCCCCTCGGCCGAGCAGATCGGCCTGCGCCTGGGCGGCCGCGCATGATGCTCGTCCTCGCGTGGAACAACGTGCGTACCTCCTGGGCAGGGTTCGCCGCCTCGTTCGTCGCGGTGCTCGTCGCGGCGATGCTGGTGAGCGGCAACGGCCTGCTGGTGGCCGGTGCCGCGTCGCGCGACGAGCTGAGCGACATCATGGGCCTGCTGATCCTGTCCGCCACGGTGTCCGGGTTCGTGTCGGTGTTCGTGGTCGCCGGGATGCTGAGTCTGAACGTGCTGCGCCAGCGGCGTACGTGGGGCCTGTTGCGCTCGGTCGGCATGACCCCGCGGCAGGTACGCCGGTTGATCATGGCGGAGGCGCTGGTGGTGTCCGTGCCGGCCAGCGTGGCCGGGTGCGCGCTGGCCCTGCCGTACGCGCAGGTCATGGCGACCTTCATGCGCCTGGTCGGGCTGGCGCCCGCGGACGTGCCCATCGAGATCACGCCGGTGCCGTTCATCCTGGCCCTGGTGGTGGGGGTGGTGGTGACGCGGCTCGCCGCGCGGACGGCCGCACGCAAGGCGGTCCGCGTGGGCCCGCTGGAAGTGCTGCGGGACAGCGCGGCGCAGCAACGCCTCATGCCGTGGCCCAGAGCGGTCGCCGGGCTGGTGGCCCTGGCCGGCGGCGCCGTACTGCTGTGGCTGGTGCCGCAGGTGAAGCCGAGCGCCGCAGTGCCGACCGGCCTGGGCGCGACGATGGCCCTCTGCGTCGGCGCCTCGGCGCTGGGTCCCGTCGTCATCCGTGGAATCGGCGGGCTGCTCGGCGCCCCCGTCGCCTGGCTCGACCCGGGCGCCGGCCTGCTGGCCAGGTCCGCGCTGACCACCCAGCCGCGCCGGGCGATGTCGGCGGCCTCCCCCGTGATGCTGACCGTGGCGCTCGCCTGCACCTTCCTGTTCGCCGTCGCGACCTCGGACGCCGCGGCGGGCGTGACCCGCACGGGGGCCTCGGCGTGGGCGGCTCCGATGCTGGTGGGGTCGGCGGTGGCGTACACGGTGATCTCCGTGCTGAACGCGAGCGCGATGTCGATGGCGGAGCGGTCGGAGGAGATCCGCCTGCTGCGCTCCCTGGGCACCAAGCCGTCCCAGCTCGCCAGGGCGATCTGCTGGGAGTCGCTGCTCGTCACTGGTGCGGGCGCCCTGCTCGGCACGGCGATCGCCGCCGCCTCCCTCACCGCGCTCGGCCAGGCGATGACGGGCAAGCCGGGGTTCGCCTACTCGCTGCCGCAGTACGCGGGACTCATCCTGGTCTGCGCCGTCAGCGGCCTGGCGGGAACCCTGTTCTCCACCCGGAAGGCACGCAGGAAGCGGTAAGGGTAACGGTGGATCAGCATCCGCCTGCGGATGCTCCAGGATTACGGCTCTTTTCTCCCCGAGAACCTCTTCGCCCTGCCCTGATTCACCTGTTCGTCAGCTCACGTCCGTCACACCGCACACGTCGCACCGATAATGCGTCCCCCGATTGTCCTCACCGAACTCGCTCCACAAGTGTGCGTTACCGGCCAGGTTGGACGGGTCGCCAGAGCAGATCTTGGACGCGCCAGGAAAACCCACGGAATCAGCGGTCGAAAGCATGGCTTCTCCAAGGAAAAGGGGTTGAAGCCCACGTGGCTTCTCAATTGCTTGACTTCTTTCCGCTGGAAAAGGCTCGAAACCGAGAAACACGTCACACCCCCGGGCAGGGCCGCCCGGAGCCGATTCAGCGGGTCGGGCCGGTCTGAGGAACAATCGGGGTCGTGCAGTTCGGCATACTCGGCCCGCTCGTGGTGCGGTCCCCCGGCGGCGGCGAGCCCATCGCGGTCGGCGGTCCTCGTCCGCGCGCCCTGCTCGCCATGCTGCTGCTCGAAGCCGGGCGGCTGGTGAGCGTCGAACGGCTCATCGACGGCCAGTACGGCTCCAGCCCGCCCCCTGGCGCGGCCAACGCCGTCCAGGCCCAGGTGTCCCGGCTCAGACGGCACCTGCCCGCCGAGCTGATCGAGTTCCACGGGGCGGGCTACCGCCTGGCGGTCGAACCCGAAGACGTCGACGCCCACCGGTTCGAGCGGCTCTCCCGTCACGGGCGGCGGCTGCTCGCGGCCGGTCAGCACGCCGGGGCCGTCTCCGCGCTCAGGGAGGGGCTCGATCTGTGGCGGGGGCCCGCGCTCGCGGACGTGGCCGGCACGCCGTTCGCGGAGCCGCAGGCCCGCCGGCTGGAGGAGCTCAGACTGTCGGCCACCGAAGACCTGATCGAGGCCGAGCTGGCGCTCTCCGAGGGCAGCCCGGTGGCCGCGCTGCAGGAGCTGGTGGCCGCCCATCCGCTGCGCGAGCGGCCGCGCGGGCTCCTGATGCGGGCGCTGCACGCGGCCGGGCGGCAGGCGGAGGCGCTGGAGGCGTTCGACGAGATGCGCCGGCTGCTCGCCGACGAGCTCGGCGCCGACCCCTCGCCCGAGCTGGCCGCGGTGCACCTGGCGATCCTGCGGGGCGAGCCCCGCCGCGAACGCGTGCCACGGGCCGGGCTGCCGGCCCAGTTCACCAGCTTCGTCGGGCGGGAAGACGAGCTGCGGCTGATCGGCACCATGCGCGGCGCCCGCCTGGTCACGATCGTCGGCCCCGGCGGCACCGGCAAGACCCGCCTGGCCATCGAGGCGGCAGCCCGCCGCGCCGCCCCGTCCGCCGCAGTGTGCTTCGTGGACCTGTCATTCGTGGATGCCGACAGCCGGACAGGGCCACCGGGACAGGTCGGGCAGGCGGTCCTCGGGGCCGTCGGGCTACGGGAGTCGGCGCTGCGTCCGCCGGGCGCGGGCCTGCCCGATCCCACCGAGCGCCTCGTGGCCGCGCTGGCCGAACAGGACCTGCTGCTCATCCTCGACAACTGCGAACACGTGATCGCCGAGGCCGCCACGCTCGCCCGCCGGCTCCTCGCCGCCTGCCCAGACCTGACGATCATGGCCACCAGCAGAGAGCCGCTGGGCATCACCGGTGAGCACCTGGTCCCGCTCGCGCCGCTGCCGGCCCCGCCGCTCGACGGGGCCGGCGATCCGCTCGGCTACCCGGCGGTCCGGCTGTTCGCCGACCGGGCTGCGGCCGTACGGCAGGGGTTCTCCCTCGGTCCGGACAATCTCGGCGCGGTCCTGCGGATCTGCGCGGCGCTCGACGGCCTGCCGCTGGCGATCGAGCTGGCGGCGGCCCGGGTGCGGACGTTCGGCGTGGCGGAGATCGCCGACCGGCTGGCCGAGCACGGCAGGTTCCGGCTGCTCTCGCGCGGCGACCGCACCGCCGCCGCCCGCCACCAGACGCTGCACGCCGTCGTGGAGTGGAGCTGGGGGCTGCTCGGCGCCGAGGAGCAGGCGCTGGCCAGGCGGTTCTCGGTGTTCTCCGGGGGCGCGAGCCTGGCGGCGGTGGAGCGGGTCTGCGGCGACGACACCGCCGAACCGCTGGCCGGCCTGGTGGACAAGTCGCTGGTCGAGACCGACGGCGAGCGCTACCAGATGCTCGAGACCATCCGGCTGTTCTGTGCGGGGAAGCTGGCCGAGGCCGGCGAGGAGGAGGCGCTGCGGGCGGCTCACGCCGACTGGTTCCTGGAGTTCGCGCGGCACGCCGACGGCCATCTCTTCCGGGCCGAGCAGCTCGACTGGCTGGCCGCCCTGTCGGCCGACGACGCCAACCTGCGCGCCGCGCTGCGCTGGGCCGTGGAGCGGGCGAGGCCGACGGCGTTGCGGCTGGTGGCGGCGCTGGCGATGTACTGGTGGCTGAGCGGGCGGCGGGGGCAGGCCATCCCGCACGCCGTACGCCTGCTCGACGCCATCGGCCCGGAGCCGCCCGCCGGGCTCGCCGAGGAATACGTGCTGACCGTGCTGCACGCCGTACCCGAGGCCGGGTCCCCGCACTGGGCGCGGGCCCGGGAGATCGTCGACTCGCTCGACCTGCCGATGCGCCACCCGTTCGGCCCGGCTCTGTGGGGGATGATCGCGGGCCCTCCAGACGCGCCCACGGCCGGGCGGCGCTGGGGGCTCGGCTTCGATCCGTGGAGCAGGACGCTCGAACGGCTCGGCGACGCGTTGCTGGCGCTGCTCAACGGCTCGGTCGCCGAGGCCGAGCGAGGGTTCGAATCGGTGCTCGCGGGCTTCGGCGCACTGGGCGAACGCTGGGGGAAGGCGCAGGCGCTCGACTCGCTCGGCGTGATCGCGAGCTGGCGCGGCGAGTGGACGCGGGCCATGAGCCTGTGGGAGGAGGCGCTCGGCCTGCTCGAAGAGCTGGGCGCGCGCGAAGAGCTGGTGGACGTGCTGCGCAAGCGGGCCGACGCGCACTGGCGGGCGGGCGACGACCGCGCCGCGTACGCCGACTGCGAACGTGCGAGCGACCTCGCCCGCCGGCTGGGCCGCCCGGAGTTGATGACGCAGGTCAATCTGCGCCTCGGTGAGATCGCCCGGGACGAAGGCGACCTCACCGAGGCGGCCCGGCTGCTCGAGGCCGCGCTGGCCACATCCGATACGGGGCTGTTCACCGCCGACGGGATCAGGTCACAGATCTTCACCGCGCTCGGCCGGCTGGCCGAGGCCCACGACGACGCGTCCGGGGCCGCGCTCCGGCACCAGCAGGCCCTGACCGCCGTGCTGCGCTGGCCCATGGCGACCGAACTCGCCGCCGTGGCCGAGGGTCTGGCCGGCCTGACCCTGCTCGGTGGCCCGGCGGAGCGGGCGGCCCTGCTGCTGGGCGTCGGCGTCGCGCTGCGGGGCATGGCCATGGCCGGTGACCGTGACGTCGCCAGGATCGCCGCCACCGCCACCGCCAGGCTGGGGGCTGAAACGTTCGCGACCGCGTACGCCCGTGGCGCCTCGATGAGCAGGGACGACGCGCTGGCGACGCTGACCGCGGCCGGCTCGCCGACACCCTGACGACTCCCGGCGCGAGTGTCAGCCGACGGTCGGCCGGCTGTCAGCGGCGGCGGCGACGCTCCCGGGCATGAAGCACACCACCGTCCTCATCTCCGGCCCGGCCCTCGCCCACTACGGTTGCGACGTCACCGTCGTCGAGAAGGCCCCGGCCCTGCGCCTGGGCGGCCAGGCCGTCGACTTCAAGGGCGAGACCCACCTCACCGTGTGCTCACAGCGCTAGTCCAGGCGGGAGACCTGGTAGTGCCCGATGTACCAACCGTCCTCCGCCCGCGTGACCAGCACGCTGAGACGGACGGTGAGCGTCGGACGGTCGCTGAACGAGAAGTCCACGCTCAGATAGCCGAGGACCAGGCCGGGGGCGGGCCGCCTGGTCTCGAGGATCCGGTACGCGGCCCTCAGCCCGAGAGGCTGGGAGGCGTAGTAGTCGGCCACGCCCTGGCGTCCGACGCTGTAGGGGCGCAGCCCCTGGAAGATCGCGTCCTCGGTGAAGACGGCGGCGACCTGCCGCGGTTCGTGCCCGTCGACACCGGCCTTCCACCGGTCGAGGACGCCGCGCAGGATCGCCTCGTCCTCCGTCGTGCTGGTCATCGTGGTTCTCCTTCCGTGCCGGATCGGGGCGAAGAGCCGGAACCGGCTGCTCCGGGGTCAGTGTCCGGCGCTCATGCCGCCGTCGACGTGCAGGATCTCGCCGGTGACGAACGAGGCCGTCTCGAGGTACGTCACCGCGTCGACGATGTCGCCGACCTCGCCCATCCGGCGCATCGGGTGCAGCGCGGCGAGGGCCTGGTGGTGCTCGCCGGGGTGCATGGGGGTCTTGATGGTGCCGGGCGAGACGGCGTTGACGCGGACGCCGCGGGTGGCGTACTCGATGGCGAGCGACTTGGTGGCGGACTGCAGGCCGCCCTTGGTCAGCGAGGCCATCACGGACGGGACGTTGGAGTCGGCGTTGTCCACCAGGCTGGTGGTGATGTTGACGACGTGGCCGGCGCCCTGGGTGAGCATCCGCTCGACGGCCAGTTGGGTGATGCGGAAGAACCCGGCCAGGTTCACCCCGACCACGGTGGCGAAGTCGTCTTGGGAGTAGTCGGTGAAGGGCTTGGCGACGAAGATGCCCGCGTTGTTGACCAGGGTGTCGATCCGGCCGAACCGCTCGAGGCCGGCGGCGATGACGCGTTCGGCGGTGGCGGGGTCGGCGATGTCGCCCTGGACGGTCAGGACGTTCGGGTCCTGCGACTCGGCGATGGTGCGCGAGGTGGCGACCACGCCGTAGCCGAGCTTGCGGTAAGCCTCGACCAGCCCGGCGCCGATGCCCTGTGACGCGCCGGTGATGACGGCGACCTTCTGAATGCTCATGATGACCTTCTTCGGAGCTGGGTGAGCCGACCGGCTACTAGACGACCGGTCGACTATTTGACCGTAGGCGACCGTGCGAGTGGGGGTCAACACACCGCTATGACCGGCTTCCTCGCTGCTGAGAGCCGCAGCCTCTCAGCCAGGCTCGTACGAGTCGGTCAGGCTCGTTACGGGCCGGTCAGGCTCGTACGGCCCGGTCAGGCTTGTACGGGTCACCGTCGGGCAGCCAGGCGTCCGGGGCCTGGATGCCGAGGTCGCCGACGTCACCGCAGAGCGCATCGACGACGTCCAGAACCGCGGCGCGGTCCTCGGCGCGCCGCCAGACCAGGGACCAGGTCCAGTAGACCTTCGGCGCGACCACGGGACGCCGGACCAGGTCGGGCGGCAACGGAGTGGTCTGACCCTTGGGGCAGTTGATGACCGGCCGCCCGCTGCGGCGGACATGGTCGAAGAAGGCGGGGCCGGTGATGCCGCCGTCGGAGATGCGTACCTCCTGGGCCCCGGTGTCACGGGCCAGGTGTTCGGCGTAGACGTTCCACGACGACCAGGAGATGGTGTCGTCGTCGAGGAGGATCAGGGTGTCGTGGGCGGGCACGTCGGCGGTGTCGTCGCCGGCGGCGACGGCGTAGAGCAGGTCGGCGCCGATGAGGCGGGCTCGCAGGCCGCGCTGCTCCAGGTCCTCGGTCCGGACCCAGCAGACGGCGAGGTCGAGGCTGCCGTCGGCGACCCGGGCGGCCTGCGTGTGCGACGGGGCCACCCACGCGTCGATGTGCAACTGAGCCACGGCGGCCGTGCGGGCGGTCAGGTCCGCCGGCAGCCAGTTGACGTAACCGAGCCGGACCGGCACCGACCCGGACAGCCGGCCGGCGCGCCGCTTGAGGTCGTCGGCGCGTTCGAGCAGGGCCCGCGTGTCCGGGAGCAGGGCGGCTCCGGCCGGGGTCAGCGTGACGGAGCGGCGGTCGCGATCGAACAGCCGGACGCCGAGGTCGCGTTCGAGCGCCTTGATCTGCTGGGACAGCGAGGGCCCGGCGATCAGGAGCCGTTCGGCGGCCCGGCCGAAGTTCAGCTCCTCGGCGACCGCGACGAAATAGCGCAGTTGGCGCAGCTCCACACCATCATGCTACGTCGGTGGGAGGCTGCGCCTATCAGCAGCGAGGAAGCCGGTCGTGGCATCCGCCCGGGTGGCAGACCCACGATAGGGCGTGGGACCTGGCCGATCGCCGCATGATCGGTGCCCGCCGCCCCGTACGCACCACCTCGCAAGGATTTTCGTCATGAGCGCACGCATCCCGCGCCGCTTCGCCGCCGTACCGGGCGGCCCGCCGCGCTCGCCGTGGGTCGACGTGGCCCAGGCCGCCGCCGCGCTCGCGACCGGTGTGGGGGTCGGCCGGTTCGCCTACACCCCGATCCTGCCCCTGATGCAGACCCAGGCTGGGCTGTCCGCCGGTGCCGCCGCGAACCTGGCCACCGCCAACTACGTCGGCTACCTCGTCGGCGCGCTCGCGGGCATTCTGGTGCCCGCCCTGGTCCGCTCGCCCACCGTCCTGCGCGGCTCCCTGATCGTGCTGGTCGCCACCCTGGCCGGGATGCCCGCCACGCAGAGCACGACCGTGTGGATCGTGCTCCGGCTGGTGGCGGGCGTGACGAGCGCCTTGATCTTCGTCATGGCGGTCAGCTCCCTCCTCAGCCACCTGCGCACCCATCCCGCCCACCTGCCGGGCTGGGCGTTCGGCGGGGTCGGCGCCGGCATCGCCCTGTCCGGCCTGCTCGTCCTCGGGCTGCGCTCGGCCGCCGACTGGCGGGCCGCCTGGTGGGCGTCGGCCGGACTCGCCGCGCTCCTGGCCCTGGCTTCGTGGAGCCTGCGCCCAGAAGCGGCGCCGGCCTCCGCCGCCGCCACCACGCAGCGGTCGAGTACGCGCACACATCGCTGGTTCACCGCCCTGTTCGCCAGCTACGCGCTGGAGGGCATCGGCTACATCATCGCCGGTACGTTCCTGGTCGCCGCGATCGAGTCGAGCGCGCCGGGCTGGATCGGCAGCGGCGCCTGGGTGCTGGCCGGTCTCGCGGCCGTACCGTCCTCGGCGCTGTGGGCCTGGCTGAGCCGGCGCTGGTCCCGCCCCGGCCTGCTGTGCGCCGCGCTCGTCGTCCAGGCGGTCGGCATCGCCCTGCCCGCCCTGATCGGCGGAGTGACGGCCGCCCTGATCTCCGCGTTCCTGTTCGGCGCGACGTTCCTCGGCATCAGCACCATCGCGCTGGCGGCGGGCGCGCACCTGCGGTTCCCGCGCTCGGTCGCCCTGCTGACGACCGGCTACTCGGCCGGCCAGATCCTCGGCCCCCTGGTGGTCACTCCCCTGCTCGGCCACGGCTACCGCCAGGCCCTGATCGTGGCCGCCGTCGTGGTCCTCGCCGCCGCCCTGGCGGCCGCCGTTCTCCGCATCGGCTTCCCGCACCACATGCCCGCCGAGCACGCTTCCGGCCAAGCGCTCGTGCCCGGGGTCAGATACCGGCCGTAGCCTCCCGCGGCGGGCGAGCGCCGAGCAGGGCCAGGCAGTTCGACCACAGAGGGCCGAGCCGGTGGGTGTTGTTGTAGAGCTTGGCGAACAGCACCTGTCCTTCGAGCTGGGCGACGACGGACCGCGCGGCCTCCCGGGTGTCGGCCACGGTGACCTCTTCGCGGTCGAGTGCCTCGGCGATGACCGAATCGACCATCTCGACCTGCGCGTCGAAGATCTCCTGCAGGCGCGTACGGATGGCCTCGGTCTGGTTGCTCAGCTCCAGGGTGAGGTTCCCGAACAGGCAGCCCGACACGGTGCCGCAGCTCTGCTGGCCGGCGAGCTGCCCGGCCGCCGTCTCCTCGAAAAGCCGCCGCAGCCGCTGCATCGGCTCCGCGTCGCCGGTCAGGATGCGCGTCCAGTCCCGCCTCTGCCCGGCCCAGTGCTCGTCGATGACGGCCAGGGCGAGGACCTCCTTGGACTCGAAGAAGTAGTAGAAGCTCCCCTTCGGCACGCCGGCCGCCTTGCAGATCTCGGCCACCCCCAGCGCGGAGTAGCCACGCAGCTCGATGAGCGACCGCGCCGCGTCGATGATCTTCTCTCTGGCGTCGCTGGTCCGTCCCATGCCGCCCATCGTACGTCCGGATACTAGACCGGTCGCCTAGTATCACGCCCTAAGTTGTGACATAGCTCACTTGAACATCGTTCAGCTTGAACGATGTTCAAGTTCGGTGCGACACTCCAGGTATGCAGTTGAAGCGTGCGGACGTGGTGACCGGGGCCCTGTCCCTCCTCGACACCGACGGCCTCGACGGGCTGACCATGCGCAAGCTGGGCGCGCGGCTCGGAGTGCAGGCCGGCGGCATCTACTGGCACTTCAAGAACAAGGAAGCGCTGCTCGGCGCCATGGCCGACCGGATCGTCGGCGAGGTCACCGAGACCCCGCTCACCCCCGGCCCCTGGGACACGCAACTCACGGAGATCGCCCACCGCCTGCGCCGCGCCCTGCTCGCCCACCGTGACGGCGCCCGCGTGGTCGCCGGCACGTACGTGGTGGAGCCGAACACCGTACGCGGCGGTCACCAAGCCGCACGAATCCTCACCGACGCGGGCTTCCCACTCGACCGGGCCGGCTGGGTGATCTTCGCGGCCATGTACTACGTCCTCGGCCACACGATCGAGGAGCAGGCCCAGCGCGCCGCCGGCGACTGGGAGCAGCGCGGAACGGACCTGGCCGACACCGAACTGCACCGCGTGATGGACGGCGTGATCAGGGCCGACCCCGAGGAGCGCTTCGCGTACGGCCTGGAGCTCTTCATCGACGGCGTACGCCTGCGGCTCGCGGCGGCCCAGGCCGACCGATAGGAGACAGAGCATGACGAAGACCATCGGCACGGTGGCGGAACTGCGCGAATACGTCAAACCACCACTGCGCGTCATCGCGGACAAGGGCATCGACCACATCGACGCCGAGTCGCGCCGCTTCATCGAACTCAGCCCGTTCTTCCTGCTGGCGACGTCGGCAGAAGACGGAACCTGCGACGTCTCACCTCGCGGCGACCCAGCGGGAGGCGTCCTGGTGCTCGACGACCGCACCCTGGCCTTCGCCGACCGGAAAGGCAACCGCCGCCTGGACAGCCTCGAGAACATCCTCCAGCGCCCGCACGTCGGCATGTTGTTCCTCGTGCCCGGCTCGGGAGACACCGTACGCGTCAACGGCCGCGCCCGGATAGTCGCCGAAGCCCCTTACCTGGAGCGCATGATCATGCAGGGCGTAACCCCCCAACTGGCGGTGGAGGTAAGCGTCGAGGAACTGTTCCTGCACTGCAGCCGCGCCTTCGTCCGCTCGTCGCTGTGGGACACGAGCAGTTGGCCGGAGCCCGGAAAGGTGCCGAGCGCGGGAAAGATCGCCCGCAGCCAATCCGGGCTGAAACTCCCGGCCGCGATGTTCGACGCCGTCCTCAACCACGGAGCCCGCAACCCGTACTGAGCCGTCGCGGACCTCACAGCCGCCGCCCGGCGTCCCCGTCCCGGCCGGCACCGGGCTCGAATGGCCATCAATCCTGGCGTGTCCAGGCGAGCATGATCCGTGCCTCGCGGAATCGCCAGCCCGCCGGTGTCCGTACCGCGGTGGAGGCCAGTCGCAGGCCGCTCGTCTGGTGGGGTGGCCGGCCGTCGCGGTAGAAGTACACGAGCGAGTTCGCCGACGTGGCCGCCTCGTCGCCGTTGACGTTGACCAGCAGGTCGTTGGTCATGTGCTGGGCGTGCTCCCCCTCGACGTGAGCCTGCCGCATGAAGGCGACGACCTTGTCGAGGCCGTCGAGCCGGCCGCCTCTCGGCGAGTGCACCACCACGTCCTCGGTGTAGACGGTGCCGGCATCCTCGTAACGCCCCTCGTCGAGCAGGCGGCCGAGGCGGGTGAACAGGTCGGCGATCTCGATGCGGTCGGCGATCAGGGTGTCCGTGGACATGTCGTCCTCTTTCGTTGGTGACGCCAACATTGGTAGCGCCAACCATACACATATTCATTGGGGACGCCAACAATGTAGGGTGGCTGTCGTGGAAGAGACCCCAGCGCGCCTGACCGCGCGGCCGAGCTGGCTGCTCACGCAGGTGGCGGTGCACGCCCACCGGCTGGCGTCCGACAGCTTCGGCGAGGTGGGCGCGCGCGGCTACCACTACCGCATCCTGGCCGCGCTGGACGAGTTCGGGGTGGCCAGTCAGGCCGAGATCGGTCGCCGCTGCAGCATGGACCGCAGCGACGTCGTGGCGGCGATCAACGAACTGGCCGCGCAGGGGTTCGTCGAGCGGACGCCCGACCCGGGCGACCGAAGGCGCAACATGGTGAGCCTCACCAAGGCGGGCGATCAGCAACTGCGGCGCATGGATCGAGCGCTCGACAAGGTGCAGGACGACCTGCTCGGCCCGCTTCCGGCCGAGGACAGGCAGACCTTGACCCGCCTGCTCACCCGCCTGCTCACGCACCACCAACGGGGGTGAGGAGCCGGTCGTCGTTCTAGGAGGGCAGCCAGGGCAGCACACAGTCGCCTGGCGTGCCTTGGGTGGCCAGGTCGTACAGGGTCAGGGCGACCGGCCCGGCGGCCGAGACGGCGATGGTGAGCACCAGGAGGAGGAGCTCCAGCCACACGCGGCCGGCCACGCGTGGCAGCCGGGCGATTAGCTGGAAGGGCAGCGACGTGAGCGCCGACACCACCGAGACGGCCGGGAAGAAGACGAAGCGGCTCACCACCCAGAAGGATCCGGCGAAGTTCTCGCCCGAGCTCAGGTCACCGGCGCAGTAGAGGTGCGCACGGGCTACCAGGTGGACCTCGAGCAAGGTGCCGACGGTCGCGAACGCGAGCGCGATGATCACGGGGAAGCCGCAGCCGAAGGCCCAGCGGATGTCGCCGGCGCTCGTCGAGTTCCTTCTCTGATCGAGCACACCGCCATCAAAGCAGGCCGATATGCGTCCAGCGAGTGATCAATGTGGAGATCCGGTGCACGGCGGTGTCGTGGTCGGCGGGTGGGGCTGTCCGACGATGCCGCCTCGGCCCGCAGGCGCGCGGCGGTGACGGCGTCGGACAGGCCGGTGGTGACGAACGTCCAGTCGAGGTCGGCGAGCCGCACCGACTCCGGCGGCGAACTCGTCACGACGACGAACGCGGGACCTGAGACTCAAGCGTTCAGACTGCCGGCGAAGGAGGCTCGTCGACGGTGACCCAGGCCGTCGAGAGCGGCCAGTCGCGTTCGGGGCGGTGGGGGTGGATGCCGATGACGGCCAGCGGCGGCAGGTCGTCGAGTTGCGACAGCTCCCGCCATTGGTCCTGGGTCACCTCCAGGTACCGCAGTCCCTTCAGCTCGGTCACCGTGGCGATGTCGGCGACGGTTGCCGCCGCGATGTCCAGCGCCCACAGGTGCGGCGCCGAACGGAGCGGAGCCAGCTCGACGGGCCGCGCGCAGGTGACCGACAGTGACCGCAACTCCCGGTTACGGGCCGGCGCCGTCAGATCGAGCGACTCCCCATCGAGCTCCAGATATTCCACCGGAAGGCCACCGAGTGGGGTCAGGTCGGGGGAACCCTTGCTCGACAGCGCCAGCGAACGCACGTCGGGCACCGCGGCGAGGAACGCGCAATCCTCCACGTCGGTCACCCGGACCTCCTGCACACGTGGACCGGCCTGCACGGCCTGCTCGCGGGAGGGCGGGCCGCCGATGTACGTGGCGTGCTCGCCGGGCCGCTCCGGCAGGTCCGCGTCGATCCACAGGCTCTCGTCGTGACAGCGATGGTCACCGCGTTCCAGCGCCTCCACCAGGCGGCGCAGGAACGTGGTCACCGAGTCGGCGATGTACGCCGGCCCGTACGTGCAGTCGACCCCGACCGAGATGACCTGCCCGGGACGACCGTCCGGCCCGGGATCCATGTCCACGGCGAGCCAGTTGCCCCCGGTGTCGCACGCGAACCGGATCCAGCCCGGACGCAGCGGCGACCTCCGGACGGCATTCGGTGGCCAGGCGTCGAACACCGTCTGGCGCCAGGGCTCGTACTGCCATTCCCGCGCGATCTCGAGCCACTCGTCGTCCAGGTCGTCGATCTCGGCGAGAGGGAGCCACTCCTGGCGGTCGAACAGCGGGTTGATCAGGTCGCCATCACCGTCGGCGATGGCGTACAGCGCGCGGAGGTCCGGAGGCAGCGGGACACCGAGTTTCTCCTCCGCCTCGGCGAGATCCTCCTCGCTCGCGGGCCCGGGGAGCTCCTCCTCGTAGCCGAGGATCTGCGCCATCAACCGCCGGTAGTGGTGGAAGAGCCGCACCGCCTCGTCCGGATCGCCGGCGGGCACCGCGGACTCAGGCCCTCCCTGCTCGTCACCACGATCGGGCGGAACGAACTCTTCGTCGATCACATGAAGGATCGGCGGCTTCTGCCGGGAGGATGTCGCCATGCCACCGCAACCTAGCAGCCGCCCCCGACCAAAGGCCGGGAGCCGCTGGACAGCGGATCGCCACGGTGCTGCCGGCCCTTGGCAGCCTCGGGCAGGTGCCGCTCCCGCGCAACTGATGGGTCCTTCGGGGCCGGCCCCGGCGGACCCATCATCGCGAACACGTCAGGAGCCGCCGATCGCCTTGTCGGAGCTCAGCGTCTTGGCCCGGGTCTGCAGGAACGTACGCAGGGTCCGCGCCTCGGCGTCGACCTTGGCGGTGTCGGCCTTCTCGTTCCGCTTGTAGGCGGCGACGAGGTCGTCGAGCAGGCCGGAGGCGGTGCCGCTGCTCAGCAGCTTGGTGTGCAGGGCGCGATACTGCTCTTCGTAGAGCTTCTTGAAGGTGGCGTTCTTGAGGAACTTCTCCTTCAGGGGATGACCCATGCGCATCATCCCACCGCCCCCTGGCCGCTCCTGCTGCCGGTCTTGCTGCTGATTCGGCTGAGGGCGGCCACGGCCGAAGCCGCCCATCCCGATCGTGTCGTTCACGCCACTCGTGGCGTCGCCGTTGAAGGCGAGGTTGAGGTCCCACGTGATGACCTTGAACTTCTTGGTGCCCGCGTCATACCACAGGTAGTAGTTGCGGCCAGGCCCGGCCATGTCGTCGAAGTTGACCATGATGTTCTGCAGGACCAGGTAGCGGGCGAACGACTCCACGTCCAACCGGTCGGCCAGGCCCTCGGCGAACTCGGCGTCGGAGGCGTCGTTCACCCATTTGACCAGATCGATGACCGGCTGCAGGTCCTTGCCGCCGACCTTGTTGATCTGCTTGAAGTCGGTGGTGTACTCGGTCTGGTCCTCCCCCTTGTACGTGAAGGAGCCGCTGGCCAGCGACTTGTACAGCACGCCGTCGCCGAGACCTTCCGCGTAGCCCACGTCCAGGTACTCCACCACCAGACGCGGCGTCGAGGAGCGGCCGTTGACGGTGAAGGAGCTGTAGGTGGAGCGCTGGGTCGGCTCACCGGCCGCGCCGACCATCGAGATGCCCAGTGCCTCGTTCAGCATCGTCGTCGAGCCCATCGCGGCCGGCCGTACGGCCACCTGGCTGTGGCCCTGGTAGCGGCGGCCCTCCACGAACTCGTCGAAGCTGATCAGCCACGGCAGGTTCTCCGGCTCCTCGGCCTTCAGGCTCGAACCGAACATGCCCCCTCCAGGCGGCCCCCCGTTACCCTGCGGCTGCCCGTTGCCGGGCGGTTGAAAGCCCTCAGGCGGCCGGAAGCCTGCAGGTGGCTGGAAACCCTCGGGCATCCCTTCGGGCCGCTGCCCGCCACCGGGCATCACCCTGCGCTTGGACTGCCCTTTCCAGGTCAGCCCTCCCAGAGTGGAGTTGCCCTTGAGCCGGACTCCCACACTGGGGATCCGGGTGCCGTCGATGGTCAGGTCGGCTTCGACGTACTTCTTCTCGCCCTCCTTGAAGTACTCGGTCAGCATGTCCTCGTACGCCTGGTCGGTGAAGGTGAGCTTCACCTCGTGCGCCACGGAGGCGTCGAACAGGTCCCTGGCGCCGGTCAGGTTCGTGGTGACGGTGTCGGCCTCGGCGGCCTGGGCCGTGGTGACGTACGGGCGGATCGTCCCGCTGCCGAACACGCCCCAGCACGCCGCCAGGAACGCCACGCACAGCGCGACCAGCTTCCAGTTGTGCCGGAGTTCGACCGGGATGCGATGCCTGAGCTGCTTGGACTGTGCCATGTGCCGGGCCTACAGATCGGTCTGGTCGTACCCGGTCAGGACGGTGACCGACTGGCCGTGGTTGCGCTCGCGCAGCCCGGCGATGAGGTCGGCGGGCTCGCTGCCCTTCTTGATCTTCACGGTGTACATCAGCTCGGTGAGCGCGCCCGCCCTGATCGACTCCATGCTGACCAGCTCGAACTCGTCGGTGTGCCGGATGAGCACGTCCTGGATCGTGTGCGTGTAGTCGTCGTCAGAGGGGACCTGCACCTTGACGACCTGGCGGCGCACGTTGAGCTGGAACCAGTTGAACCGGTGCATGACCATGATGATCAGCGAGATCGCCACGGCGGCGACGACGCCCAGCAGGTAGAAGCGGGTGCCGACGGCCATGCCGACGCCCATCACCAGGAAGATGAACCCGACGTCGCGGGTTTCCTTGATCGCGTTGCGGAACCGGACCACCGACAGGGCGCCGACCAGGGCGAAGGCGCGGGCGATGTTCGAGCCGACGACCAGCATGATCAGTGAGATCAGCATGCCCAGGATGACCAGCGTCTGCACGTACGACTGGCTGTAGGAGACGTTGCGGTGCGTCGCCCGGTACACCCAGCCGATCATGGCGCTGAGCACGAACGACAGGGACATCGCGATCGCGATGTCGGCCACGCTGAACGTGCCGGACAGGTCCTGGAAGGAGAAGTCCATGGGGGGTCAGGCCTCCGAGAGAACGGTCGGCCGGTCGCGGCCGAGGTCGAGGTCGTGGTCGGGAACGTGGAAGATCGAGCGCGGGGCCAGCCCGTGGGCCTCCACGCTCTGGCAGTACTTGGAGACCCGCACCACCTGCATGTTCCGCTTCGCGGTCAGGTCGGTCAGCCAGTACGGCACCCGCTCGTTGGCCTTGACCTCCACGATCGACTTGCGGGCGGGCACGATCAGCCGGTTCTCGGAGTCGGCGCCGAGGTGGAAGTCCCGGTCACGGCCGCGGATGCGCTGGTCGAAGGTGACGCGCAGCCCCACGTCGGCGTCGCGGCCCAGGTACGCGTGCCGCTGGTAGCCGGTCATCGCGACGGCCCGCAGGTCCAGGCGGAGCACCAGGTCGAGCACCTCTTGCAGGAAGGCCCGCTGAGAAGGATCGTGCTCGACCATCCGCCGTCCGTCGCACAGCCGCAGCGCGTCCCGGTACGGCAGGCAGACCCGGCGCTTCTGCGTGACCCGGTTGACCCGCTGCTTGATCTCGATGAAGACCGGCGTGCCGTCCGCCACGCCGAACCGGTCGCCGTAGTGGCGGATCCGCAGTTTCCTGCGGAACTTCAGGCCCTCGATCTTCTCCCAGTAGAAGCGGAGTTGCCGGGTGTCGTAGTAGACGCTCCAGATGCCGTAGCCCGTGTCGCCGCTGTGACGGTCGCGATCCAGCCGCTGCTCGATCTCGTCCCTGAGCGCGGCCGCCTCCGACGCGTCCACGAGATACTTGATCTCGTACCGGTTGAAGGCGTGCAGCTTGCTCGGTGCCCGCAGCCGGTGACCTTGGTCACCGCCCGTCTCCACGCCGGAAACCGGCTGATCACCGCTGTCGGCTGCGGAAACGGCTGGTTTGCGGAACCTTTTCAGCATGTCCCTCCTTTCGTCAGCACACATCTGACAGCACGAAGCTGGGAATACTGTGTGAACCGTGCCTGACGCGAAGGTGAACGACCGATGTGCTCAGCCGTCCTGAGGCTGCTCCAGCGGTAGGACGACGCGGAAGGCGGAGCCGCGGCCTGGCGTGCTCGTCACCTCGATCCGGCCGCCGTGCGCCTGCACGAGCGCCGCGGCGATGGCCAGGCCCAATCCCGTTCCGCCGCTGTCGCGCGAGCGGCCCGCGTCGGCCCGGTAGAACCGGTCGAACAGGTGCGGCACGTGCTCGGGGTCGATGCCCTCCCCCTCGTCGCCCACCTCGATCAGCGCGGCCCTGACGTGCGGGACGGGCCCGGAGCCGGCGTGCACGACCCCGGAGGCGGGGGCCCCGGCGACCGCGCGCAAGCCGACCTCGACACGTATCTCCGTCCCCGGCGGAGTGTGCTGGATGGCGTTGCCGACCAGGTTGGCGATGACCTGGTGCAGGCGGTGTTCGTCGCCGAGCACGAACACCGGCTCATCGGAGACGATCAACCGGATCGGCCGCTCGCGGTCGCGGGCCCGGGCGGCGTGCACCACGTCCCCGGCCAGCACGTGCAGGTCCACGACGCTGGGCTCCAGCGTGGGCTCCTGGTCCATCCGGGCCAGCAGCAGCATGTCCTCCACCAGGACGCCCATGCGTGCGGCCTCGGCCTCGATCCTGCGCAGCAGCCGCTCGGCCACCGGATCTCTGGGGCCCTGGCCGTGGTGGTAGAGCTCGGCGAAGCCCCGGATGGAGGTGAGCGGCGTGCGAAGTTCGTGCGAGGCGTCGGCGACGAAATGGCGCAGCCGCCGCTCGGAGCGCTCGAACTCGCGGAGCGCGGTCGCCAGGCGCTCCAGCATGACGTTGAGCGCCCCGCCGAGCCGTCCCGTCTCGGTGTTCGGGTCGGTGTCGCTGACCCTGCGGTCGATGTCACCGCCCGCGATGGCCTCGGCGGTACGCTCCATGCGCGTCAGCGGGCGCAGCCCCAGCCGTACCACGGCGAGAGCGAGGGTGCCGAGCAGCAGCAGCACCAGACCGCCCACCGCCACCTCGATGACCAGGATCTGGTGCACGGTCGCCCGGTTGGGCTCCAGCGACATCGACACCGCCATGCGCCCGCCGTCGGGCAGGCTCTTCACCAGCACGCGCCACCGCTCCGGCCCCGTCCTGGCGGACACGTCGACGGGACCCCGGGGGACCGCGGAGATCACCGAGGCGGGGATGGCCGGCCCGTCGGGGGTCTCGGCGGGCAGGCTGCGCAGCAGGCTCCCGGAGGGAGCGTAGAACGCGATCCTGAACTGCGTCGGCAACTCGGCGCCCCGGCCCATGTCGACCGGCGGCGGAGGCGGCGGCACCGGGCGCCGGCCGAAGGTGGCGGCCACCTCGGTCAGTTGAGCGTCCAGTTTGGTCTGCAGCGAGTGACCGAGGAGCAGCAGGCTCGCCGTGGCGAAGGCCGCCAGGCCGGCCGCGCACAGACCGAGCAACGCGGCCAGCAGCCGATGTCGCAGGGGCCAGGCCGACCTCATGACGGCCCCTGCAGCCGATACCCGACACCACGCAGCGTGTGGATCAGCGGCGGGCCCTCGGCGTCGATCTTCCGCCGCAGATAGCTGATGTAGGACTCGACGATCCTGCTCTCGCCGTCGAAGTCGTAGTCCCACACCCGGTCGAGGATCTGCGCCTTGCTGACCACCCGTTCGGCATTGATCATCAGGTATTTCAGCAGGCTGAACTCGGTCGGTGACAGATGGATCGCCCGCCCGGCCCGCCGTACGGTGTGGGCCTGCTCATCGAGCTCCAGATCCGCGTACCGCAGCACGCCGTCGTCGATCTGCTCCTCCACCGGCCGCATTCTGCGCATGATCGCCCGGAGCCGCAGCACCACCTCCTCCAGGCTGAACGGCTTGGTCACATAGTCGTCGCCACCGGCGGTCAGCCCCGCGATCCGGTCGGGCACCGCGTCCTTGGCGGTCAGGAAGAGCACCATGGGGCTGTCACCGGCTTCGCGCAGCCTGCGCGCGACCGCGAACCCGTCCAGGCCGGGCATCATCACGTCCAGGACGACGATGTCGGGCCGATCCCGGGCCACCGCCTCCAGCGCCTGGCGGCCGTCCGCGGCGGTCGTCACGGCGAAGCCGTTCAGCTCCAGCGCTTCGGACAGCAGCTCGCGAATGTTCGGCTCGTCATCGACGACCAGCACTCTTGCGGCAGGTTGTTCGTTCACGACATCGTTCTACGCGCTCGCGGTGAGAGAAAGGTGTGAGTCGCCGCCCATGGTGTCCCGCGGGCGGGTCGAGCAACTCGTTCTCCACCTCACCCCACAGACTGCAGCGTGAGGTGAAGCCACTGCGCCGGGATCGGGTTGTGACTTCCGACCATGGCCAGGGCTGTCTGGTACCGCTCAACGAGTTGATGGAGTTGTGGTGCGCCTTCAAAGGTGAGGTGCCAGGTGTAGACCAGACGGCCCGGCCGCCAGCCTTCTCGGGGCCACCAGTGGGAACGAACCTCGTCCGCATGATGAATGCTCATGGGCCTGCCTCAGATCTGGGAAGGCGAGTCCGAGACGTTCGCCTCTGGGTCGATCAGGTACTCCTCGATGATGGTTACCCATTCTGCGGGCCAGATCGACCCTGAGACTTCCAGACCGCCCGGGCGGTGTGGATGACGTACATGACCTGCGCACCCTGCCTCAGACCGAGGGTGACGGTCTCCTCCGGAGCGGCACTGCGGGCGATCGATTGGTCGCGGGCGTGGTGGTCGCCACTGAGGTCTTCCACACAGAGGGGAGAACCTCTCGCTTTTCGAGGTACGTTCCGCGAGCGATGTCGGCCGGAAGGTAGCTGGCCCCGATCTCTTGGCTGGCCGGAAGCCCGTGGAGAAGGTCGAGCTGCTTCCCAGTGGACGAGGACGTACGGGAGAGCTAGTCACCCAGCAATGCGAAAGGCCGCTTCCAGGGCGTTGGAAGCGGCCTTTCGACCTAGGTGGAGATGAGGGGATTCGAACCCCTGACCCCTTCGATGCGAACGAAGTGCGCTACCGGACTGCGCTACATCCCCTTGGCCTCGACTAGGTTAGCAAACTCCGGGGGGTCCTCGCGCCACCGTTTCAGTCGCCCACCGCCCGCTTGGGCGGTTCGGCGTACTGATCGAACAGCACGTCCGCGTGCATCGCCGCGAGATCGATGATCTCGGCCTCCGCCTCGGCCGCGACCCGCCGCTGCTCGCGTGCCCGCCGCTGCCGCTCAGCGCGCGCCTGACGGGCCCGTTCGCGCCGTTCCGTGTCCACCTGTACGGCGATGCGCAGAAACGTCATGTACGCCAGCATGATGACCACAGAGGGCGCCACGCCCCACCACGGGATCATCTGCACCGCGGCCGTCACGATCGAGGCCAGCACCAGCAGCAGGGTGAAGAAGAGCAGCCGCCGCCGGCGGGCCACGATGATGGCGCGGCGGCGGAAGCGGAACTGGCGGACGTCGACCTTCTCGATCTCGGCGATCGAAGCCCCGTCGTAGTCGTCGGTGACATCCGAAGGCGCCAGGTTGTCGAGGTCGGGCAACTGGTGCTCGCCGGTGTAATACTCTTCCAGCTCGGCCAGCTCGGCCAAATTCGTCTTGTCCTTGCGCAGCCACATCGGGATGAGGACGCAAAGCCACATCACGACGATGGCCAGATAGAGGAGGACGCTGCTCACGACCACCTCCGGGCAGCATGAAGACGCAGCCGTGCTCGTCGCGTCTTCGATGTGCTCACGTCACGCACCGTAAGACCGCGTGTCACTGATTGACGAGTATTCGGTGCGGTGTGTCGCGAGATCGTCAAACCTCTTCGACAGAAGAACCCCCGTGAGCCGCTGACTCACGCGCGCGACGCCACTGCACGAGCAGCCCGCCAGGTACGTCCTCGACGGTCAGCGCGTAGCAAATGTGATCGCGCCAGGCTCCATCGATGTGGAGTTGGCGACGCCGAATGCCTTCTTCCCTGAATCCCAACTTCTCAACCACCCTACGGCTGGCTTGGTTCTCGGGACGGATGTTCGCTTCCAGCCGGTGCAATCCGGTGGTGAAAAAACAATGATCAACAGCCATGGCGAGCGCGGTGGGCGTGATCCCGCGGCCGGCCAGCGCCCCGTCGATCCAGTAGCCGACCTGGGCGGAACGGGCGGATCCCCACACAATGGCGCCCACGGTGAGCTGCCCCGCGAACCGCCCCTCGTACGTCACCACCCACGGCAGAGCCAGCCCCTGCCTGGCCTCGCGGCGCAGGGTGCCGACCATGGAGATGTAGGGCCCTAGCCCCGTCCTGAACAGCGGGGTCTCAGGATTGCTGGGCTCCCAGGGGCGTAGCCAGTCGGCGTTTCGCAGCCGGGTCTCGCGCCACACTCGTACGTCGCTCAGCCGTAGCGGCCGGAGGCCTACCGGACCTTCATTCAGGGTCACCGGCCAGCCACGAAGTCGATCCACGTCTCTCATCATCCCCCCATCGGGCACGATGTCGCCACGGATCATTGATTCGATGGTCAGCGGGGGTGATCGCCGCCCCGAATCTGATCAACGGCGTGCCGCAGAATGGGCGCGAGTACGGCCACGCCGTCTCGCACACCACCGGATGATCCGGGCAAATTAATGATCAAGGTATTACCTGCCTGCCCGGCCAATCCCCGGGACAGTACGGAAGTCGGCACCTTTTCGCGATTCGCCAGCCGGATGGCCTCCGCGATACCAGGAATTTCCCGGGAAATTACCCGGGCGGTCATCTCGGGCGTCAAATCCATCGGCGTCAACCCGGTGCCCCCGGTGGTCACGATGACGTCGTAACCGCCCTCGACCCCGTCCCGCAGCGCCTTCTCGACCGGCTCGCCGTCGGGCACCACCACGGGCCCCTCGACCTCGCACCCGGCCTCCTGTCGCAGCAGCTCAGCGAGCAGCGGCCCGGATTTATCAGCATAAATCCCGGCGGACGCCCGGTTCGACACCGTGATCACCAGCGCGCGCGTCATGCCTGCTCCCGCGTCCACCGGCCGGTCTTCCCGCCCAGCTTCTCCTCCACGCGCACGTCGGTGATCACCGCGGCCGGGTCCACCGCCTTGACCATGTCGATCAGGGCCAGCGCCGCCACCGAGACCGCCGTCAGCGCCTCCATCTCCACACCCGTACGGTCGGCCGTCTTCACCCGGCACGTGATCGCCACGCCCCAGTCTTCGACGTCGAGCGTGACCTTGACCCCGTGCAGCGCGATCGGATGGCAGAGCGGGATCAGGTCGGGGGTGCGTTTCGCCCCCATGATCCCGGCGATCCTGGCCACCCCGAGCGCGTCGCCCTTGGGCACCTCGCCCGACCGCAGCAGCTCCACCACCTCGGCCGACAGCAGCACCCGTCCGGTGGCCGTGGCCGTACGGGCGGAGATGTCCTTGGCCGAGACGTCCACCATGCGCGCCGCGCCGGTCTCATCGATGTGGGTCAGCTCACTCACAGCCGGATCACCTCCACGGAAGAACCGCCGGCCACCTCGGTCACGTCCTCGGGCACCACGATCAGCGCGTTCGCCAAGGCCAGGGCGGCGAACTGGTGCGAGCCCTGCCCGCGCACCGGCGTCACCGTGCCGTCGCCCTCCAGCACGCCGCGCAGGAACGACCGCCGCCCGGCCGGCGAGCGCAGTGGGCCGGTGACATAGGCGGTGACCGTCTCGGGCAGGCCGGCGGGCAGGCCGCGCATCTTGGCGAGCGCCGGACGTACGAACAGCATGAACGACACGAAGGACGACACCGGATTGCCGGGAAGGGTGAAGATCGGCACTTGATCCTCCCCCAGCACGCCGAAACCCTGCGGCATCCCCGGCTGCATCGCCACCTTCTCGAACCGGACCGTGCTCAGCGGCGACAGAGCCTCCTTGACCGGCTCGTAGGCCCCCATCGAGACCCCGCCGCTGGTGATGATCGCGTCGGCCCGCACGAGATGCGTGTCGAGCCGGTCGAGCAGCACCTTCGGGTCGTCCCCGACGGAACCGGCGCGGTAGCCCTCGGCCCCCGCCTCACGTACGGCGGCCGTCAGGGTGAAGCTGTTGGAATCCCAGATCTGCCCGCGCTCGAGCGTCCCGCCCGGTTCGACCAGCTCCGCGCCGGTCGAGATGACCACGACCCGGGGCCGCGGCCGCGCCCAGACGCGCCGCCGCCCCACTCCGGCGATGATCCCGAGTTGCGCGGCGCCGATCAGGGTGCCCGGCTCGAGCACGACGTCACCGGCGTGTACGTCCTCCCCGGCCCGGCGGATCGCGTTCCCGGCCTCGGCGCGACGATCGATCCGTACGGAGACCGTCCCCCCGTCGGTCCACTCCACCGGCACCACGGTGTCGGCCCCGGCCGGCAGCGGCGCCCCGGTCATGATCCGCACGGCGTGCCCCGGCCCGACCGCCCGCAGCTCCACGGACCCGGCCGCCACGTCGTCGATCACCGGCAAGGTGACCGGAACGTCCGCGATGTCCTCGGCCCGCACCGCGTAGCCGTCCATGGCCGAGTTGTCGAACGGCGGCAGCGGCACCGGCGACGACACCTCTTCGGCCAGGGTCGCCCCTAGGCTCTGTTCGAGCTCCAGCTCGATGGGGGCCAGCGGACGTACAGTGGCCAGGATCTCGGCCAGATGCGCGTCAACTGATTTCATCAAGGAACTCCCGCAGCCACGGCACGAACTCCGGCGCCAGATCCTCCCGATCCGCCGCGAACTTCACCACCGTCCGCAAATAGTCGAGCTTGTCGCCGGTGTCATAGCGCCGCCCGCGGAACAGCACGCCGTGCACCGGCCCGCCCTCGTCGGGGCTACGCCCGGCCAGCGTGCGGAGCGCGTCGGTGAGCTGGATCTCGTTGCCCCGCCCCGGCGGCGTCTCCTCCAGCACCTCGAACACCGCGGGGTCGATCACATAACGGCCGATGATCGCCCAGTTGGACGGCGCCTCGGCGGCCGACGGCTTCTCGACGAGGTCGGTCACGCGGACGACGTCGTCTTCGGAGGTAGCCTCGATGGTCGCCACGCCGTACAGGGAGACCTGCTCCTTGGGGACCTCCATCAGCGCGATCACGCTGCCCCCGTAGGTCTCACGCACCTCGATCATCCGCTTCAGCAGGTGATCGCGGTGGTCGATCAGGTCGTCACCGAGCAGGCAGGCGAACGGATGATCACCGACGTGCTGTTTCGCGCAGAGCACAGCGTGGCCGAGGCCCTTCGGCTCACCCTGACGTACGTAGTGGAGCGTGGCCAGCGAAGCGGGCTCGCGAACCTGGGACAACCGCTGCTCGTCACCCTTGGCCTCAAGGGCTTCCTCCAGCTCGAACGCTCGGTCGAAATGATCCTCAATAGACCGTTTGTTCTTGCCGGTGACCATCAGCACATCGAGGAGCCCGGCGGAGGCCGCCTCCTCGACGACATACTGGATCGCGGGCTTGTCGACGATGGGCAACATCTCTTTCGGTGTCGCCTTGGTCGCAGGAAGGAACCGGGTGCCCAGACCCGCGGCGGGCACGACGGCTTTCGTCACAGGGTCGAAGTCAGCCATGAGTAGACCCTAGTGGAGGGACCTGTGGACAAGCTGAACCTCCGTCGCGAGATGAACGCGGCGCGTACCGACCTCTCCCCCGAACAACTACGGGCAAACGCCATCAAGGTCCGCGAAACGCTGCTCGAACAGCCGTGGGTCCAGATGGCCGGTCTCGTGGCCTGCTACTGGTCAGCGGGGTCGGAGCCGGAAACACACGGACTCGTGTTCGCTCTCTGGAAACATGGAGCCACAGTTATCCTCCCTGTCCTTCGTGAGGACAATGACCTGGATTGGGCGGTGTACGACGGGCCCGACACCCTCGCTCCGGGCCGCTACGGGATCATGGAACCGGTGGACACCCGCCGGGGCGTCGAGGCCGTCCGCACCGCCGCGCTCGTGATCGTGCCGGCGCTGGCGGTCGACCGGCGGACGGGCGTACGCCTGGGGCGCGGTGGCGGTTCGTACGATCGAGCCCTGGCGAGGGTCGGCCCGAACGTCCCGACGGTCGCTCTGCTGCACGACGGCGAGCTGATCGACGGCGTCCCGGCCGAGCCCCATGACCGCCAGGTCCGGTATGTCATGACGCCATCGGGACTCACTAGTCTTATGTGACCGCAGGTACGAGAGGGGAGCCAGATGACACTTGATATCTGGCTCCTTCTTGGTGCCGTGATCGTGATCGCGGCCATCGCCTCCGTACGCATCGCGCATCGCAGCGGTCTGCCCAGCCTTCTGGTGTTCCTGGGCTTCGGCCTGCTTCTGGGGGAATCAGGGTTCGGAATCCCTTTTGACTCCCCGGAGCTCGCCCAGCAGATCGGCCTGACCGCGCTGGCGGTGATCCTGGCCGAGGGCGGCCTCACCACGACCTGGTCCCACGTACGCCGTTCCGTCCCCATGGCCCTGATCCTGGCGACACTGGGCGTGGCGGTCAGCATCGTCGTGCTGGCGCTGGCCGTACAGGGACTTTTCGGCATAGACCGGACCACGGCGCTGATCCTCGGCGCCGTGCTCGCCTCCACGGACGCCGCGGCCGTCTTCTCCGTGCTGCGCAGGCTGCCGCTCCCCCCGCGGCTGGCGGGCGTGCTGGAGGCGGAGTCCGGGTTCAACGACGCGCCCACGGTGATCGCGGTCGTGCTGCTCAGCAGCTCGTCGCACTCGTCGGCGACATTGGGAACGTTCCTGCTGGAGACCACGGTCGAGTTGATCATCGGCGCGGCGGTCGGTCTGGCGATCGGCCCCGCGGGCGCGTACGCGCTGCGCCGCGTCGCCCTCCCCGCCTCCGGCCTGTACCCCATCGCCGTGCTCGCGCTCACCTTCGTCTCGTACGGCGGCGCGGTCCTGCTGCACGGATCCGGCTTCCTCGCGGTCTACCTGACGGCGTTGATCCTGGGTAACTCACGCCTGCCGCACCGGGCCGCGACCAGGGGATTCGCCGAGGGCGCGGCCTGGCTGGCGCAGATCGGGCTGTTCGTCATGCTCGGCATGCTGGCCAGCCCCGAGGAGATGCCGTCGGCGATCGTGCCCGGGCTGATCACCGGGACCGTGCTGGTGCTCGTGGCGCGCCCGCTGTCCGTGGTGGTGAGTTCGCTGGTGGCGCGTGTGCTGCGGCTGGGCCGGGTGAGCTGGCGCGACCAGGCGTTCCTGTCGTGGGCCGGGCTGCGCGGCGCGATTCCCATCGTGCTCGCGACCATTCCCTGGGCGGCCGACGTCGACGGCTCCAAGGAGATCTTCAACCAGGTCTTCGTGATCGTCATCGTGTTCACCCTGCTCCAGGGCCCGACGCTGCCGTTCGCGGCGCGCCTGTTCGGGGTGGCCGCCCCCGGCGAGATCCACGACCTCTCGGTGGAGTCGGCGCCACTCGAGGAGCTCAAGGCCGACCTGCTCCAGATCAAGGTCCCACCCGGTTCGCGCCTGCACGGCGTGGAGATCTTCGAGCTCCGCCTGCCCGCCGGCGCCGCGGTGACGCTCATCGTCCGCGACGGCAAATCCTTCGTGCCCTCCGCGACCACCAGGGTCCGCGTGGACGACCAGCTCCTCGTGGTCGCCACCGCCGCCTGCCGCGACCAGGTCGAACGCCGCATGCGCGCCGTGAGCCGCAGCGGTAAGCTGGCCGGCTGGTACGGAGAGCGGGGGTTGGAATAGGTGTTTGACCCAATCGGTTACCATTAGCAGTCGCATCGCTCGAGTGCCAAAGCTTGAAGGAGGAGCGCGTGCCGACCTACCAGTACGCCTGCAACGACTGCGCTGAGCAGCTCGAGGTCGTCCAGAAGTTCACCGACGATGCGTTGACGGTGTGCCCGACCTGCGAGGGCAACCTGCGGAAGGTGTTCTCCGCCGTCGGCATCGTGTTCAAGGGCTCGGGCTTCTACAAGACCGACAACCGCGCGTCGTCGTCGACCTCGCCGTCCGGCAACTCATCGGGCAACTCGTCGTCGAAGCCCGCCGAGACCAAGTCGTCGGACTCGGGTTCGTCCAGCTCGTCGAGCTCGACGTCCACCTCGTCCGCCGCCCCGGCCGCGGCATCGACCTGACCCCACACCCCCCGGATCCACACCGCTGACACGGCCGCCCACGGCGGCCTCAGCCTTTTCCGGTGCCTGACACCACTTCACGCAGCCTGCGACCAGCGCGTGATCGCCTACCGCGCTCTCAGGCCTTCAACTGCCGCGTGAACCCCTGACGCGCCCTCGGCAGGATCGCCCCAGCCTTCGACGGGCGACGTACCGCTGCCTCCAGCAGCCCGACGGGCCATGTTGGCCCACCACCTTCATGCGGCCGACCACCCCGGCACACCACCATCTCTTCGTGCACCCACGTCACCATCCACAACGGGATGGGGGACCGGAACGGACCCGCACACGCGCCACTCAACACACCGGCCACGGCCAACTCACCACCCAGCCCCCTTACCGAGGGCGATCGACCTGCGCCCCAAGAAGCTCCGGCGCGATCCGATCCACCAGCCGTTCAAGCTGCGGATGTTCCCCCCAATCAGCCACCAACCTCCTCAACCCTTCCTTCGAACACCGCAACATCCGCACAGCCGCCTCCTCCCCCTCCGGTGTGAGCCGCAGCGCGTCCCCATCATCGGACCGCCACACCAGCCCACGCTCCACCAGTTGATCGACATAAGGCCGCCCGTGCTCCCTGCTCACGTGGGCCCGCTCAGCCAGCTCCGCGCCCTTGACCCACCCCTCCCCGCCCAACCTCGCAATGATCCACACCCCTTGCGGCGCAACGCCGACCAACCCCGCCAACGTCCCAAGCCGGTCGTAATATCCCCGCCGTAGATCCGCGTCGGCCAGCCGCATCAACCCCCTCTCCACCTCGGCCAGTGAAGACCGCTCGGTCGACGTCGCCCCCATCCCCTCCCCCAGATCCGCGGCCTTGGTGGTCTCCCGAAGCCGCGCCTGCGGAATGAACCAACTGAGCAAGAACGCCCCCGCCATCACGGGTGCCGCCATCCGGAAAACGGCCGCGATCGCATCCGCGTACACATGCAGAAATCCACCTGCCAGCTCCCGCGGCAACCGCTGAATGACGGTCGGATCCTCCTGAATCGTCGCCGGATCGAACCCGGGCGGCAGCCGAACCCCCCGCAGCACCTCCCGCAGATCATCGTTCAACGTGGCACTGAACGCCGACCCCAGCGTCGCCACCCCGAACGACCCCCCGATCGACCGGAAGAACGTGGCCCCCGACGTGGCCACCCCCAGGTCCTTGAAGTCGACCGCGTTCTGCACCACGATCACCAGCACCTGCATGGTCATCCCCAGCCCGACCCCGAGCACCAGCAGGTATACGCCCATCGTGAACAGACTGCTCTGCTCGGTCATCGTCGCCAGCAGGAACATTCCCACCGACGCCACCGCCGTCCCGGTGATCGGCAGGAACCGATATCTCCCGGTCTTCGAGATGATCTGCCCGCTCACGATCGACATGGTCAGCATGCCGGCCATCATCGGCAGCAGATAGATCCCCGACGCGGTCGGACTCACCCCGTGCACGACCTGCAAATACAGCGGCAGGTACGTGAGCGCCCCGAACATCCCGAACCCCACCACGAACCCCACGGCCGACGACATCGCGAACGCCCTGACCCCGAACAGCCCGAGCGGCAGCACCGGTTCGGCCGCCCGCCGTGCGACGAGCACCCAGCCGGCCAGCAGCGCCACCGCCGCCCCCGCCAGCCCCAGGATGACGGGATCGCTCCACGCGTACGTCGCCCCGCCCCCCGTCGTGACCAGCACCAGGCACGACGTGGCCCCGCCCAGCAGCACAACGCCCGCGTAGTCGATCGTGTGCCTGGTACGCGTGTCGTCCCCCGGCAGCACGGCCGCGATCACGAAGAGCGCGACCGCCCCCAGCGGAAGGTTGACGTAGAACACCCAGTGCCACGACAGGTGATCGACGAACAACCCGCCCAGCAGCGGCCCGACGATGCTGGAGACGGCGAAGACCGCCCCGAGGAACCCCTGGTACCTCCCTCTTTCCCGCGCCGAGACGACATCCCCCACGATCGCCTGCGCCAGCACCATCAGCCCGCCTCCACCCAGCCCCTGGACGGCGCGGAAGCCGATGAGCTCCCCCATGTTCCGGCTCAGCCCGCAGAGCGCCGACCCGACAAGAAATACGCAGATGGCGGCGACGAAGAGCTTCTTACGCCCGTACTGATCGCCCAGTTTCCCCCAGAGCGGCGTCGAGACGGTCGAGGCCAGCATGTAGCCGGTCACGACCCACGACAACTGCTCCAGCCCGCCGAGGTCGCTCACGATCGTCGGCAGGGCCGTGGACACTATCGTCTGGTCGAGCGCCGCCAGCAGCATGCCGAGCATAAGCGCGACGATGATGAGCCCGAGGCCCTGTTGCCGCATGCGGCGATCCTACTCTTCGTACTGGTGTGCCTACGCGACGCGACCGAGTTATCCACAGAACCGCATTCTGGTCGCTCACACCCCTCGCCGCCCCGGCTACTCTCTCGGCCATGGTCACTCGCGCAGACATCGGCGTCATCGGCGGTTCCGGCTTCTACTCCCTGCTCGACGACGCGGAGCAGGTCGAGCTCGACACGCCCTATGGGCCACCGAGCGACATCGTCACAGTCGGGCACATCGGTTCGAGATCCGTGGCGTTCATCCCCCGGCACGGCCGCGACCACCGCTACCCGCCGCACCGCATCCCCTATCGTGCCAACCTCTGGGCACTCCGCAAACTCGGTGTCCGCCAGGTGCTCGCCCCGAGCGCCGTGGGTTCACTCAAAGCCGAATACGGCCCGGGCGCCCTGGTCGTCCCCGATCAGCTCGTAGACCGCACCTCAGGCCGCCCCCAGACCTACTACGACCAGGACGGGGCGGTCCACGTCTCGTTCGCCGACCCTTACTGCCCGTCGGGCCGGGCCGTGGCGGTCGAGACGGCCCGTTCCGGCGGCTGGGAGACCGTCGACGGCGGCACACTCGTCGTCATCGAGGGCCCGCGCTTCTCCACCAGGGCCGAGTCCCAGTGGTTCGCGCGCAACGGCTGGTCGATCGTGGGCATGACCGGCTTCCCCGAAGCGATCCTGGCCCGCGAGCTGGCCCTCTGCTACACGTCCCTGTCCTTGGTGACCGACCACGACGCCGGGGTGGAGACCGGCCAGGGCGTGACCCACGACGAGGTGCTCAAGTTCTTCGCCCAAAACGTCACGCGCATGCGCACCCTGGTGGCGGAGACCGTCCAAGCCCTGCCCGAGGAACGCACCTGTCCCTGCGGCTCGGCGCTCGACGGCATCGAGTCGTCCTACGAGCTCCCGTGATCCAGTCCTGGCTGCGCCGCTACGGCCGTCGCCGCCGCCTCATAGCGGCGGCGCTGGCCGGCCTGGCCGTCATGACCGCATTCCTGGCCACCCGCCCCGCCACGGCCCCACCCGTCCTGGTGTCCACCCGCGACCTCTCCCCCGGCCCCATCCGCCCAGGCGACTTCGCGGCCATCTCCCTCAATCATCCGCCCGCGGGAGCACTGCGCACCGCCCCGACGGGCCAGACCCTGGCCACCCCCATGCGCAGAGGCGAACCGCTCACCGACGCCCGCCTCCTGACCTCCTACCCCCTGCCACCGGGCCTGGTCGCCACCCCGGTCCGCATAGCCGACGCCGCCGCGGCCGCGCTCCTCACTCCCGGCACCACGATCAGCCTCCTGGCCCCCTCAGCGGAGGGCACAGCCCACTACGTCGCCTCAGACATAACGGTCCTGACCATCCCCACCTCCACCGCCAGAGGCGGCACGACCGGCAGCGGCGCGTTGATAGTCCTCGCGACGACCTCGACCCAAGCCGCAGCCCTGGCAGCCGCCCAAACCCACGACCGCCCTCTTTCGATCACCATCAAAACTAACCGACAGTAATCACTCGGCTACGATCTCTTGCCATGAACGGTTTCAAGAAGTTCCTGACGCAGGGCAACGTCATCGACCTCGCCGTGGCGGTCGTCATCGGAGCGGCCTTCAACGCGATCGTGCAGTCGTTCGTGGCCGATCTCCTCACCCCGCTCATCTCGGCGTTCGGCGGCCTGCCCGACTTCTCTTCCCTCAAGATCACCATCGGCCAGTCCAACGTCATGTACGGCAACTTCGTCAACGCCATCATCTCGTTCCTGATGGTCGCCGCAGTGGTCTACTTCCTGGTCGTGAAGCCGTACACCCACTACAGGGACCGCGCCGTCGCCAAGATCGAGTCGAAGACCCGCGAATGCCCCGAATGCCTGTCGGAAATCCTCAAAGAAGCTTCCCGCTGCGCCTTCTGCACCACAGAAGTAGCCCCCGCCCCCGCCTCGTAGCGCGCAGGTCAGAGAAGCGAATCGATCTTAGGGTCGTACTCCCAGTGCCACGGCTCGAACGGGCTGCTGTAGGCCCATGACGGGTGGAACCACCCATACCGCTTGGAGTTCTTCTCCATCCACACGAACTCCGCGGACCCGGACCTCTCCACCCCACCACACAGGTCCACAGCCAGCCCGAGCCCGTGGTTGCTCCGCCCCGGCACGGCCGCGAACCCAGGCCGCCGATAGTAGATGGACTGCTGCTCAGCCAGGTTCCGATAAGCATCGGTCACGCACATGGACTTGCCGAAGCGCTGCCGAAAAGCCTCGTTCAGGCTCACGAAGGCGATAGTGGCATCGGCCCGCAGACTGAACCCCTTCTGCTGCAACGGACAGAGCATGCCCTTGGGAATGAGCCCGTTGGGATAGTCCCCCGCCGTCGCCGCCCGGAGCGGATTACACCCCAGCGCCGCCCGCCCCACCTTGTCAATCTTGATCCCGAGCTTCACCAACGCCGCAGTCAGCGACTTCACGATCTTGTCGGACCGCTGCCGCAACGTGTCGACCTCAGCCGAGAGCTGCGCCTCGGCCAGCAGGTTGCCGGCCCGAAGCTCCTGCGCCTCAGCGGCCAGCCGCTGGGCCTCTTTGTAGAGCGTGCTGGTCTGCTCCACGGCGAGCTGCCGTACGGTCACCATCTGGGTCGCATCGGTCATGGCCCGCAGAGTCTTCTCGTCCGCGGTACCAGACAGGAACGGCATGATCCCATCGGCGAGGAGCGGCTGCTCGTACATCAACTCGGCCATCTGCGACACCGGCTGCCGCATCACCGACAACCGCTGCTCCAACTGCTGCAGCGCGGTCAGCTTGGTCTTGAGCTGCTTTTCGAAGGCCGCGATGTCCGACCGGCGCTTCTCCAGAGCCTTGGTGGCGTCCTCGAGCTCCTTGGCCGACTTCTCGGCCTCTTTGCGCAGCTCACTCAGGTTGGACGGATCCCGCCTCTCCAAGACCTGCCGGCCCTGCTGCACCTGCGCCTCGGCCCGCGCCGGCACCAGCCCGAAAGGCACGAAGAGAGAAGCCACCGCCATGACGACCGCGATCAGACCCGCTGATCGAGGGGCAGGCACGTTCGACTCCTCCGTTTGCAAACTCGTTACCCGGGTCAGGCACGCACGTTACTACAGCCCTCCGAGTGCCCGGACCGAACTCCCAGAGCTGTTATGAGACAAATAGCCCACTTTGCCCAGCCACCCCCGCCCACCAGCAACATCTCGGCCCACGACCCCACCCGACCAGCCCCGGCAACCCTCACGAGCAGGCTCCACGTCGCCCCCTTCATCCCGCAGCCAGGCAGCCGCCCGAACAGATCCACTCTTATTGATCAGTACGCCCACCAACCACACCAAGGTTCATATCCCGGGGACCCAACTCTCCCGAGCCGCCTCCTCCTTCGCACGACACAGCTCCCACAACCAGGTATCCACCCACTCCCCCGGACACCCAGCCTCAGTGCGCACAGGAGCAGGCGTAACCGGCTCCTCAACCACAACGACCGGCACCTCCCGCTCAGGAACCACGACCCGCGGAGCCTCCGGCAGAACCCGCACAGGCGACGGCACCCGCCCCTCGTACACCCGATCAGGACGAGCAGGCGCCGGCACGAACACCGGCTCCAGCACAGGCCCCCGCCCATCCCCGAGCACCACCCCGGCGACCCCCGCCCCCTCCTCGAACCCCCGTATCTCCCCCGCCAACAACCCACCGGCAAGAATCGCCGGCGCCAGCAACGCCCCGAAGAGAACTGCGGGACGGCGGCGGGCTTGCGTACATCGCCTCCTGGTCACAGGCAGACGGTATCCACGCACGATGAAGCGGAATCTGATCACTTGTCATGCCTTTACCGCAGCTCAGAGCACCGTTAACCATCCCCGCCAAACTCACCTCGTCCCGACGTCCCACGCAGTGCCAGACTTTCGCTAGGCTTACGAGAGTCCGCCTCCGTAGCTCAGGGGATAGAGCACCGCTCTCCTAAAGCGGGTGCCGCAGGTTCGAATCCTGCCGGGGGCACCAGATCCGACCAGCAGCAAAGCGCCCTTGACCAGCCGAAACAGCGGTCAAGGGCTTCTTCATGTGTCCGGTGCTGTCCGGCTGTCACTGATCGTCTGCGGGTGATCGTGCCAAATACGTGCCCAAGTTCCGAGTCCCCTCGACATCGGATGCCTTCGACCAGCGCTCACTGCACTCCCGTGGCTCGAACGGTGCGAACGACGCGGGCGTGCAAGTCGATAAGTTCCGCCATGGGGGTGTCGGCGGTTCCGGTCTGATCGGCCATGTCGAGTTCAGCAGCGGTTTCCTCCCATGTCTGCTTCTCGGGCGGCTCCTCATGGACCGGCTGCACCCTGTGGAAGAGCGGTCCGCCGACCAATCGGCCGAACATGCCGAGGAAGTAGTAGGTGGCGAGTGCTTCGCGTTCGACGGCAGGATCGGCCTCGATTGGGTCCCGGACAACAAGAATGAACGCGATACGATCCTTGATCACGCCGACCATGTGCCTGGTGTCGGGGTCGGTCGCCTGCCATCCGTCCGGGAGACTGCGGACGGTGGACCAGATCTTCCGAATGAGATCCCGTTGTGGGGGCCACTCGGCGCTGCGCATGAAATCGTCGTAGCGATGCTTCCCCGGGCTCGGCTTGGTGACGAGCATTCCCAGGCCGAATGCCGCTACGAACAGGGCAGCGATGGCCGGGAGCGTCCCCAGGCTTTCCAAGGAGGCACCCATCGCGATCAGAGTCACGATGATGACGCCTACAGCAACGACGATGAGAGCTGCTCCTATCAACCGCGTCCGCATGCTCAGCTCCTGGTGGTCGTTCCCGGGGTAGCAAGTGCCTCGCGCTTCACTTCCGCTGTGATGGTCTGGATCTGGGCCCTGACGTCCTCAAGAGCGGTTCTGATGGCGGAGCGGTGCATGGCCCACTCGTCACGGAAGCGATCTCCGGCAGGTCCGGCCCAAATACTGCTGTCGCAGGTGGCGTCCACCGCTTGCAGCGTGCGCTCGATGTCGTCGGCGGCCTGGGCGACGACCCGCATGTCCGCTTGGCACTCGCTCAATCGGTCAGCCATGGCGTCCCTCCGAGGCGCCGGCGGACAGCATTTTGATGATGTGCCGTGACAACGTCGCGGCGCTCACCGGCCGAGCGGTCATCCCGCTCTGTGCTTGGGGGCGTTCCACAAACACCGCCCAGACGGCCCGATCCGTGGCGTACGTCGTCATCATGGGGCCTGGCGGATCGCTGAGCAGCACAAGTTCACCGACGATGCGGGCGTTGTCGATCGCGGTCGCGAGTGGTCCCACGTGCTCTCGCTCCAGTGCCGAGGGGTCAAGCGGATGAATCTCACCGTCCCGATCAGCGACGCCGAAGGGATCCAGGAGAGGTTGAACGAGATTCACCACGTCGTGCGCCTTGCTGGCCAGGGTGAACAGGTGCATGCCGCCAGCGGTGATGCGCTCCACGAGCTGAAGGTCCATGGCGTGGACGTGCACGTAGCCGAAGGCTGAGCCTGCGGCGCTCTGCTGCTTGATAGCCAGCGCACGATCGGCTGTCCGCCGAAGGGTCAGGGCGAGATCGATCTCCATCCGAATGCGCATGTCGATTTGCGCCTCTGGCGCTCCCTGTAGCACGCCGTCTAATTCCTCGATATTACGGATCTCCACGGCCTCGCGCGCAACCAGCGAGCGAAGAGCCGTGGCCAGGCTCCATTCGCGCTGCTGAGGGTCCATGCCGGTCAGATGAGGCTTGGGGACGAAGGTCTCTTCTGGGTCGAGGACCGCCAGTTCCTCATCGGTTAATCGCACCAGCGGCTGTGTCCCGCCCTCTGCCAATGCCTCGCTTATCTGCGCGCGAAAAGCGCTCAGCTCCATATCGAGGTTCGTGTCCACGACCAATCAACTCCTGTCAGTGGAGATCAGCCTTTCGGACAATCCGCAATCCCGCTATATCCAGGTGATCCACGTCGCTGCCGGTCAAGAACAGAACCGGCGAGATCACGATGTAGAAGAAGCCCCACAGCCAACGGTGAACGGCTTGCCCGATCCCAGGCTTACTAAGGTCGCTTACGCGGATGAGGCGTAGTCCGCTGATCAGCTTGCCAATGCTGCCACCGACGGTGATTGTCAGAAGCACATGGTTGCAGAAGGACGCCAGCAGCAGCGTCCCCGCGACGGCCACCCAATAGTTGACGGTCCGGCCGAGCAGCTCGCCGCCTATGATCCCGACGGCGACGGCAAACAGGCCGTCGGTCCAGATGGGAAGAATGCGCCGGTTACTACTTGCCAGAGGTGGAACGTCGATAGGTGCCATGAGGCATGCCTCCACGCTTCAATGACCAGGTGAATCACCAGAACTTGAGCTTCTCGACGAAGCTCTTCGCACCTTCCACAGCCTTTCCCACGCCCGCCTTGATGTCATCGCCCCACACGTCCCACGCCCAGCTTCCGACGAAGTAGGCGCCGGTAACGGCGAGCGCGGCCCATCCGACTACGGGGACGGCAGCGGCCACCGCGGCTGACGCGCCGAGGGCGGTGGCGATTCCCGCGCCTCCCAACACCGCGATTGCGCCGCCGGCCTGCACCGCACCCATACCGCGATCCACCCAACCCTGTGCGCCGTCGTGTGTGGGGAGAACGGCTTCCTTGACGCCGGAGACGACGGCCAGCGGTAGCGTGATCCGCGCGAACACGCCAGCGCCGGGAGGATTTTTGACCAACAGGTGGGCGCCGGGTACGCGTAGCCGCTTCATGGCGGCGGAGACTGCCTGCTGCCACTTCCACGGCTGTTTGTAGAGGTCTTGAATCTTGCGGGCCTTCAGCACCTCGGCAATCAGCTCGTTGAGCTTCCGATTGCCGGGCAAGGCACCCATGTAACGGCGAATGTCATAGACAGCGCGTGCCGCAGCGACGTTCCTGCCCTGCGCCCACCGTTTCTGCAGTTGGATCGCACCTTCCACGCCGCTCATGATCGAGAACAATTTGAGGGGCGTGGTCACCGATCTGATGTGCTCTTTGTGCTTCTCCCAGAGATCCAGGACGCCCGTCATGCTGGCGAATAACAAGACGCCTTCCGGATCCTTCTCCAGAATCCCGGCACGGCGCCGAATGTCCTTGGCATGGTCCTCAGCCCATGATGCGCGCGCCGGAAAGGTGGCGAGACGGCTGGAATCTCCGTTCCATCGCTCAAGGATCTGTCGAAGCAGCGAGCCTTGGACCGCAAGAGATCCGCCCGCGACCTCGATAGCCGCCGCGAGGTTACGAGCTTGATCCGGTTTCATGCCGACGAGGCTCATCACATCGAGCGTAGAGCCGCGCCCCGCACAACGCATCGAACCATGTATCCGCGATATGCCGAGCGGGAGCTACCAGACGGCGAGTCGGAGGCGGTGATGCGCTTGTTCAGGGCATCTACCAGGCACTTCCAGAGGAAAGGCGTCGCACGTCGCGTGAGCGACGAGAGGCTCCTGTGCCATTTTGGTCTGGCGTTGAACCTTTGGTACTTGATGAGATCCGCCAAGTGGAGAAGGACGCCATTCGATCGAACGGCGCCCTTCAGCGGTCGGCTGGGCTTCTCATGCCAAGGCGTCGGAGATCCGGCGCTTGGCTGCTTCGTCCTGGCCGACGACACACTTGGCGTAGACGCGCAAGAGCACGTCAACGCTATGACCGGCCCATTCAGCCACCTGAGGTGCGGGCACACCGGCGTTGAGCCAGGTCGAGACGCACGCGTGGCGGAGGTCGTACGGCCGGGCTGCCAGCGGTGATGTGAACTCCTTCGCGGTCAAGGCGGCTTTACGGGCGGCCTTCCAAGCGCGCCGGTAAGTGATGAACGGGAGTTCGCCTCCCTGAACGCCGTAGAAGAGCCGTTCTCCCGGGCCGTCGCCGAACTCGGCGAGATGGATGCGCAGGATCCGGACCAGGGGCGGCGAGACAGGGACAGTGCGGCTGTGTCCTTCGGCGCGGTGTTTGAGTGCGCGTTCTTCACGGGCCTCGCCGGTGTCGGTCCATTCCCTTCCGGAGTAGGGCGCGGCCTTCCTCAAGTGCAGTTCCCCCCATCCTGCGGCGATGTCCTCACTTTCCTCTGTGGCGGGATCGTTGGTCTGAGGCGGAAGCATGATGTTGTCCCGCCTCAGGTTCACAACCTCCTCGGGCCGCAGGGCCGCGTAGTACATGAGGGCGAAGAAGGCCACGAGGCGCTTGCCGCTCGGCTCCTGCCCCTCCACAGCGGCAAGCAGCGCCTTCGCCTGTGAGTGGTTGACGACGCTCCGCCGGTCCACCTCGTAAGTGTTCGCGGGCGGCTTCCACTTCAGGCTCTTGAGTGGGTTCTCTGATAGGAGCTTGAGCTCTACGGCGTAGTCGAGCGCGTTGGACAGCAGCATTCGGTGCTTGCGCACGGTGTTGGCGGCGGCGCGTTGACCATCCAGCAACGAGGTGGCCGAGTCCAACAGGTTCCGGACCAGGAGCGGATCCGTCCCCAGCACGGATACCGGCTTAGTGTTCAGGGCGAGCCATCGCAGAGTCGCGGCGGCTTCTTCGGGGGCGTCCTCCCGATGCTTGGTGTTGAAGCCCCAGCGGTGCATTGCGGAGCGAAGCGCGCGGTCCTGGGGCTTGCCGCGCTCTGTGGCGTACATCGCGGGCGTGGCGGTGGTGAGTGCTCGGGCGATGTCCTGGCGGTACTTCGGCGCGGCACCCTTCCACTTCATGTCCACGAACTTGCACGCGAAGTCATACCAGCTCATGGTGTCCTCGGCGCGCGACCACGAGATGGGACGTCCAGTGGCCGCGCTGAACGCCTCGCCACGTCGGGCGGCGGTGAGAAGCTCGGAGCGGAACGCGTCGGCCTGGGCAGCGAGGCGGAAGGGCTCCTTCCACGCTTTGCCGCCCACGCTCCACCGGACCCTGTAAGTGGTTACCCGAGCGCCGCTGTAGACCTCGGTCTTGTAAACGCGCACGTCGTATGTGATGTCCTTCATCAGGCGGCGTCCTCCATCGTGGCGAGCCAGCGGTCCAGGTCGGCACGGCGGATGCGGAGATCGCCGTTGGGCAGCTTGAGGCAGCGCGGGGCGCGGCCCTTGGCTCGCCAGTCGTAGAAGGTCGAGCGGGAGATCTGGAGTTCGGTGCACAGGTCGGCGAGGGTGAGCATGCCTCGCTGAGTGGTGGTGCCGGTGGCCAAGTGCGGCTCCTTGCCGAGTCAGGCGGTTGGGTGTTCGGCCCCGTGCTTGGTGGCTGTGGGCCGGATGTTGATCGGACGAAGAAAGAAGAAAGAACGGGCCGGTGCGTGCTGAGGCTGGGATGGTGGTGATCGGCTTTGTTCGTGGCCGACGAAAGAAGGGCGGTCCTCCGGCGATCGCGTCTCTGCCGCGTAGTGGACTGTGCGGGTCATGAGGGCTTGTTTCTTCTTTCTTCGTCGGGGCTGGTGCGGCGGTAGCGGACGGATGGGCGGCCCCCGGTGGGCGTGGTGAAGGTCTCGTACTGGCCAGTGGCGGTGAGGCTGGTCAGCAGCTCGTCGAGGGTCTGCTTGGGCACGTTGCGCGAGAACAGCGCGGAGAGCTCCGAGCGGGTCAGGCCGGTGTCAGCGGCCTGGTCGAGGGCGCGGCGGATGCGGTCGATCTTCGGGTCTCGCATCTGCTTGTCCAGGACGAACACGGCCGAGGCGATGGAGTAGCGGACCAGAGCGGCGGCAGCTCCCAAGTCGGTGGTGGTGATATGGGTGCGGGCGTCGAGGGCGGCGTACAGGGCGGCGATGCGCAGGCAGTACGGGGCGGAGCGGCGGGTGAACTCGGTCCAGGCGTGGTCTTCGTCGTCGGCGGCCGTGAACTCCTCGTACAGCTCGGCCGACCAGAAGGAGCGGGCGTCCTCGTCCAGGGCGATGCGCTTGATCTGGCGGGCGGCCTTGACGGCGTCGTGCAGTTGGCCGCTGAGGCTGGCCAGCAGGTCGGGTGCGACGCCTTCCGGGATGGGCAGGCGCTTGGAGCGCTCGACGTAGACGGGCAGGAAGCGGTTGTAGGAGCCGCCGGCCATGTCCGCCTCGGCCACGCGCAGGCGGAACTCTTTGGGCGTGATGTGGCCGATGATCGCGATGTGCGGGTTGGTCGCTCGGTAGGCGTTGCGGGTCAGGACGGCGAGCGTGCGTCCGTCCCAGGCCTGGCGGAGCATCGTGCCGAGCGTGGAGCCCTCCCGCTTGGCCCGGGCCATGACGGTGGAGAACTCCGGCTCGGTGACCGACAGGCGCTTGTCCATGGTGCCGCCGGAGTCGTCCGGGCTGTCGGGGTCGCGGATGCGTTCGATCAGCCCTTCGCCGGAGGACAGGCCGGTGACGCAGAGGTCGCCGTAGCCGATCCCGGCGTGGTGCAGGAAGATCTCGGCGGTGTCGGTGGCCTGGCCCTTGCGGCCGGAGCCGGTGCGGCCGAACAGCAAGGGCCAGATCAGGAGCGGGTGGCGGGTGTTGCCGATCTGGACGAACGGGCCGGGGCCGATGACCGCGCCGCAGGCAGACAGGGCGGAGACCAGGACGCCTACGGGATCGGCTTCGGTGGACGGGTCGGCGGCCTTCACCAGCTCGCCGGGCAGGCCGTAGAACATGGCCGGGTCGGCGGCCGGTGGCGGAACCGGTAGGCCGAGGGTCGGGTCGCCGGACTGGTCGCGGTGCAGGCGGGTGATGGCGGCATGGGCGTCGAGGTTCTCCAGGATGGTGTTGGCGTCGAGTGGGTTGGTCATGCGATCCCCCGGCGTGGCTGGCGTGCTCCGGCGGTCAGGCCGGAGCGGATGGTGGCGGTGGCTTCTCGGGGGGACAGGCCGGTGGCCTGGGCGGCGGTGTGCAGGGCGTCCTCGGTGAGGCGGTGTGGCAGCAAGCCCGTGGCGATGAGCTGGCCGAGGGCGAAGGCGGCGGCGTTCAGGGTGTGGTTGCGGGTGCCTGGCCTGGCGTCGAGGACGTGCTGCAACTCGTTCTGGAGTGCGGCCAGGGCATAGCCCGTGGACTGGTCGCCGAGCGCCGCCAAGACGTCGGAGACCTGCACTGGGTGAGAGGTGTGTTCGGGGCGGGTGAGTCGTTCCGCCAGCCAGGCCGGCAGCGGTGCGGGTGCGGCGGTGTGGATGGCGTCGTAGGTACCGGTGCCGTCCGGGAGGTCGACGTAGCTGCCGGGTGCGACGACGTAGCCGCCGGTGGCGCGGGTGTCGATCAGCCAGCCGAGACCTTGGCCCTTGGCCCCGGAGGTGTTGCCGAGTGTCAGGCCCTGCGGGGCGGTGAAGTACAGGTGCGTTCCGCCGCGCCGGGTGCGAACCTGGAAGGTTTCCAGGGGTAGCGGCTGGCCGGCCTGCTCGCACAGCAGGGCCAGGACATCCGCCCCGTCGTTGACGCCGGGCTGGTTCCACGGTGGTGGCGGCTGCTCGTCGTTCTTCGGGGTGTCGAGGTCGATGACGACCAGGCCGGACGGGCCGGTGGCGATGCCGATGTTGCAGGCGGCCCCGGTCCAGAAGCGCCGGATGACGTCGGGGTCGATGGTGTGGTGTTCCTTCCACTTCCAGCCCTTGAGCGGCACCTTGTCCCCCGGCGTGAGCGGGAAGACGTGCCAGCCTCGGGCGGCGGCGGCCAACGCGTAGGTCAGCGTCTGGCGGGGCGGATGAGGTGTCATGCTGGTGGGTGCTCCTTGAGTCGGCCCTGCGGGGCCGGTGATCGGTTGGGGCATGGGCCCCGGCGTCGTGCTTGGTGGCTGTGCGCCGGGGCCGTTCATGGTCAGCGGCCGTCCCGGTGGAGGCGGCGGAAGTAGTTCCAGGCGTGGCGGCCGAGGCGTAGGCGCAGGCCGGTGGCGTCGCAGCGGCGGCAGTAGCGGGTGCCTCGGCGGTGCGGGGCGTGGCCTTTGCCCTGGCACTTGCGGCAGCGTCCGAACGGGCTGACGTAGCACCGTGAGGCGTAACAGAGTGTGCTGATGATCGTGGTGATAGCGACGAGCAGGGCAGGGTGCACGATGGCCTCCTGGGCCGGTTTTCGGGTGTGGTCGAGGAGGGCCGCTAGCGTGCTAACGGCCTGTCCAGGGCTTGTTTCTGGTGCTAGCGGGGCTGCTAGCGATAGCAGGGTCAGGTGCTATCGCTAGCAGCCTCCTGACGGGTCAGCCGGAACGCTTCTGGCGGTTACGTTCGGCGATGGCCTCGGTGAGGTCGTCCAGGCGGATTCCGCGTCGAGTGACGGGCTTGCCGTCGATGCGGCGGCCTATGTCGCCGACGCGGATGCCGTGCGGTTTGAGTGCGCTGGTGAGCTGTTCGGACTTCCAGCCGGTGTAGACGTCTGGGCGGAGTTCGGTCAGGCGGGTGCACAGGGCTTCGTTCCAGACCGCGTTCTCCCCGGCAGGCCAGACCTCGGCGAGGTCGGCCAGGACGTCGAAGACGGGTGCGTCCTCACGGGCTTGGGTGCCGGGTTCGGGCAGGGTGCCGGCCAGGCCGCGGAGCTGCTTGGCGCGGGTGACGACCTTGTCGGCGTCGTTGGTGTCGAGGTAGTAGGAGCGGCGGGCGGCGGGCTTGCCGAGGCCCGCGAGGATGCCCCATCCAGCCTCCACGACCGGTTGGAAGACCGTGGCGCGGTAGCCCTGCTTGTACATCGAGGTGCCGAGGATCATGTCGTTCGCGGTCTGGTCGGCGACGCTCATGCAGTAGCGGGTGTTGACGTTGCGGGTGATGCCGGTCGGCAGGCTGTCCTTGTCCGGGATCTGGGTGCCCAGGAGCAGGATCACGCCGAGGGCGCGGCCGAGCTTGATGACCTTCTCGCAGATCTCGCCGGCTTCCTTGCCGTACTGCGGGTGCAGGAACAGCTCTTGGATCTCGTCCACGGCCACGATCAGCGGGTGCAGGCCGGAGCCCTTGAGTGAGGCCAGTTCGGGCGTGACCTTGTTCTCTGGGGCCTTGCCGAGGGCGTGGTAGTGGGCGATGCGCTTGGAGCGGCGTTCGCACTCCTTGTAGAGCCAGGCGAACATCGCGGCGCAGCGGGCGATCGTCTCGTCGTCGAAGCCGTTGCCGTACTCGGTGCAGACCGGCTCCAGGACCTTGAAGTCTCCTACTCCCTTCAGTTCGTAGATGCGGAGTTCGGCGCGCGGGTCGAGGGCGGCGGCCAGGACGGCGAGCCTGAGTCCGAACGTCTTGCCGGAGCCTGGCTGTCCGCCGACGAGCCAGTTGCGGAACACCAGCTCGGCGTTGACGGTCTCCATGCGCGGGGTCGTGGCGAACGGGAACGGCTTGAACACGTCCACCTTGCCGTCGCGCAGCAGTGGCCAGGGCGGCTGCTTCATCTGCGAGGCGGGCTCGTAGCCGACCCATAGAGCGAGGCGGCCGGGGTGGCCGGCGGCTGGTTCGGGCCAGACCTGATCCAGCGGGAGCCGCATCGCGGAGGCGAGGCGGCCTCGGCGGGCCACCACTTCGGCGGCTTCCACACCGAACGGCAGGTCGATGATGGCTAGGTGGCCGGGGCCGTCCCGGTGGATCTCCTGCGGGAAGGTGATGGCGTTCGGGTCCTTGCTGACGGCCTGGGTGATGCCGGAGATGCCGCAGTGCAGCAGCGCGCGGCGTACCAGGTCGGCGGTGAGCTTGCGGTAGCGCGGGCCGTCGCTCACGCGGTCGGTGATCGGGTTGTCGGCGGGGCGTCCGGCTCGGGCCAGCAGCGGGACGACCAGGGCCAGCGCGCCGAGGCGGAGCCAGCTCGGCAGGTCGGCCACCAGGAGGGCCAGCAGGCCGATCAAGGCGACGATGGACAGGGCCAGCACGACCGACCAGCGCCAGCGGGACTGGCGTTGGCGTTGCTTGTCGAGCTTGAGCCAGGTCTCGGGGTCGTTGCGGTCGGCGGCGTACTGGCGAAGGGCCCAGTTGCCCTCTTCCGCCGTGGCCCAGTGGAGCAGCCGGCCGATGGACTTGAAGACTCCGGGGACGGCGTACCAGAGCATCTTGGCCAGGTACTTCGGTGAGCGAGCGCCGTGGTAGCCGAGGACGTATGCGGTGTCGCGGGTCTGCCAGACGATCATTGCTCGGATGGACTGCCAGGTCCGGAGCCATGGCGGGATGATGGGTGCGCGGCGTTGGGTGGTCGGTGTCGTGAGTGGGATCGCGTCCTCGTCGGGCGGGTCGACCGGTGGGCCGATGACGCGGTCGGTGATGGCGATGGACTCGTGGTCGAAGTCCTCATCGTCCAGAGTGGGCTCGTCGGTCTGGCGGGCGCGGCGGCGGGAGTCGAGCGGTACGACCTCGGCGTCGGTGCCCTCCTCCTGGGCGTGGTCGGGCCACTCGAAGCCTTCGAGTTCGCGGCCTGGGATCGGACGGCGGTCGGGCTCGTGCGGGTCGTGAGTCATGATGAGTACACCTCGTGTGCCTTGGTGGTAGCGGGGTGGCGGGGCGCGGCCACTGTTCTTGGCGGAGTGGAGGCCGCGCCCTGCGTCTGCGACGGTGCGCGGTCGGACCGCGTCTCGTCCGGTCGGTCGTCTGCGGTCGGACCGTGTGGTCCGACCGCCTCAATGGCGGCGGTCAGGGTCCGGTCCGGTGGTACTTCCGTCCGCAGGCGGGCCAGGAGGGCACCGGCGCGGTCGGTGGAGACTGACTGACCGGTCTGCCGGATGGCGTCGCGGAGCCGGTCGCGGGTGAGCTGGACCTTGCGCGTCTCGTGGTCGGCGGCGATCTGCCAGCCGAGCGGCATGAGGTCGTCCACGTCGGCGCGGGGTCGTTGGGTGGGCTTCTTGGTTGCCCGGTGCTTGGGCTTCGGCGGCAGGGCGGGACGCTCGGGCGGTGGTGCGAGCTGGACGCGGTCAGGGGCCAGTTCGCCGAGCCGGTAGAGCGCTCGTTCGCGGCGGGTGGCCTTGAAGCGCCACAGCCAGCCGTACTGGTCCTGGAGTTCAGTGCGGGCGAGGATGCGGTCGCGCTCTCGGCCGAGGGCGTTCGGGTAGGAGCGGATCTCCCACAGCACCATCCGGCGCCAGAGGGCGAAGGTGGACGGGAAGGCCAGCAGCCAGCGGGAGAGTCGGATGGACTCCATGTGGTCGGGCTTGGTCAGGTCGGCACGCTTGCGGATGGCGTACGCGCCGACCTCCACGGCCACCACCCACAGGCCGGGCAGCATCGCGTGGGCGATGATCCCGAACAGCGTGTCTTCGCTAGCCACGTTCAGGTAGACGGTGGCGGCCGTCAGCGACCAGGGCACGACTCGGAGCAGGCGAAGGCGCATGCCGAGCCGGGCCAGGACGATGTCGAGCGCCGAGAAGACGGCGATGCCAAGGTCTATGCCGAGTGGAACGATCCAGGCGAACCAGCCGAAGGACGGTTCGGCGGCCTTGGCCACCGTGGCGAAGCTGATGACGAAGCCGAGCAGGCCGAGGCTTGCCACGGCGGCGGCCGTGACCGAGACGGCGGTCTGCTCCCCCTCGGTCAGCGGGCGAGGTCCGTAGATGGCGGCGGTCACTGGCCCCACCTCCGCTGGCAGCGGACGCAGCCTGGCGTGTTGCAGCCGTTGGAGCGGTGGCTGGACCAGATGCGGAGCACCTTGTCCGGCGATCCGGCGGCGATGACGGCGTAGCGTGCGGCCTGGCGGATGCGGTAGCGCTCCTGGGCGATGCGTACCAGGTCGCAGGCGAGGAATCCGGCGGCGAACACCACCAGGTAGAGCAATACGTTGATCATGCGGTACTCCTGAGCGGGACGTGGGTCTCGTGATCGAGGTCGGCGGCGAACACGGTGCGGCGACACCGCGCGCAGTAGAACTGGACAGGACCGCCGTCGAGGCGGGTCTTGCAGCGCGGGCAGCACGTGGCTGGCCACGGCGACAGGTTGGTGTGCATGCGGCCCTCTCAGAAGCCGGACTGTGAGCGGACGAGGATGCGGCACATACGGCAGCCGGGCAGGCATCGGGTGCCGTGAGCCCTGCAGACTTCGACCTGGCGGCGGACGCCGCAGCCACGGCACCGGAACGCGCTGCGTGAACGCTTGCCGCAGTCGGCGCACTGGAAGCAGGCCATCAGGCGGCCACCTCCCCCAGGACGCGGAGTTCGTCAGCAGTGAGGCCCGCCCAGACGCCGGCCTCGGGCAGAACAGCCAGGGCGTACACCAGGCACGCGGCGCGGGCCGGGCATCCGCCGCAGATGGCCTTGGCCTTCGCTTCGCGGACCTCCTTCTCGTCGTCCGGCTCGGGCTCGAACAGGTCGGGGCCGGTGAAGAGTTCGGCGTCGCCGCTCTCGCAGGCCGGGTTGGCGTTGAGTACGTCGTCGCGGAGGTTGGACAGCTCGTGGTCGCCCAGGACGGCGCCGGCCAGCTCGTTCATCGGCGCACCGCCAGCAGGATGGCGAGGGACTCGGCGACGGCGAGTTGGTGGCAGCTCGGGCAGATGGGCGGGGTGGGCGCCTCCTCGTCGGTTGCGATCTCCTCGGCACCGCCGCAGACGAGGCAGGTCCACTGCGTGAAGGCGATGTGCACGGTCAGGTTGAGGTCGGTAGCGGACTGTGTGTTGCTGGACCCGTGGGTCATGATGAAGACACCTCTTCTAAGGGGTGCCGGGGCGCGGATCAGGTTTGGCGACATGGCCGCGCCCCGGCTTGTTCTGTTCGGTGGGTCAGCCGAGACCGTTGCTGAACGTGGTCAGGGCTTCGGTGATCGTCTGTACGGCGTCGACGGCGGTGTTGACCGCCGCCGCGGCCTTGTGCGGCTGAGTGATCACGAAGAAGGCCGCGAGGATCATCAGCACCGTGGGCAGGAAGCGTCGGGGTCGGAGAACAGGCATGGAGCGGTGATCCCTTCTGGTCGCGGTCGAGCCTGTCTCCCCTGGTGGACCGGCCCCCTTACGAGAGCCTGTCCTGTACAGGTATAGAACAGGCTTGGCGGTCCCGTCAAGCTCTTTCCGGAGCCCGCCGTGTTCATGGCTCAAGAAAACCGCGCAGGTCAGGGCGTACGGCAGCGTTCAAAAGGCGGTGCAATTGAGCGATTGGGGGTGCACGACGGCCAAGAGGGGGTGCAAACTGACGGCGACGTCTTGATCACCCAGGGTTGCCGACCCGTTGCGTGCCGGGAGTGCCATGAAGCTCCGAGAGCCGAATCACCAGCTCGCAGCGGTCATGACGCGTGCTGGGTGCTCCAACAAGGCACTCGCGCGGCGGGTGCAGGACGTGGGCACGAGCCATGGCGCGGACATTCGCTGCGATCACGTGTCGGTGAAACGCTGGCTCGACGGAATGCACCCCCGCGGATTGACGCCACACTTCATCGCCGAGGCACTCAGCCGGAAGCTGGGCGAGCGAGTGAGCGTCCGCGACATCGGCATGTTGTACGCCGAGGCGACGCCGTTCGCGCCCAACTCGCGCAAGCAACAGCAGGCCGACTGCCTGGCCGGCGGCGTGACGGCTCTCGTGTCGGGCGACCTCTCGGCAAATCCCCAAGTGGTCGAAAGCGACGTTTCGACGGACTCATGGAACGACTCCATGGTCACATGGCTGGTTAACCCCGTACCGATCCCGAAGCTGCTGACAGAGGGACGGCTCGTCACCGCCTCTCACATCGAGGCGGTGCGCGAGACGACGGGAATGTTCGCGAAGCTCGACTACCGGTTCGGCGGCGGCCACGCCCGGTCAACCGTTGTTCAGTACATCGCGATGGAGGTGGAGCCGCTTCTCAAGCATGTCCGGCCGGACACGGCGCTCGGCAAGCAGTTCCTCTCCGAGACGGCAGCCATGCTGCGGCTGGCGGCCTGGATGGCGTATGACACCGGCCTGCACGGCCTCGCTCAGCAGTACATGACAAAGGCCCTGCACTTGGCACGCGAGGCCGACAACCGGATGCTCGGCGGCCGCATCCTGGCCGGCATGAGCCACCAGGCCAACTACCTCGGCCACTACGGCATGGCGGTCAACCTCGCACGAGCCGCCACGATGGGCGCCATGGGCGCCGCCACGCCCACGGCCATGGCCCTGTTCAGCGCCATGGAGGCCCGAGCCTTGGCCTCTCAGGGTGATGAGGCCGCGTGTAGCCGGGCGCTCGGCGAGGCTGAGCGCTGGTTTGAGAGGCGGGCACCGGAGGATGATCCGGTATGGCTGCGGTACTTCGATGAAGCCGAGCTGGCGGCAGAGTTCGCTCACTGCTACCGCGACCTCGGCCACCACCATCGGGCCGCCAACCGGGTGCTGGAGAGCGTGGAACTCTCTGAAAGCCTGTACGTCCGCAGCCTGTCCTTCGTACGGACCATCCTGGCCACGAGCCACGTGGCCGGCGGCGAGTTGGAGCATGGGCTCGCCGTGGCGCGCGAGGTGGTGACCACGGTGGCCGACCTGCGATCGGCCAGGACGCGGCGCTATGTACGGGACTTCGTCAAGCAGCTCGCGCGCTTTGGGAACGATCCAAGAGTGCGCGAGTTTCAGACATTCACTGAGACACGGCTCGCCCGAGCCCGCTCAGAGGCCGGCGCGGCAAGGTAGCGACTCAGAACGGCCTCCAGACGCGCGGCAGGACATCGTGCCGCAGCGACGCAACACGCCGCTCGAACTCGGCACGGATCTCGGGATCGTGGTCTACGTTCTGCATGAGCCAGGTGGTCATCGTGACCTCACGGATTCTGCGGATGGTATGGAAGCCTGGCCACTCCGTGATGTCGAAGCCGTACACGTCCACAGCCTGTGCGTACTCCTCCGGCGCCATCCACCGGAAGCCCCGGAACGGGATGCCGACGCCTGTGCAGAGATCCCACTCTCGCGGCCCCCAGGCGAACGCCTCGAAGTCGAGCAGGATCACTTGCCCGTTCGCGCGGCGCAGGAGGTTGCTCTTGTGGCCGTCTCCGTGAATGTGGCCGGCGGGCAGGGCGAAGTCGAGGGTGCTGTACTCGGCGTAGAGATCCTTGACCCGCTGGCGCAGGAACGCGATGTCCTCATCCGCGACGGTGGCGGCACTGTCCAGGCGATCTTCCACGCGGGCCAGCGGGTCGAACAGCGGCAGCAGCAGCTCCGTCGGCTTCGGAACGTCGTGCAACCGTCTGAGCATGGCCGCCAGGTCGGCGAACCCCGGGGCCGGTCCGCTGCTGTCCGCGTACAGCCAGAACGTCACCACCCGACCGTCGTGAACGGTTGCCTGGGGACAGTCCGGGGCCAGGCGCACGCTGGGGAAGTCGGCTTCCTGGAGCCACCTGGCGACCCCCACCTCCTTCTGCACATCGGACAGCCGGTCCTCGCTCCGAGCGATCCTCACCACGACGGGAGCCGATACGAGGCGGTACAGCGCGTTCTCGCCGAGCCGTATCGGCACTGCCGCGCGGCTGTCCAGGTCGGCGTGGTCGCAGGCCGCGACGAGCGCTCTGTGTGCGTCCTGCTGGCAGAAGCCTTGCGCGGTGGGGGTCTTGGTCATGGATCAGCCCTCTCTGTTCGTGTTGCTCGGTGGCGAACTCGTGGCCACGAAACGGCCCTTGCTGGGGATGACGACGATCAGGCCCTCCTGCTGAAGCACTTCCAGGGCCTTGCGTACCGTGATGCGCGCCGTACCGAACCTTTCGGCGAGGACAGGTTCACCAGGCAGACGGGCATCGCTAGGGAACTCGCCGGCCCTGATGGCGGCGCGGAGCTGGTTGGCCACGTCCTCGTAGCGGGTAGCGGGCTTCGCGTCCTCTGCGGCCTGCCCCTGCACTCGGCGACCGCGGCCCATCTGGCTGACGACCAGGCCCTCGCGTTCCAGCTCCGCGAGTGCCTGACGTACGGTGCCGCGAGCGACGCCGTACGACTGCATGAGTGCCGTCTCGGACGGGATCATCCCGCCGGGTGGATACTCGCCGGCGGCGATCCGCTGGCGGAGGTCTTTTGCGAGCGTGGCGTAGGCGGGCTGAGCTTTGCCGTGAGTCATGAGGCTCCCTTGCCGAGCAACAACGGACTCAAGGCTACGAGCGCTCATGAGCGGTAACGAGCGCTCACACGACGAACGGCGATGTCTGGCGCTCGTTCCGCCGATAGTCGAGGCTTGGCGCACGCGGCGCGACCGTCCCGGCCATCTGCGGAACTGCATGGCGTGCTCGTGAAGCGACACCATCAGCGAGCCTCTCCCTTGAGCAGCAGGCGCCACAGCTCATCAGCTTTGGCCCGCTGCCAGGGGCCGGCGTAAGCGACGACTTTGGGGTTGCTCCGGCGTACGCGTCTGAACTGGTACCTGCCACCAGCGGAGAGGAACTCGTAGGAGGTATCGGCGCAGGCGCAGGTGAAGTCGATGACTCGATGACGGTCCGGGCTGTGGTGGGTCCTACGGACCTCATCCCGCCAGTCGAGAGTGACTCGTGGCGATCCGGCTTGTTCGGAGGGGTGAGCAGTGAATCCCGGACATGGCCACTCTTCTTCCTCCTCAGGGCCCGTCGGTTCAGCCATTGACCTGACCTCCCGCCTTGCGATGTGGCAACGTCTCCGCACGTAAACGCTTATGAGCATATGCCTACCAGAGCACATGAGGAAGTGAGGTTGTAATGATGATCTGCTGTGATCGACTTCGGTTCCGATCGACCGGTGCACCGCCAGCTCGCCGACATCATCCGCGCGGACATCGCAGCGGGCCGGCTGGAGCCTGGTCAGGCACTGCCCTCAGAGACTCGGCTGATGCAGCAGTACGAACTCGGCCGGGTTGCTGTGCGGCAGGCCCTCGGGGTGCTACGCAGCGAGGGACTGATCGTCACCGTGAAGCGTGAAGGCTCCTACGTCCGCCCGCAGCTACCCGTTGAGCGGGTCATCATAGAGGGCGCCGCAGAGGTGACCGCCCGCATGCCATCTCCTGACGAGCGGAAGGAGTTGGACATTGCCGAAGGAGTACCGGTGTTCGTCCTGACCCAACCCCGTCGAACCACGCGAATCCTCCCCGCAGACAGGACAATCCTCGTGTACGAGAAGTAGAACAATCGACACGAATGCCGCCTTGAGCTAACAACTACCTGAGGCTCCAGCGGTCAAGCTGCCAGCTGCAGCTCGCAGCGCTCCAGAGCACGCGGAAGTCACCCTAAATCAGGGATGTCACGGCGCATGGTTACGCGGTAGCATCTCACACCGTGGGAATAGTCAAGTTTGCCAGGCATGAATGGACACCCTCGATAAACGGCCCAGACATTGTCGGCCCCCCTATCGGAACCATAGACTTGGCCGTCAGTCTGGCCCGTGTCGTACTAGTCAACGGCCTCGCATCTATCGCCGGAAGCCGTCACGGGTCCTTTGAATCCTTGAGACTTGAAGCCGCGCTACTCGCCACGGCACTCGACAATACGCGACAGAATGGCCGGTACGCGCTACACAGAACACGGGCGTTCGACTGTTCATCGCTACATATCAAGACGTTCATCATTACAGCGGCAGGACTAGGGCTGCTGACCGCCAGCCTAGAGAGCCTGATCATTCAGGATAAAATCAAGCCACTACAAATCAAGCACTTCGACCTTATACCTGCCATCACTCCCCGGGGACCAAAAGGCGGCAACTCTAGGCCGGACCTACTGATAAACTTGCCGAACTATCGCGAAATGATCGGCGAAGCTAAGGGGAGAAAGAGCGGTTCAGGACAGACCACCAAAGAGATACAAAAATATCTCAAGAAGCTACATGAATGGGCATCCCGCAACCAGTACAACGGGTTCTCGCTCGCACTAAGCTGGGCCGCTATTCGCGAGGACAAAACCTTCGTGAATCTATATCATACCGATCCGGCGAAGGATGTTGAACTCATACCACAAGAATCACTGGACCAGTATCCGTATTATGAGGAGGTTCGACGGGAACACACAACTCAGCCCATTCCCGCCATGGAGACGCTCGATTTGCAGCGCGAATGGGACAGGATAGTCAACGAACTTACCGAGCCCACTCCGATCCAATACTACGACGATCCGCTCTATTGGAGCGCCCCCAACCCGCCTCCCGGCGATCGTCGCCTCGCAGATATCTCTATACGTGGCGAATGGACGCCGCTGGGTGCCGATGGGCGCTCACTCTTCGTCGGCGTTTTTCGGCAAGCACCCGATGGCGACGCGTTGACGCGGATTCGGCAAGCATACGCATCCAGCCTCGCAGAGAACGCCGTCGATCCTCTAGATATCGCCACTGGAGGACGTCTCATCTTTGCGATTGCCGAAAATAGAGAACTCGCCACGTGGCGAGCATTGCGCCAAAAGATCGACTAAAGAAGTCGATCTGGTCATAGATCGAAAGGCAGGGTTCCACCACTATGAGGCAGCCCCAACTCTCCCAAGTAGGTGATCCGCGCGTTTATTGCAGCCGCAAAATGCTGCCAATCTAGCGATCTCATGGGTTCGTTTGGTTTGGGATCGGTTGCCGACGATGTAATATAACAAACTGCATCGTATAAGCCTTCCGCCATTAGCCTCTGACAGAAGGTTGAGAACCGATCCTGATAAGACGCCCCATGCCAGATCTCCTCCACCGAGAAGGCGCCCTCACTGATTCGGACTGGGGATCGCGAGCCCGGCGCGTCCTCCATAATAAAAAAATATCCAAGCCACGGTTTTTCGCCGGGGAAGACATCGGCTAGGGCGGCGCGCCTCAGATCCACGGCGCTGCCAAGAGCTTCTTCGATTCGATTATTGTAGTTGTTGCCGAAGGAAGGGCCGCCGAGTGCTTTAAGCTCAAACGCCGCCACGAGCGTGTTGGCATGAGCGACAACTACGTCCCATTGCTTAGTTGGGCGATAATAGCCAGGCAACTCTAAGCCCTGACTCTTGCTGATCCTGATGTCTTGCGGCGAGTATCCAGCTTCGAGAAAGAATTTGGCGAGCAACGCAGCGATGTTGTCGAAGTGCTTCCCTCCACGTACCGACCCAGCAGTGCCCGCCCCTACGGCATCCTTGATCGCAGACAAGTCCCTCTGTGTCTGCTTTGCACCCCAGTAAGCAGCGACAGCATCCTCAAAGTCTTGCCGCGTAACCGCCATGACATCTTCTCCTAATCCGGGAGTTCTGTTAGCCCGTAGGCGAGTATTGCAGCTTTCGTGGCAGCCTCAACATCACGCCGATCGAATGCATCAGCAAGGGCTGCAGATATCTCCGCGTGTAGCTCAGCCGGATCCGGTACACGGATCTTCCGCAAATACTGTGCCTGGAAGCGCAAGGTTCCCCCGCGCATCTTCACCGCATAGGCCTCTACGAATGCCTGTGCGACCTTGGACAGCAGCAGGCCGCCAAGGACACGGAGATCCCAGGCGCTTGAGACTATGTAGTACAAGTTGTGGTGAGGATACATCCCGCCAGGATCTAGGACAGGATGGATGGTCAGCTTCATATCCGGCAAAAGTAGCTTGGCCCGCCCCGTGAGCGTGTTGTCTACCTTGTCAATCGTCTTATACCAGCGGTCCGGCTGTTTGACGGCGACATAACGCTTCTTCAGCCCATGAGCATGGTGCGTGAGATATCTCGCCAGCTTCGGATAACGAGCTAGATCCACCAGTTCGCCCTGGGGGCCCCATGGGTTGACCAGGTAAGCTCCTCCCCAGTCGAGCACACCGTTGGTTGTATCCCTGACCATAGCGAGCGGCAGAAGCCGTTCTGTCTCAACAAGATCTTCGTCGTAGGTGACGAAGATCTTGTCAGCTCCTGTCGCGACACCGATGCCGACGCGCGTACCGGTGGTCTCGTCCTCTAGCAGGCGGAAGCGATCAGAGAGATCTTCCAACATCGCCAGGCGTGCGGGGGACGCAGCGGGCCAGGAGCTCTCGCCTGGGAACCAATGAGGAAGGCGAGCGGCGTGATAGGTCGGCCTCCTAACACGAGTCTGTCGGGACCTGGACCAGGCTACGAACTCCTGAGCTTCGGAAGCACCAAACCCTTGTGTGGTGTCTGCTGCGATGGCCGGCCCTTGGCGCCCGTTCCTGATAACCGTGATAGCAGGGTAGGCGGACACTTGCTCGTGGAAGGCGTCTACGTCATGCATGATGAGTGACACGTCCATACTGTAGGACCGCGTCACAAGCTGCCTGAGCTTCTGCCCGTACTGATTACGCATCCACCGATCCGCGCATATGAACCCGAGCCGACCTCCGGGCTTCAAGCTCCTAAGGCCCTTTTCATAGAAGCCGATGTAGATGTCCGCTCGTCCGCCCATGGTTGAACAGGCCGCCCGATACCTAGCCATTCGTATGTCGGGCACATCCTCAAGCCGAATATATGGAGGATTGCCTACTACGAAGTCAGCGGGAGTGTGCTGTGCTCGTAGAAGGTAGTCTCCCTGGTTGATCCAGGAACAGACAACCTTGTCCACATCTGGTGCTGGCCAACGCGCCTCTACGAGCTGCTGCGTCAGCAGTTCTCTACTCTCCTGGACATTGTGCTCCAAGAGGTCGAACGCCTCTATAGCGTCGATCGCTTGGAGCAACGTACGCCCACGAGCGCGACACGAAGCGCTCAACCGCTCTGCGATGGCCCCCAGAAAGGCCCCAGACCCGCAAGCTGGCTCAACGATCCGCAGAGTCGCGAGATCCTTGTCTGAAGTGTACCCAACAAGATCCAGTATGGCTTCCACGACCCATCGATGGGTGAAGACTTCCCCATGCCGCACAGCCTCCTGCCACGACGTGGAAGGCCGCATATGGTCATCGAGTCGAAAGTCATGAGTTGCCACGGGCCGACGATACCCCTTGCGCCACTCCTTTGGCCCCTCCTCACGCAGGTGACCTCAGGAAACACGGAGGTCGGCAGCCAGTCGGCAGCCGGGAGCCACCGTCTCTCTCCCCCTGCTCCACTGCACCACGCAGAGCAGCACAGGGGCATGGTGTCCGGCCTGACGGTTGGCTCCTCAGCACGGATCATGCCAAATACGTGCCGAACCAGAGCCTCTCAACGCCGCACCGATGCTCTGACCAGCGGTTAATCAGGTCCTGTTCGCCTGACTCCTAAAGCGGGTGCCGCAGGTCGAATGATGTACGCGACCGGGGTCTCCTGCGTGGTGCGTCCGGTCGCCAAGCGCCTCGCGTGGCTCGGCTCCCCCGCCTGGTACGCCCGATTCCTCGCGCAGGTTGGGCACCGACCCCACGCGACGAAGGCACCTCCGCACCCCCGCGAGAGCTGGCACGATGCCGCGTCCGGGCTGATCGATGCGTTCGTCAGGCGGTGGCCGGTACCCGTCACGCGCGGCTGACCCTTGTCCCGGCCTTCGTAGTGACGTGATTCACGGTCGAAAGGCCCTTGTCGGCGTCACATCTGCCGGCCCGATCGCGTCTTGTGTGTAGGCAAGGTTAGGGGGCTCCAGATGCGTTCGTTGCCGGCTGTACGTCGCTCGTTCCAGTTCTCCCACTGGTCGTTCATGTTCGCGGAAATCGCTGTCTGGTCGTTCGTTGTTCTGCTGGTGACCGGGGCGATGCTCATGCTGTTCTACGACCCCGGTATGTCCCAGGTGACCTATGACGGTTCCTACGGTCCGCTGCGCGGGCTTCTCGTCAGCCAGGCGTTCGACTCGACCATGCACCTGAGCCTGGAGGTGCGCGGTGGGCTGCTCATCCGGCAGATGCACCACTGGGCGGCGCTCGTCTTCGTGGCGGCCGTCGTGTTGCAGTTGCTGCGCATGTTCCTCACCGGCGTGTTCCGTCGCCCGCGTGTCCGGCAGTGGCTGATCTGGGTGGCGCTGCTGGCACTGGGTATGTTCGCGGGCGAGACCGGCAACGCCCTGCCCGACGACATGCTGTCGGGCGGGAGCCTGTGGCTGATCATGTCGGTCGTGCAGTCCATCCCGGTGGTGGGCACGTGGGTGATGTCGTTGCTGTTCGGCTCGGGTTTTCCCGGTGACACGGTCATTCCGGTCATGTACGGCGGGCACCTGCTGCTCGCGGCCGTCATGGGCGTGTTGCTGATCGCCCGTGAGCTCCTGGTGCGGCGGCACGGCCACTCGCGGTTCGTCGCCTCGCTGCCGGCGCGGCGAAGCGCTCGCCCGCTGATGGCGGTCGCGACGATCGGCATGCTGATCATCCTCGGGTTCGGATTCCAGATCGCCCCGATCTGGCTGTACGGCCCCGCCAGGCCGACGCAGATCTCGGCGGGCTCGGTGCCCGACTGGTATATGGGGTTCCTCGACGGCGCCCTCCGGATCATGCCCGGATGGGAGCTCACCCTCGGGAACTACACGCTCAGCCTCGCGGTCCTCGTTCCCACCGTGGTGGTGCCCGGGGTCTTCTTCACCGCGCTGGCCGCGTACCCGCTGGCCGAGCGCTTCCTCCTGGCGCGACGCGGCCGCCGCGACGCGCTGGGCAGGCCTGGAAGCGCGCGTCGTGACGCGCTGGGCAGGCCAGCAAGCACACGCCGTGACGCGCTGAGCAAGCCTGAAAGCAGGCGCCGCGACGCGCTGGGCAGGCCTGGAAGCACGTCCCGCGTCGCCCGCGGGACGCCCGCGCGGGATCTGCTCGACCGGCCGCGCGACACGCCCGTGAAGACGGCCATCGCCGCCGCCGGCATCACGTTCTACGGCCTGCTGTGGGCGGCCGCGGCCAACGACCAGTTCGCCCACCAGTTCCAGCTCACCGTGAACGCCGTGACGATCTTCTTCCGGTACGCCGTGGTCATCGGGCCCGTCGTCGCCTTCGTCGTCACCCGGTGGATCTGCCTCGCGCTCCAGCATTCGGACCGCGACGTGGCCGAGCACGGCATGGAGACCGGGATCATCACCCGATCCCCGGACGGCGGGTTCCACGAGCGGATGGCGCCGGTGCGGCAAGAGCGCGATCGTCACCGGGAGTTGAGCCCGTCGGCGTGAATCCGGGGCGAGTTTCCATACACAGGAAAGCGTCGACCCGGGTCCGCTTCATGGCCTCGTCACGATCGCGGGTCGGGGTCGCCGCGAAGGCCGTGACAGCCTGCGCGACGCGGCGCGGGGGCTGTTCGGCCTGCTAGGGCAGGGCGTCGAAGCGGGTGGGCAGCCCTTGCGGTGGCCAGGCCGGGTCGTGTCAGTGGCCGCGTCAGGGCGGCAACGGCCCGGTATCAGGGTGGTCGGCGAAGCTCAACGCATGAACGGTTCAGCACCTGTCCGTTCAGTTGGATCTCGTAACAGTCCGAAGGGGCACACCATCATGTCGATCACCCTCACCGACCAGGACAAGCTCACCCTCCGCACCGCCGCCTGGGGCGCCGTCTCCTTGATGTCGGCCGCCGGCTCGGCGCACAAGGTCGCCACGCACGGCTCCATCGCCTTGACCTCCGCCACCGGCCCGGTCGGGCACGTGCTCACCAAGGCGCCCAAGGGCGTCAAGTACGGCAAGACCGTCGCCGAACTCGCCGACCAGGTCCTGCCCGCCCTGACCGCCTCCATGAGTCTCCTCAAGCGGCAGGACCCCGCCGAGGCCGACAACTTCCGCAACACCATCACTGTCGCCATCGAGGCCGCCACCCACACCCGGCCCGGCCCCATCCTGGCCGACATGGCCCGCAAGATCAACGAGGCGCTGGACGCCGCATGAGGGCCTGGGATTCCGCCGGCTATCTCTTGGCGGCGAGTCTTCGTGCGACGTCCTCGCGGGTCGTGGACGGCAGCAGGGGCAGCAGGCGGTCGCGGCAGGAAGGCGGGCAATGCCTGAGCAACCCGGCGATCGTGGCGGGCGGAAGGCGGGTCAACGCCTGACCTGCCAGGCCTTCCGGCATCGCGGCGACGGCGATGCCGGTCTGCCGGGTGTCGATGGCGGCCATGGCTTCGAGGGCCGCCGCGGCGTGGCGGTCGTGCATGTGGCCGAGCATGCGGCCGCGGTGGTGGGGGTCCATCGCCAGGACGACGCCTGCCACCAGATTCGGGTCTCGTACCTGGTCCAGGAGCCGGCCGACGCGGTGTGGGAGCAGCATTTGCAGGATCTTCGCGCTCTTCGTCGCCTCGCGGCAGAGCTCCTCCACCGCAGCGGTGGTGAACAGTTGCCCCTGCTGGGCGAGGAGGGTCGCCGCCTCTGCGGCGGGCAGGGCGAGGATCATCGAGCCTCTTTCCGCCGCGTCGACGCCGGCGATCATCCGGCGCACTCGGCCGCCGCCGCTCTCTCCGGCAAGGCCGCCGCCCTGTCCAGCGAGGCCGCCGTTCATCCGGCGAGGTGGAGGTGCAGACGGAGGTGCAGACGGAGGTGCAGACGGAGGTGCAGACGGAGATGGAGATGGAGATGGAGGTGGCTGGGTGGCGGGGTCTTGCCGGGGAGGCCGCGGCACCGTCCCGGGGGCACGCCTGGGGGTCGGTCGCAGGCGGCGTGCCAGTTCGGCGGCCGTCATCCTGTTGGCCGGGCTCTTGGCCAGCAGGCGGTTGATCGTCGGCTTGAGGCCGTCCGCCCGGGTCATGGGATCCGGGGGGAGGGCGAGGATCGCGAACTTGGTGGCTTCCGCAGTGCTCCGGCGGAAGGGCGGGCGTCCCTCCAGAGCCGTGTAGAGGGTGGCGCCGAGCGACCACAGGTCAGCCGCGCCGTCCACCGGGATGCCCCTTAACCGCTCAGGAGCGATGAAGTCCGGGGTGCCGATCACGTGGCCGAGCGCGGTCAGACGCTCGTGGCCCTCGATGGCGGCGATTCCGAAGTCCACCAGGACGACCTCGCCGGATGCGGTGATCAGGATGTTGTCCGGCTTCACGTCTCGGTGGAACACCCCTACCGCGTGCGCGGCCGCGAGCGCGTCGAGTGCCTGGGCGCCGATTCGTACCACTTCGTGCTCGGGCAGGGGGCTCTGCTCGATCAGCGCGCCGAGCACGGTGCCCGGCACGTAGTCCATCACGATCCATGGGCCGTCAGGGGCGTCGAGCACGTCATGGACGCGGACGATGCCCGGGTGGTCGATCCGGGCCAGCGCCCGCGCCTCCTGTTCGGCCCGCGCCTTCAGCTCCGGCAGGCGGCCGACGTCCGCGCGTACCTGCTTGAGGGCCACCACGCGGTCGAGTTTGCCGTCGCGGCCGCGCCAGACCCGGCCCATGCCGCCGGTGCCCAGTCGCGCCTCGATGACGAACCGACCGGCGACACGCTCACCAATCATCGTTCAGCCCGGCGTACGAACTCCGCCGGCGGTCGCCGGTCCGGGAGGCGCGGCTGTCCCGGAGGTTGCGCAGTGCCTCGTCTTCGAAGCTCCTGTCCTCGGGGTGAGCGATGGCGGGTTCGTGGAGGACTTCGGTACGGGGTTCGTCCGCGACGTACGGCCGGGTCGTGCCGTCCCGCCACGAGGCGCGCCGCGGCCGGTCCGCCTCGTAGATCTCGTCGATGGCGTCGTTGACCTCCCGCTTCTCCAGCGCGACCAGGATCTTGTCGTAGTTGCCAGGCCGCTGCATCAGCTTGACGAGGACCGGCAGGCACTCGATGAGCAGGATGAACAGGAACAGCAGGATCCGGGCCATGTTGAGGGTCGCGTTGTCCTGCGACACCCTGCCGAGCGCCTCCAGGCGCAGCATCAGGCCGTCGGATCCCTGAATCTCGGCGGCGAAGCCGTCCCTGAGCCCTCCCTGCTGCTTGGTCAGTTTGTCCAGCTCGGTCTGTACGCCGCGCAGGTCGCTCTCCGCCTGGGCCAGCCGGCTCGCCTTTCCGGCCTCCTGGTTGTCGCCGAGTTGTTTCCTGCGCAGGGCCAGTTGCTGGTCGATGTCCTTGACCCGGTCGTCGGCGGTCCTGTACGCCTTCTCCGCCGCGTCCGCCAGCGGCCCTTGCCCCTTCTTTGCGCACTTGGGCGGTCCGACGTACAGCTGGCACTGCCATTCCTGGTAGAACCTGTCCCGCTGTTTCACCGCCTGGTCGTGCGACTTGCGCAGTTCGCGGACCCGCGGATCGGCCGCCGGATCGAGCGTGACCTCCCCGCGCGAGGCGATCACGGTCTGAAGAGCCGCCGCGGACTTCTCCAGTTCGGCTATGCGCCGGCCGGTCTCGCCGCCCTGCTGCGCGCTGGTGAACGCGTCGGCCCTCTCCTGCTGGATGTCGACGATCTCGGCATCGATCTCGGGCTTGAAGATCTGCAGGACCAGCGGCGTGGAGATGACGGCGCCCAGCAGCAGCGCGAGGAGCACCCGGGGCAGGGCGAGCCAGAAGCGCCGTCCGCCCTGTGCCGGCAGGGAGGTGACGAGCCAGCGGTCCAGGCTCAGAATCGCCACGCCCCAGACGATGCCGACCAGGACGGCGAGCACCACGAACACCTTGAGCGCCGAGGCGAGCGCGAACGTCATGGAGATGGCGGCGACACAGGCCGTGGTCAGGATGGCGCCGCCCAGGCCGTGGAACCTGGCGCGCTCCCCCTTACACCGCTCCAGCACATCCGGGCGGGCACCCGACAGGACAATCAGCCATCTACCGACCACGCGCGGCTCCGGGGGGAGGGGACAGGACGCCCTACGCCCTAGCCCGTGAGTAATCCACTGACTACCATAAACAACCGGCAATCTCGATTTATCACAAGAGGATAGATGCCAACTACTGGAAGTCACCGCCAACGGCCCACGGATGGCTTACACATCGCCACAAAGCGGACAAAGAGCCAATCATACGAATAAAGGCATGAAACGGGCGGGGAATCTTTGCACCATTTCCGTGGCGATCTCGCCGATCTGATCGTCTCGTTCAGGGAACGGCTGGCCGTCGTGGAGATCGACGCCGCCGGAATACGGATCTACGAAGTTCGCGCCGACGAGGTCGGCACGCCGTACCACCTGCGCAGAGCCGCCGCGAAGTGGTCCACCTTGACCGCCTCCGGCGATGAGGTCTTCGACGCGGTGCTCCGGATCGCCGGAGATCTGATCTCCGCCGACGAGGACGACCCGGTGATGGTGGTGCGGTCCGCCGACGGGCACGAGCAGGAGGCGGCGCTGCGCGCGCTGCGACAGTGGCGCCCATCGACGCAGGTCGTCGAGGCGCCCGGGGTCAAGCTCGGGGAGCTGCTCCCGGAGTTGATCGCCGGCGCACCGCTGCGGCACGCGTACGACCTGATCGTGGCCCGGGAACGCGCCGACGACGGCCGGCTCGAACTGGTGGGACGGCGGCTCTTCGGCCCGGGGGCGAAGCCCGGGGACGACGCCCAGGTGACCATCACCTGCACCGACGCGGGCGGCGTGCTGCTCGCGGTCTCCGCCTGGCAAGGTCTGCTCCAGCCTTCGGACCTGGTGTCGGTCGACCACGCGCCGCTCCCGCCCGGCCCACATCGGCTGCGCGCGGTGCTGGAGCGGCCCGGCGTCGTCCGCTTCCCCGAGATCCACGGTCTTCAGCCGGACACCCGTCCATGGACGGACGTGGTGGCCACGCTGCCGGCACTGCTGCCGCCCGCGCCCCGGCCCACGCACCTGGTGTGCGCCATTGAGACGGCGGGAACGCCGAAGGAGTTCGAGGATCGCTGCCACTGGGCCGGTTACGTCATCGACCTTCTGACGGAGCCCGAGCTCCAGGTGTCCGTCGTGGGATACGGCACCCACGTGTTCGGCACCAGGCACGCGGACCGGACTCGCCCGACGGTGGCCGTCTGGTCCGGTTCCACGGCGCAGGCGCGGGCCGCGCTGGAGTCCCTGCGGCCCACCGCGCCGACGTACCCGAAGGCCGCGCAGCTAGAGGACCTGCTCGCGGAGGTGCGCGACATGCTGCTCCCGCAGCCGGGCGGCACGCGGACGGCGCTGCTCACCATCGGCGCGCGGCCGCCGCATCCCCCGCGGGGCGGCCTCGACCGCGTACCGCCCTGCCCCGCGCGGCACGACTGGCTGGCGCTGCTGCGCGACCTGGAACAGCGCCACGACCTCAGGAGCGCGGCCATCTGCGACAGTCCGCCCGTCTCCCCCTCCTCCCCCTGGCATCGGCTCGGCTCGGCCGCGCTGTTCCAGGTCGACGCGGTGAACGCGGAGGAACTCGTGGTCCGGCTCGGCCTGGTGGCATCGTCCGCCGCGCTTTCTCTTCCCTTCGTCTCCCAGAATGAGGACATCGGTGGTCGACATTGACTCCGCCCCCGGCGGTCCCGAGCGCGATCGCGAGCCCGACATCGCGATGTGGGGGGCTTCGGGAAGTGGCAAGACCGCGTTCCTGGCGGCGCTGAGCATCGCGCTGAACAAGGCCCGCGACGCGGGCTGGCGGCTCATCGGGGAGAACCCGGTGTCCCGTACCGAGCTGGCGAAGCTGCGCGACACGCTGCTGCAGGCGCGTACGTTCCCGGCCCCGACCGAGGCGCTCACCCACTACAGCTGGTTGATCATCGGCCCGGCGGCCCAGCGCAGGCGATGGTGGTGGCCGTGGGCGACGCGCGTGGCGAAGGCGCCGAAGTTCAAGCTCGAATTCCTGGACCTGCGCGGAGACCTGTACGCCGAGTCCGAGTCCAATATCGACAAGAAGGCCCTGGTCGACAGCCTGGTCAAGAGCCGCGGGCTGATCTACATGTTCGACCCCGACCGTGAGGCCCGGGTCGGCGACGCCTTCAAACATCTGGACGCCGCACTGCACGAGGTCGCCGGGCGAATGCTCGTCGGTGACGAGTTCGAAGACGGCAAACTGCCTCACTACATCGCGGTCTGTATCACCAAGTACGACGATCCGAAGGTTTTGAGAATCGCGATGGAAGAGGGGTTCTCGGAGCGAGATCCCGGCGATGAGCTGCGCATTCCCCGGGTGCCCGAAGACCGGGTCCCCGATTTCTTCCGGCTGCTGTGCCGGGAGGCGCACGACCACAACGCGGAGATGATCCTCGACCTGATCGAGGCGTTCTTCCATCACGACCGCATCAAATACTTCGTGACCTCTTCGGTGGGCCTGTTCATCGATGAGGATCTCGGCCGTTTCGATCCGGACGACTTCCTGAACGTCATCGACAACGCGAACGGCGGGCTGACGATCCGGGGAGCCGTCCGTCCCATGAACGTCATGGAGCCCGTGGTCTGGCTCGGCCGCATGATCCGGCCCGGCGCGATGAGGAGCGGGCGATGGGATGGCTGACCGCCCACTGGGCGATCCTCGGCAAGACGCCGGAGAGCCTGGACGACTACGGCGTGATCGGCTGCAGCTCGGGCGCGATCACGAGCGCGGAGTTCGGCATGTGGCTGAAGGCGTTCACCTCCGGGACCATGGAGCCCAAGGCCCTCCCCCGGGTGGCGACCAGCTATTTCGCCGTCGGTCCTGACAAGGAGCCCTGGCTGGGGCTGTCCCTGCAGACCGAGCCGGAGTCCCAGGACGGCTTCCAACGCCCGTACGCGATGACGTACTACGCCTGCGTACGCTGGGCCGACATCGCCTCCGAGTCGACCAGGCTGTCGTACCGCGCCCTGTACGAGGCGCTGACGAAGGCGGACTTTTCCGGCGGCGACGCGCCCTTCCTGCTCTCCCCCTCGGCGTACGACGAGCGTCATCTCGCCGGCGCGGTGAACGGCACGGCACGGCGCGCGGCGGCGCTGCTGCTCACCGGGCGGCCGGTCTGCGTGGTGCGGGCCGGCCATCTGCCGCTGGATCGGCGGCTGGACTTCCTGGACGCCGTGGCGGCGCTGCTCCCGTACGGGTTCCGCCCCACGCTGGCGGCCTCCACCTGGACCAACAGCGCCTCCCGGCACCGGATCCGCCTCTCCTTCGCCGAGGTGCCGCCCACTCACGGGGCGTGGGAGCTGCCCTGGGAGGACGACGGCCCTCCGGCGGCGTACCCGCCCCAGGCCCTGGCCTACGAGAAGGAGCTGGAGCGCTATCAGGGCACCGACCTGCAGGAGCTGATGAGGTGGCTCACCACCTTGGCGCAACCGCGGGACTTCGACGACGCGTCCCACCGCGCCGCGGCGTCCAGGCTGCTCAGTGCCTCCGCGCAGCTCCCGGGCCCCTCGGTGGAGCAGTTGCTGCACCAGTGCCGTGAGAGCATCGCCAACGGCGAGGAGGACCGGCTCGGTGTCCTCACCACGCAGCTTGCCCGCAAACGGGTGCCGGACAAGGATCGCAAGACCTACCGCGGGCTCATCAGGGCGAACCCCATCCGCCCGCCCCAAAGGCTGGCCGATTCGGTCGTCGTGCGGACCTTCTTCGAGACCCTGCTACGGCTGCTGTACACGTCGCCGATGCACGCGGCCGACGTCGAGGAGATGCTGGTCGATCTGGGTGGCCGGCGCCGGGCCCTCCCACCTGCACTGATCGCCGCGACGAGCGGGCTCCTCCCGCGAAGCTCTCCCTCGGGAAGGTTGCTCATCGCGAGCCTGCAGGGGCCCGAGCGGTTGCTCACGATCCTCGACGGCATGACGGAGGACGAGCTGTTCCACGTCGCCGTCCAGTCCCACAACCGCAAGGTGCTGGACATCGTCATATCCGAGGCCGACCGCCGTGCCCTGCCCACTGATCCACGGGCCATGGAGGCCGTCAAATACGCGCTGATGCGGCACCGGTACCTCATCGAGGCGATCAGCTCCGGCTGCGCCGCCGAGGAGAGCGTCCTCTACTACCAGAACGTGCTCCGGGTGAGCCATCGCCGACGGCTCACCTCGGCGGACATCGAAGAGGTCCTCGCGGACCTGGACCGCCCTCCCCAGACCTTCCTGCTCGCGATCGTGGCGGAGAGCGCGCCCGGAACGGCCTCGACCCTGCTGTACGCCCTGGCAGGCGGCGCCGTACGCGAATTCGGCCTGACCGGAACGTCCGTCGCCGGCGGCATCAAGGCCGGCCTCGACCGGATGACCGCCCCCGAGGATGAGGACCGCCCGAGGAGGCTGAAGCTTCTCATCGGCACGTCGATCGTCATCGTCGTCGCCGCGGTCGTCGCCCTGTGGCTGTGGCTTTGACCTGGTTCTAAGCGAACGGCTGTCGGGGCGCACCTTCGGCGGCGGCCCCGGCAGGCTCGTCATGAACGCCGCGAAGCAGGTCATGTCCGGTTCGTGATGAGGTCATGGGTCCTCGATGACACGGTCCCTGGTTGCGGGATTCGCGGTTCGGCAGAGTCGGTGACGTAGAGAGAACGATCACCGAAGAGGACTTCTGATGCGAAACCTTGGCAGACTGTACGCCGTCGGAGCAGCCACCGCCGTCCTTGCCGCAGCCCTCGTGACCCCGGCCCAGGCGGTGTCCACGACGTGGGGCGCCTGTCCCGCGGGGCCCGGAGTGGACCCACGGCAGGAATGCGCCACCCTGCGGGTGCCCCTGGACTACCAGGCGCCCGGCGGGCCGATGATCTCGCTGGCGGTGTCGCGGATCAAGACGGCCAAGCCCGCGTCGCGCCGGGGCGTCCTGCTGATCATCCCCGGCGGACCGGGCAGCCCTGGCCTGAACCGGCCCAGCGTACAGATCAAGAAGCTGCCCCAGGACGTGCTCGACCGCTACGACCTCGTCGGGTTCGACCCGCGCGGCGTGGGTCAGAGTTCGCCGGTTTCGTGCGAGCTGAAGGCCCGCGATCTCGCGTTCACCAGGCTGAAGCCGTACCCCGACGCCGATGGCGGCATCGCCGAGAACGTCGCCTGGTCGCGCCGGATCGCCGACGCCTGCGCCCGCAACGGCGGGCCGCTCATCCGGCACATCAGCACCCGTAACGAGGCAAGGGACATCGACCGGATCCGCCAGGCGCTGGGCGAGCAGAAGATCTCCTACTGGGGCGTCTCGTACGGCACCTACGCGGGCGCCGTCTACGCCACCATGTTCCCGGAGCGTACCGACCGGGTCGTTCTGGACAGCAACGACGATCCCGACCCGCGCCGGGTGGCGCGGCAGTGGCTCGCCAACTACGCCGTCGGCGTAGAGGACCGCTTCCCCGACTTCGCCGCCTGGGCCGCGGCCCGCGACGGCGAATACGGCCTGGGCACCGACGCGGCAGCGGTCCGCCGTACCTTCCTCGACCTGGCGGCCGAACTCGACCGCAAGCCGCAGCCCTGGCCGGGCGCCAACCCCGCGGAACTGGACGGCAACCTGCTGCGGGAGACCCTGCTCAACACCCTCTACTCGGACGCGAACTTCCCCATGCTGGCCACCCTCATGCGAGCCGCCCGGACCTCCGGCGAGCTGCCCCCGCCGAACACGCCCCCGGTAGCCGTCATGCAGAACACCGCCGCGCACGCCGGCGCGACCATGTGCAACGACGTCGAATGGCCCGGCTCGGTCAGCCGGCACGAGCGGCAGGTGGCACGCGACCGGGCCGCCCACCCGCTGACCGCGGGCATGCCCGTCAATGTGGGGCCGTGCGCGTACTGGCCGTTCAAACCGGCCGAACCGGCCGTGCGGATCACCTCGCGCGGTCCGGCCAACGTGCTCCTCATCCAGAACCTGCGCGACCCGTCCACGCCGTACAGCGGAGCGCTGAAGATGCGTCAGGCGTTCGGGCAGCGGGCTCGTATGGTCAGCGTCGACTCCGGCGGCCACGGCGTCTACCTCGCCAACGGCAACGCCTGCGGCGACCAGACCGTCACCACCTTCCTGACCACCGGAAACCTGCCCTCCCACGACAGGAGTTGCTGATTGGCGATGAATTCGGCGGGCAGATCAGGTCTACCCCCTGGAAACCGCGAGCCGCGCACAAGATCAGGGAGGAACCATGACCACGAACGCGCTACCGCCCGTAGTCGACGCCGACACCTGGCAGCGTCAACTCGAAGAACTGCGTACCCGGGAGAAGGCCGCGACCCGCGAACTCGACGCCATCGCCGCCCAGCGCCGCCGCCTGCCCATGGTGGAAATGCCGGACTACACCCTCGAAGGTGAGGACGGACCGGTTCGACTGGTGGACGTCTTCGACGGCATGAGGCAACTGATCGTCTACAACCACATGTGGTCCCCCGGCGAGGAGTGGCAGTGCTCGGGCTGTACGGGGTTCACCTCGCAGTTCACCCGGCTGCAGTTCCTGGACAACTACGACGCCCGGTTCGTCATCGTCACCCAGGGACCTCTGGACGAGGCGCTCGCCTACAAGCGACGGGTCGGGAACAAGATGACCTGGTACTCCACCGCGAACAGCCCCTTCGGCACCGACGTCGGCGCACCGCCCGGCGAAGGCTTCGCCGTCAACGTGTTCCTACGCGACGGCGACACCGTGTACCGCACCTGGCACACCAGCGGCCGGGGCACCGAGCAGCTCAGCCACACCTTCGCGCTGATCGACCTGCTGCCGTACGGGCGGCAGGAGGAGTGGCAGGACTCCCCCGACGGCTGGCCGCAGTCACCCGCCTACAGCCGATGGCCCACCTCCAAGGACATCGCCACCCTTTACGGCCCGAACCCCGCCTAGGGAGTTCGTTCGGCTCGTCGCGCGAACCAGGCGGATGGTCGCGGCCCGGTCAGGGGAGGATGCCGACGACGTCTGTGCGGCGGCGGATCTCCTCGTTCAACCGTTCTTGCGGTGCTCGACCACGGCTGCGACCAGATGCCGCAGAGGAAGACGAGCAGGGCTTCGCGGACGGCGTCCAGATGCGCGGCCGCGGCCGGCTGTTCGGCCTCCAGGGTTTGCACCACCCCGGCGTGCCGGCCGCGCACCGAGGCCGCGACGGTGGACATGAAACCGATTCGCGTCGAGATTGGTCGGAAGGTGTGGTCATCGCCCGGACGACATGAGGAGTACGCATGAGGATCGTGGAACTGGCCTCGGTGGACGGATACATCGCCTTCGACCTGGACTGCCCGACGAGCGCGGGCGGCACCCGGCTCGCCCCTGACGTCACCCGCGGCGAGGCCGGGCTGCTGGCGCGGGCGATGACGTACAAGCTGGCCGTGCTCGGCGAGCGGATCGGCGGTGCCAAGGCGGTGCTACGGGCCGAACCCGAGAACCGGGCGGCGACCCTGGCCCGCTACTGCCAGGAGATCACCCCGCTCGTGGAGAAGAGCAGTTTCCTCACGGCCTCGGACCTTGGCACGCGTACGCAGGACTTCGCCCTGCTGCCCGGTTACCGTACCGACTCGGTGATGCACCAAGAGGTCGGCGGTGAGCTGGTGGACACCATGGTGACGGGCTTGGGCGTGGTCGTCGCCGCGGAGACCGCGCTCGGCGGGCTGGCCGGGCGGACGCTTGCGGTGGAGGGGTTCGGCAAGGTGGGTGGCGCCGTCGTACGAGAGGCCACGCGACGGGGCGCGCGCATCGTCGCCCTCTCGACCCTGTACGGGTGCGTGGCCGACCCCGCCGGGCTGGACGTCACCGCGCTCGAAGAGCTGCGCGCCGAGCACGGCGACGCCTGCGTGGGCCTGCTCGGTTTGCCGGTGCGGCCCGCCGAGGCTCTGTACGAGGTGACCGCGGACGTACTGGTTCCCGGCGCGCGAACCGGCACCTTGACGGCCGCGCGCGCCGCCCTGGTGGGCGCCCGGGTGATCGCCCCGGCGGCGAACGTGCCCTACACGGCCGCCGGGCTGCGCACCCTCGCCGAGCGGGGCGTGGTGACGCTGGCGGACTTCGTCTGCGGGGCCGGCGCCACGATCGGCTACCTCGCCGAACGCGCGGGCCAGGTCTCCGATGCCGACTCGGCGGGGCACCTGGTGGAAGAGCGGGTCGGCCGGCTCACCGGAGCGGCGCTGGAGCATCCAGGCGGGCCGTTCACGGGCTCGTCCGCCGTCGCGGAGCAGTTCCTCGCCACCTGGCGCGACCCCGCCGACCTCTCCGACGGCCCACCCCTCGCCCCCGAACCGGGGCGGTGAACGCTTCCGCAGACGTTCTGTCGTTCGCCTGATCTTCAACGGCAGCAGGATGGTCGATGGCATCAGCGACGTCCCGCGACGAGACCGCGGTTGGGACGTTGGTTCCGCCCGAGCGGGTTTCCACGCGGAAAAGGGTATGGCCGCGCGTACGCAGGGGAGCCTGCCCGGCACAACGCCTCCCCGAGCGTTAAGGAAAGCCGACCGGCTCGCCACGGGGTCCGGAGAGGAAGGACCCCGTGACACGGCCGGGCGCGCCGGGTCAGAGCCGCCCAGCCGGCTCCACCAGGTGACGGCCTGCGCAACATGCCGCACCTGGCCGAGACCGCCGGCGCTCCGCAAGTCAAACGGCGAGCGGCGCTGTACGCCGGCATCGCCGACTGGGCTCGACTGTCGGCGCAGGCGGCCCAACAGCTCGGCGAGCCGGATGTGCCCGAGGCTGCCGATCGATTCGCCTATCTCGTCGAGTACACCGACCAGCACGCCAAAGGCCGGCATCCGGCTCCCAGTGAGCACTCCGATGGGGGCCGTGGTTTCACGTTCGGAACGTGCGGCGGTAGGTGTCCGGGGGTACGCCGACCGTGCGGTGGAAGTGGCGGCGGAGTGTCGTGGCCGTGCCCATGCCCGCGGCCGAGGCGATGGTGTCGACGCTGTCGTCCGTGGTCTCCAGGAGTTCCTGCGCACGGCGGATCCGCTGGGTCAGCAGCCACTGCAGCGGTGTGGTGCCGGTTATCGAGTGGAAGTGGCGGGCCAGGTGGCGGGAGCTCATGTTGGCCTGGCGGGCCAGATCCTCCACGGTAAGGGGCTGGTCCAGGCGGCGCATCACCCAGGGGAGCAGGTCGGCCAGGGGGTGGCCGTCCTGGGCGGGGACCGGGGTGGTGACGAACTGGGCCTGGCCGCCGGCCCGGTGGGGTGGTACGACCAGGCGGCGGGCGACGATGTTGGCGATCACGGAGCCGTGGTCGCGGCGGACCAGGTGCAGGCACAGGTCCATGGCCGCGGCCTTACCCGCTGAGGTGAGTACGGTGCCGTTGTCGACGTAGAGCACGTCCGGATCGACCTTCACCCGGGGATAGCGCGCGGCCAGTTGGCCGGTGTGGGCCCAGTGGGTGGTGGCGGTCAGGCCGTCCAGCAGACCGGCGGCGGCGAGTACGAACACGCCCGTGCACAGGGAGACCACCCGCGCGCCCGACTCGTGGGCCGTGCGCACCGCCTCGACCAGGTCGGACGGCGGGTCCACGTCGACGTCCACCAGGGCGGGGACGATCACGGTGTCGGCCTGGGCCAGCCGGTCGAGCCCGGAGTCCGGCTCCACCTGGAACCGGCCGACCCGGACGACGTGCGTCCCGCACACGCTGACGTCGTACCAGGGGCCTGGGACGGCGTCCGGGGCGGAGCCGAAGACCTCGTAGGCCAGGGCCAGCTCGAAGTGCAGCATCCCGTCGGTGGCGGCGACCGCGACGGAGCGCGGGAAAGAGCTCATGTCGGGAATTGTACGGGTCATGTCGTTCCGGACACTGGGCATCGATGGGCCAACGGGACAGGATCTAGGCCGTGGGTTACTTCGAGCACGTGGGAGCGGATATGGGATCGGGTCGGAACGTGGCGGTGTTCGGGGCGTACGGGCACACCGGTCGGTTCGTGGTGGCGGAGTTGCGGGAGCGCGGGTACGTGCCGGTGCTGCTCGGGCGCGACCAGGACAAGCTGGTGGCGCTGGTGGAGGCGCACCCGGGGCTTGAGGCGCGGCAGGCGTCGGTCGACGACGCGGCCTCGCTCGATCGCGCGCTGAGCGGCGCGGACGCCGTGATCAACTGTGCCGGGCCGTTCGCCACGACCGGGGCTCCGCTGATCGAGGCGGCGCTGCGGGCCGGCATCCCGTACGTCGACGTGGCGGCGGAGATCGAGGCGAACGTGGACACGTTCGCGCACTTCGCCGAGCGCGCCCGGGCCGCGGGCACCGTGGTGGTCCCGGCGATGGCCTTCTACGGCGGCCTCGGCGACCTGCTGGTCACCACCGCGATGGGCGACTGGACGGCGGCGGACGAGGCGCACATCGCGTACGGCCTGAGCAGTTGGCACCCGACTGCCGGGACGCTCGCCGCGGGCATGGTCTCGGGGCGGCGGCGGGGCGGTCGCCGGGTCCGGTTCACCGGTGGCCGGCTGGAGTACCACGACGACGCCCTGCCGACCCTGGAGTGGCCTTTCCCGGCTCCGCTCGGCCCCCAGAGCGTCATCGGGGAGTTCACCATGGCCGACGTCGTCACCGTTCCGAGCCATCTGGCGGTCCCTGAGGTGCGTACGTACATGACCGCCAAGGCGGCCGCGGACCTGTCCGCTCCCGACGCCTCGGCGCCGGCCGCCGTGGACGAGCGCGGCCGTTCCGCGCAGACGTTCGTCGTCGACGTCCTCGTCCGCTCCGGCGGCACGGAACGCCGCGTGGCCGCCACCGGTCAGGACATCTACGCCATCAGCGCGCCGCTCGCGGTGGAGGCCGTCGACCGCATCCTCACCGGCCGTACCAGGGCGACCGGCGTCGTGTCCGCGGGCGCGGTCTTCGACGCCCCGGACTTCCTCCGCGCCCTGTCCTCGCACCTGTCGGTGCACGTCCCGGTCGACGCACGCGGCTGACCGGCGCGGCCCTTACCTGTGCCCCCGTCCGTCAGCGAGCCGGCGTCCGGGGGCGGTTCCACCAGAGGGACAGCGACAGGGCCGCGGTGATGAGGACGGCTCCGCCGGCGGCGAAGGCGGCGGCCGTGTCGATCCGCTGGCGGACGACGGTGAAGCTGCCGGGCAGGGCGTTGAGGGCGCTTTGGAGCTGGTCGGCGTTCTCGGCGCGGTGGTAGGAGCCGCCGGTGGTCTGCGCTATCTGCTTGAGCGCGGGCTCGTCGATGAGGCGGACGTTACGGCCCCTGTCGAATCCGCCGCGGCCACCGAACCCGCCGCCCCAGCCACCGAAGCCGCGGCCGTCGAACTGCGAGTTCTCGCAGACCATCGGGGACGGGTTCGTGGTGCCGAAGCCGATGGGGAAGACGCGGACCCGGCGCAGGGCAGCCTCCTGGGCGGCGATCTTCGGGTCGACCCCCTGGGTGTTGGCGCCGTCGGTGAGCACGACGATCGCGGCACCGGCGTAGCCGTCCCCGGAGCCGGTGCCGGTGCCGGTGGGGGTCGCGCCGGTGGGGGCGACCGACGGGTCCACCTCCGCGATCGCGTCGATCGAGGTGAGCATGGCCTGCCCGATCGCGGTGCCGCGCGACACGGAGAGATTCTCCAGGGCCTCGATCAGCGAGTCGGTGTCGTCGGTGGGCGGGACGAGCAGGCCCGCGGTGCCCGAGAAGGTGACCAGGCCGATACGCGGCCCGCCCCGCTGCGACTCGATGAACTCCGCGGCGGCCTTCCTCGCGGCGGTGAGGCGGTTGGGGTCGACGTCCGTGGAGCACATGGAGCCGGAGGTGTCGAGCGCGAGCAGGATCGTCGCCGACGTCTGCGGCACCGGTACCGACGCCTGCGGTCGCGCCGCCCCGACCGCGAGCAGCGCGAGCCCGGCGACGAACAGCGCCGCGGGGATCTTCCGCGTCCAGCGCGTACTGCCGGGCAGCGCGGTCCGTACGAGCGCGATCGACGTGACGCGCACGGCGGCCCGCCGGCGACGACGCCGCGCCCACCAGCGAATGGCGAAGATCAACGGGATGACCAGGACTGACAGCAGCAACCACGGCCATGAGAACGTCATTCAGATCACCCGTCCAGACCGGAGAACGGTGACCGCCGCTCCCCCGGTGAGCAGCGCGAGGGCGAGCCCGATCAGGCCGCCGGCAAGAGGCAGCGGCTCGTCGGACACGGTGAGCCGCAGGTCGATCGTGTCGGCGATCCCGTCGAGCCGCGCGGTGTCGGAGGCGGGGTGGTAGCCGCCGCCGGTGGTCTGCGCGATCAAGGTGAGGGGCTCCTCCTCGAGCGAGGTCTGCAGGTGGTAGCCGTCCACCTTCACCGTCGCCCCGGCCGTGGTGCCGACCCCGACGGTGTGGATGTGCACGCCTGCCTGCTGGGCCACGGTGGCGGCCGGTTCGACGTCCGCGCCCAGGTTCTGGCCGTCGGAGAACATCACGACGGTCGCCGACGGCCAGTAGCCGATGTCGGGCGCGGCGCCGTCGCGGCCCAGGGCCACCTGCTTGCCGGTGATCGCCGACAGCGAGGCCATGATGGCCGCCCCCAGCGAGGTGCCGCCGGTGACCTTCAGCCGGTCGATGGCCTTGAGCGCGATGGAGTGGTCCGCGTCGGGACGCGCGGTGGTGAGCGCGCCACGTTCGAACGCGACGACACCGATGTCGACGCTGTCGGGCTGCGCCGCCACGAACGCGCGCGCCGCCCGCTGCGCCGCCGCCAGCCGGGTGGGCGCGACGTCGTCGGCGCCCATGCTGTTGGAGACGTCGATGGCGAGGATGACGGTGCCCGCCGTTCGCGGCACCGGCACCATGGCCGCCGGTCCGGCGGTGGCGATCGCGAGCACGGCGACGCCGGCGATCGTCAGGCCGACTCCGAGGTACGCCCGGCCCCCGCCCGGCACGGCGACCCCGGCCGCGGCGAGCGCGACCTTCCGGCGGCGCGCCGAGACGACGGCCGCCCAGGCGAGCGCCGCCGTGACGAGCAGCCCGACGGCCAGCAGCAGCGGCGAGGACAGCGTCATGAAGCCTCCTTCGCCGGCCTCGGTCATCGCGACCGGTCCTGGGTTCGGGCGACGACCTCGACGAGCGCCTCGGCCAGATCGCGGTCGGTGTCGATGCGGTGCACGGGCACCCTGGCCCGGCGCATGCCCGCCGTGAGCCGGGCGTCGCGGGCGTCGACGGCGGCGCGGAAGCGCACCCGGAGCAGCGGGTCGGCGGAGTCGACGACGAGCTGCTCGCCGGTCTCGGCGTCCTCGACCACGATCAGCCCCGCTTCGGGCAGGACGTCGTCGGCCGTGTCCACGATCCGCAGCGCGACCACCTCGTGCCGCCGGGCCAGGCGCTGGAGCGAGCGTTCCCAGTCGCCTTCGCCGATGAAGTCCGACAGCACGACGATGAGGGCGCGGCGGCGGGCGAACCGTCCGGCCGCGTCGAGCATCGCCGCCAGGTCGGTGGTGCTGCCGCCGTGCGCCTCGGAGGTGCGTACCAGCTCGGCGCCGATCCGCAGCGCGTGCCGCCGGGAGGTGCCGGGCGGGACGACGCGCAGCATCCCGGTGTCGAACAGCAGCGCGCCGACGCGGTTGCCGCCCCGGCCGAACATCCGAGCGAGGACGAGCGCGAGCTCGGCCAGTACGTCGTGCTTGCCGCGCCCCGGCCGGCCGGCCGCCATCGACGCCGACCGGTCGAGCACCAGCCACACCGTCAGCTCGCGGTCCTCGGTGAACACGCGCAGGTGCGGCTCGTCCAGCCGGGCGGTGACGTTCCAGTCGATGTGCCGGGCGTCGTCGCCGTCGCTGTACGCGCGCAACCCGGTGAAGTCGATCCCGGAGCCGCGATGCGCGGTGCGGTGGGCGCCCTGGAGCCGGCCGTCCAGCTTGCGGACGACCTTCCACTCCAGGCGGAGCAGCAGCTTCTCGGGGGCGGTGGCCATGGCTTCAGCGGTTCTGGAGGACGACGTCGGGCGCCCGGACCGCTCCGAGCACCCTGCTGATGATCGTGTCGGGGTCGATGTCGTCCGCGAGGGCCTCGTAGGACAGCACGAGGCGGTGGCGCAGCACGTCGAGCGCGAGCTCGGACAGGTCGTGCGGCAGGACGTAGTCGCGCCCGCGCAGGAACGCCAGCGCCCGGGCGCCCGTGACGAGCGCGATGGACGCCCGGGGGCTCGCCCCGTAGGTGACGTACCGTTCCAGCTCGCCGAGCCCGGCCATCGCGGGGGAACGGGTCACGGCGACCAGCCGTACCGCGTAGTCGACGATCGCCGGGTCGACGTACACCTGCTGAGCGCGTGCCCGCATCGCGATCAGGTCCTCGGCCGTCACCATCGGCTGCGGCGGCTCGGGCGGACGCAGTGCCCTCCCGACGATCGCCTGCTCCTCGGCCTGCGTCGGATAGTCGACGACCACCTTCATCATGAACCGGTCGACCTGCGCCTCCGGCAGCGGGTACGTGCCCTCCGACTCGATCGGGTTCTCCGTCGCCATGACCAGGAACGGCTCGGGCACCCGGAACGTCTCACGGCCGATCGTCACCTGGTGCTCCTGCATCACCTCCAGCAGGGCGCTCTGCACCTTGGCGGGGGCGCGGTTGATCTCGTCGGCCAGCAGCAGGTTCGCGAACACCGGGCCGAGCTCGGTCCTGAACTCGCCGGAGTGCTGGTGGTAGACCCGCGTGCCGACGAGGTCGGCGGGCACCAGGTCGGGGGTGAACTGGACACGCTGGAACTTCCCGGCGATCGCGGCGGCCAGCGACCGTACCGCGAGGGTCTTGGCCAGGCCGGGCACGCCCTCCACCAGCAGGTGGCCGTCGGCGATCAGCGCGACGGCCATGCGCTCCAGCAGGACGTCCTGCCCGACGATCGTACGTTTGACCTCGAACAACACCTGTTCGAGCGGGTGAGCCGACTCGGAGGGGGACTTGGTCGAGGTCATATGGTGATCCTTCTCGTGAGCGCTTCGGTCAGATCAGGGGCCCATCACCCGGCGGGCCGTCGCCATCGGCACCACCCAGGGCCAAGCCGATCGGCACCGCGAACGCGATGCCGGCGAACGCCTCGTCGCCTCCCGGGTCGGCGATCGAGACGACGATCCCGATGACGAGCCCGCGAGCGTCCAGGAGCGGGCCGCCGGAGCTGCCCGGGTTGACGGAGGCGTCGAACTGGATGAGCCCACCCAGGTCGCCGTCGTCGGCCGTCCGGGCGGCCTTCCGGTTCAGGCCCGACACCACGCCGGTGGAGACGCTGTAGGTCAGCCCCAGCGGATTGCCGATCGCCACCACGGGCGCGCCCACGACCGCACCGCCGCCGAGCGTCGCCGGAACGACGATCTCCGGCAGCTTCGCGGGTTTGAGGGCCGCGACGTCCAGCTTCGGATTCGACGACGCGACCACGGCCTTCGCCTTGGTGCCGTCGGCGAACGTCAGGTTGACGTCCTTCGTACCCTTGACGACGTGGTGCGCGGTCAGGATCGTCCCGTCCTCGGCCGCGATCACCCCGGTGCCGAGCGACTCCCCGGCCTGGATGACCACCACCGACGGCCCGACCCTCTTGAAGACCTCGGGCACCGCGAGCGTCGCACTGGGCGTCGGCGTCGCGCTCGGCCTGGGCGCGGCCTTCTCGCCGTTCCCACCGCTGCTCCCCAGCCAGTACGCCAGCACCGCCACGACGACGAGCACGCCGCCCACGACCAGGAACCGCCGAGCCCTCCCGGCCACGGCTCCCTGAGCCTCGGCCGCACCAGCCTCCTGCGGCGCGTGCTCCATCGCTCCATCGTCATAAAACTCAGCTCAAAGCGCCACAAACTTCACCTGAGAACTCCATGAGAACCGATTGCCGACAGCCCAGCGCAGCACTCCCTGGGCGTGCATCAGGACCAGATCCTGGAAGCCGCCCATGCCACCGAAGAGCCCGAGAACATCGCGGACCGCGCGCCGGCGCAGCTCGGGAGGGTGAGCCCACCACCTCTGCTCCGGGGATGTTCCCATGTGCGGACGTTCCGACTCAGGGACGTTGCGCCTCTGACCCCAGAAGGTCATGATGTGAAATTTCACGACTTGGCCACGCTCAATACAGCGTTTTCCGCGTTTGTCGGTTTACGCTCCCCGGCATGCATGCTAAGCCCCGGGTCACGGCGATCCTCGTCGCGGCCGGCGTCCTCGTCGGCTCGATCGCCGCCCTGCCCTCATCCTCCATGGCCGCGGCCCCTGGAACCGTGGTCATCAGCCAGGTCTTCGGCGGAGGTGGCAACTCCGGCGCCCCCCTCTCCAACGACTACGTCGAGCTGTTCAACCGGAGCGGCGCCCCCGTGTCGCTGGACGGCTGGTCCGTGCAGTACACCAGCGCCTCCGGCACCGGGAACTTCGCCGCCAACAGGACGGCCGTCTCCGGCTCCCTGGCTCCGGGCCAGTACCACCTCGTCCAGCTCGCCGCAGGCTCCACGCCCAGCGGGGCGCTGCCCACGCCCGACAGTGTCGGCTCGATCAACATGAGCGGCACGGCGGGCAAGGTGGCGCTGGTCAAGTCGGCCGAGGGCCTGGCCTGCAACGGCTCCTCCACCCCCTGTACGGACGCCCAGCTCGCCCAGCTCGCCGACCTCGTCGGGTACGGCAACGCGAACTTCTTCGAGGGCACCGCCGCCCCTGCGCTCACCAACGCCACCGGCGGCTTCCGCAAGAGCGCCGGCTGCGCCGACACCGACGACAACGGCGCCGACTTCGAGACCGCGGCTCCGGCGCCGCGCAACAGCGCCACCACCCCGGCGCCCTGCGGCGGCGACCCGACGCCGACCCCCACCCCGACCCCCACCCCGACGCCCACCCCGACCGAGACCTGTGACACTCCGCCCACCCACCAGATCTCCCAGGTGCAGGGCAGCGGCGCGGCCAGCCCGGTCGCCGGCCAGAACGTCCGGGTCGAGGGCGTCGTCACCGGCTCCTTCCAGGGCTCCGGCGAGCTCGGCGGCTTCTACCTCCAGGCCGCCCGGCCGGACGCCGACCCGGCGACCTCCGACGGCCTGTTCGTGTTCTCGTCCTCGCCGGTCAAGACCGGTGAGCGCGTGCTCGTCTCCGGCAAGGTGATCGAGTTCAACGGCCTCACCGAGATCTCGCCCGCCACCGCGGTGAACGTCTGCGGCACCGGCGCGATCAGGCCGGCGAAGGTGGACCTGCCGCTCGCCAAGGGCGTCACCTTCGAGCGCTACGAGAACGTGTTCGTCACCTTCGAGGACGACCTGGCCGTCTCCGAGACCTACAACCTGGCCCGCTTCGGCGAGATCATCCTGTCCGCGGACGGCAGACTGTGGCAGCCGACCGACCGCGCGGGCGTGGACACCGAGCTGGACGCGCGGCGCAGGATCCTGCTCGACGACGGCTCGGGCGTCCAGAACCCGCCCACGCTGCCGCACCACACCGAGGGCTCGAACACCGTCCGCCTCGGTGACAAGGTGCGCAACCTGACCGGCGTGCTCACGTACGGCTTCGACGCCTACCGCCTCCAGCCGGCCGAGCCGGTCGTCTTCCGGGCCGAGAACCCCCGCCGCGCCCAGCCGGTACGGGTCGGCGGCGACGTCCAGGTGGCCGGCCTCAACACGCTCAACTGGTTCACCACGCTCGGGTCCCGCGGCGCCACCAACGCCGCGGAGCGGGACCGGCAGCTCGCCAAGCTGGTCGCCAACATCACCACGCTCAACCCCGCCGTCGCCGGGCTGATGGAGGTCGAGCGCAACAACGACGTGGCGCTCAACGCCCTGGTGAACGCGCTGAACGCCAAGGCGGGCGCGGGCACGTACAGAGCGATCACGCACCCCAACCCGGGCACCGACCTCATCCAGACCGCGCTGATCTACCAGCCGGCCAAGGTCGCCCCGATCGGCCCGGCGCGGTCGTCGTCCGACCCGATCTTCAACCGGCCGCCGCTGGTGCAGACCTTCGGCAAGGCCGACGGGACCGGGGCGACGTTCACGGTGCTGGTGAACCACTTCAAGTCCAAGGGCTGCACCGACGCCGACGGCCCGGCCACCGGCCCGGACGCCGACCAGGGCGACGGGCAGAGCTGCTACAACGCCAAGCGCGTCAAGCAGGCCAGGGCCGTACTGAACCTGATCGGCGAGCTCCGGCTGAAGAACGCGCTCGTGCTCGGCGACATCAACGCCTACAGCGAGGAAGACCCGATCCACACCTTCGAGGCCGCCGGACTGACCAGCCTCAGCAAGCGCTACGTCAAGGAGGAGGACCGCTACAGCTACGTCTTCGAGGGCCTGTCCGGTGAGCTCGACCACGTGCTGGCCGACAACGGCGCCCGGAACATGGTGACCGGCGCCACCATCTGGCACATCAACTCCGACGAGGGCCGGTTCATGGACTACAACACCGAGTTCAACCCGGCCTACCTGTACGCGCCCGACGCCTTCCGCTCCTCCGACCACGACCCGCTGCTGGTGGGCCTGAGGCTCTGAGACCGCGTGGCCGCGGCGGTCATCCCCACCGCGGCCACGCCCTCTAGGACGTCTTGGACTGGGGGGCGACCCAGAAGTCGTCGGGCGGCTGCTGGTCCGGCTCCAGCTTGGTGAAGGTGGGGAACCTCTTGGTGTCGATCGCCACGGAGGAGAAGTCGACCTCGCTCAGCTCCGCCCTCGAAAAGCCGTTCTGGTCGAGGTACGTCTTCGCCATGCCGTCCATGGTCTTGGCCTGACCGGCGACGACGCCGAGAACGGTCGCCTGTCCCATGACGTAGGTGAGCAGCCCGGCGCACATCCCGGTCAGCACCTTGTCCGCGGCGCTCGCCAGATACCTCAGGTAGACGCGGGCGGTGAGGGGCGAGGTGACCATCATGGTGAGCGCGTACGTGGAGGCGGCCGCGATCGTGATGCCCAAGCCGGCCATCGCCTTCCCGAACACCCGGAACGCGAAGGCCGTGACCTCTAGGGTCTCCCCCATCTTGTCGAGCGCGTCCCGCAGGTCCTCGGTGGAGGTCTGCATGTGGCCGGTCACCCGGGAGAACTCGCGCTGATCGTCGGCGATCCAGCCTTTCCGCGCCGCGGCGGGGAGCCCGTCCAGCGTCTCGACGGGGCGATCGAGCGCTCTGGCCGCGCTTCTCCACAGCTTGGCGGCCTTCTCGACCCTGTCCACGTCCATGTCGAGGTTCTCCAGCAAGGAGAGTCCCACCAGGGGCACGCCGGCGAAGACGCTGAGCCGCCGGATGGCCACGAGGGTTTCCCTGGGCACGATCACCGGTACGTCACCGTGCTCGCCTGCTCGGCCCGCAACCAGTTGCGGGCGCAGGTGGACAGTGCGCCCGCCATGCCGTCGGCCACCTCGCGGCCGTCGTCCAGCGCGTCGACGCAGCCCTCGTACGCCTTGTCGTACGCCGACTTGAAGAGCTCCGACATGGTCTTGCCGAAGGTGGCCTCGTCGAGGTCGGCCTCGAGCCAGACGCGTTTCTTGCTGAGGAGGAAGTCATCCCAGATGTCGCCGTAGTGCTCACTCATCGCGTTGATCGTGTTCGAGGTGATGAAACGTGTTTCTTCTCGGGAAGACATGCGGCTCCTCATGATGCGGTACGTCGAAGGTCATCCTCGCGACCCGGCAGACCTTGATCGTCTTGGTTCACCCGATGTTCGGCGGAATGCCACCGTTCGCTGGGAACCGGTTCAGGCAACCTTGATCGACTCGGCGTCATGTTCGACGTCACGCCCGAGGTACTCGAGAAGATCAGTAGGCAGGCCGACGAGGCCATGGCGAAGCTGGGCGAGACGATGCGCGGCCTTCGTGAGGTCACCGGCGAGGCGGTGGCGGCGGGCGGGAAGATCAAGGCCACCGTGGAGGCCGACGGACTGGTCCGCGACCTGCGGCTCGACCCGCGCGTCCTGCGGACCATGGGCACCGACGAACTGGCCGAGGCCATCGTGACGGCCCTGCGCGCGGCCCAGATGTCCGTCCGGGAGCAGATGGAGGAGCAGGTACGCGCGCTGGGCATCGACCACGCCGGCCCCCTGCCCATGGACCCGGCCGAGGCCCGCGCCCGCCTCGACTCCCTCCAGTCGGACTTCCTCGCCACCCTCCAGAACCGCTAGCGCGATCCAGAACCGCTAGCGCGATCCCAGTACAGTGGCGGGATGGCGGGTGAGCAGGCGGGCGCGCGGGTGGACAGTTGGATCTGGTCGGTCCGGCTGACCAGGACCCGTTCGATCGCGTCCGACGCCTGCCGGGGCGGTCACGTCCGGGTCAACGGCGTACGCGTCAAGCCCTCGCACGTCGTCCACGTCGATGACGAGGTCCGGCTGCGGCACGAGGGACGCGAGCGCATCGTGGTCGTCTCCCGGCTCATCACCAAGCGCGTCGGTGCCGCCGTGGCCGCCGAGTGCTACATCGACAAGAGCCCGCCGCCACCTCCGCGCGAAGAGGTCGTGACGGCGGCCGTCCGGCCTCGTGGCGCGGGCCGTCCCACCAAACGCGAGCGCCGCAGCCTCGACAAGCTGCTCGGACGCACGGCCGAAGCTCCATAGGGCGATGAGCGCAGTGCGGGCGTGATCCGCGAGACCGCTCCTCACAATCGCCGCCACCGAGCGGTAGGGCAAGCCCCTCGCTGTCGAGAGCCTCACCGAGATCACCGCGGTCATCGGCTCCGGCGGACGGCCCCGGCCATCCCGAACTCGACCCCGACACCATCTACCTGCCTCTCACCCCGCTCGACCCGGCAAGAGGCAGGCGCCCAGAGCTGTAGGTGCACGGCATGGTGGGGGTGCATTGACCCGAATCGCTTGTGCGGGTGACCTAAATAGTCAATCCTTAGGAAGGTTTCCTTTTTATTTCCGTACACCCCCAGGGAGTAAGAGGTGCGCAAGACCACGATCGCCGCCGCGGTGGCGGCCTCCGGAGTGCTGGCGCTGTTGCCGGCCTCCGCGGCCAACGCCCACGGCACGATGTCCAACCCGCCCAGTCGTGTCTACACCTGTAAGAACGAGGGACCGGAGGCGCCGAAGTCGGCCGCGTGCAAGGCCGCCGTCGCGGCCGGCGGCACACAGGCGTACTACGACTGGAACGAGGTCTCCCTCCTGGAAGCGGGAGGGCGGCACCGCGAGATCATCCCCGACGGCAAGCTCTGCAGTGCGGGACGCGAGAAGTATCGTGGCCTCGACCTGCAGCGGGCCGACTGGCCGGCGACCCAGGTGCGGTCCGGTGACTTCACGCTGACCTACCACGCCACGGCGCCGCACGCCAACAGCAACTTCGAGTTCTACATCACCCGCGCGGGCTGGAACCCCACCATGCCCCTCAAGTGGTCCGACCTGGTTCACATCAGGACGTTCAACAACCAGAACCCGACCACGTTCACCAACTGGACGATCAACCTGCCCCAGCGCAGCGGCCGGCACATCCTCTACTCGATCTGGCAGCGCGTGGTCGGCAGCAATGAGGCCTTCTACACCTGTTCGGACGTGGACTTCGGCGGCGGCGGCAATCCCACGCCGACCCCGACCCCGACCCCGACACCCACGCCGACGCCCACCCCCACCCCCACGCCGACCCCGACGCCCACCCAGCCCGGTGGCACCTGGAGCGCGGGTACCGCCTACAAGGTGGGCGACAAGGTGACCTACGGCGGGCTGACCTACGCCTGCGTGCAGGCGCACACGGCGCTCGCCGGATGGGAGCCGCCGAACGTGCCCGCGCTCTGGAAGCGCGCCTGAAGCCGTAGGCACGTCGAGAGGCCGTCGTCGCCGCGGTGAACGCCGTCAACGCGAAGATCAGCCCCGGACCGATGCGGTCCCGGGGCTGATCGGAAAGTCTCGGAGGCGTCGAGGTCACCGCTTGGCGCACAGTGCGGTGTCCAGGGTGCCGAGCACGCCCAGCATGGCGGCCTCGTTCTCGGGCAGTGCGGTGACGGCGATGGTGGCGGCCCGGCCGTCCTCGGTCACGCCGTTGCGGGTCTCGTAGCCGGGGATGTCACCGCCGTGCCCCCAGGCGAAGCCGCCGCAGGTCAGCGGCATCTTCATCAGGCCGAGCCCGTACTCCCAGCCGCCCGGCATACCGGTGGCCGGCGTCGTGTCCTTCATGGCCGTGAGCAGCTCGGGCGTGAGCAGCCTGCCGTCCATCAGGGCGGTCATGAAGCGGTTGAGGTCGCTCGGGGTGCCGATGAGCTGTCCGGCCGCCCATCCCCACGACGGGTCCAAGTTCGTGACGTCCACCGGCTTGGCGCCGGGCTTCTCCGAGCCGTACCCCTGGGGGTGCCGCCCACGGATCGTCCTGTCGCCCTTGCCCGGCCAGTACGTGTGCCGCAGCCCGAGCGGCTTGATGATCCGCTCGTCGATCGACCGGTCGACCGGCCGGCCGTCGACCTTCTCGATGAGCAGGCCGAGCAGCACGTAGCCGGTGTTGCTGTACTCCCACTTCGTGCCGGGCGCGAACGACGCCTTGTGCTCGAAGGCCATGTCCAGCAGTTGCCGCGGCGAGCGGTAGACGTCGCGGGTCTCGAAGACGTTCGATAGCCAGCGGGTGTAGTTCGGCAGGCCGCTGGTGTGCTGGAGCAGTTGCCGTACGGTGATCTTGCGGCCGTCGATGCCCTTGCCGCGGACCACCTTCGGCAGGTACGTCTCGATCGGCTCGTCCAGGGCGACCTTGCCCTCGCCGACGAGTTGCAGCACCGCCACGGCGGTGAACATCTTGGTGTTGCTGCCGATCCGCACCCGGCCGTCGACCGGGACCTTCGCCTTGGTCTTCAGGTTCGCGACCCCGGCGGTGTAGTGGCGGGCCGGGCCCTTGCCGTCCCGCACCGCGGCCAGCGCCGCCGGGAACTTGTTCGTGGTGACCAGGCCGTCCAGCTTCTTCTGGACGGCGTCGGGCCTGTGGTTGCGCTTGAACTCGTCGTTGAGCTCGGCCAGTTCGGCGGACAGGCTCTCGTCCGGGCTCTGCCGCACGACGTTCGCGGTGCGGTCAGGGCCGGTGGCCGCGGCGGCCGGCGTCCCCGCCACGATCAGGCCCGTCAGTGCCGTCAGCGCCGCCACCGCCAGAACCCGCGTGCGCCGGGCGGAGTTCGGCTCGGAAGAGGTACGCGACATGGGAAACGCTCCTGTTGCTCGGTGGGGATCGTCCGCTTCGGACATCACCAAGCATGTCTGTGGAGGGTCTCCTCGATCGATCCCGTGCGCTGGAGCGTTCGGGTACAGGTGGCTGTACCTCGGGGACGCTCGGCCCGGGTGCCGAGTGAAGGCTTTAGTAGATGCGGTACTTCTTGCCGCAGTTGTCGAACTTGCCGGCCCAGCAGGTGAAGGTGTAGACCTTCTTGATCCCGTGGCCGTTCCAGGC